>CALUPP010000073.1 GCA_944322685.1 Candidatus Gastranaerophilales bacterium
TTCAATGTTTCCATGGAATCCTGACCGCACCACTGAAAAGGTGTAAACGGCTTCGGTACAAATATGGACAATGTGCAATTAAGCTTCAAATCGTGCTTAAAACCGTTTTCATTTTTTATCAATTTGGCCCTATACCTGATTTTATTGAGCAAATCAAGCATTTCGTCAATATCTTCAAGCGTTTCGGTGGGCAAACCGAGAATAAAATAGAATTTTATCGTGTCGTAGCCGTTTTTGTAGCACTCGAGCGTCGTGTTGACGATTTGTTCTTCGGTCAAATTCTTGTTTATAACATCGCGCATCCTCTGCGAGCCCGCCTCAGGCGCCAGTGTAATCGTTGTTTTGCGCACATCTTTCACCAAATTTGACAATCTTATGTTAAACCGGTCAATTCGCTGGCTGGGAAGCGATGCAGAAACCTTTTTTGTTTTAAAATAACAGGTTAGCTCCTCCAGCACGGCTTCTATGTTTGTGTAGTCGTTTGAAGAAAGCGACAAAAGCGAAAATTCATCATAACCGGTATTTTTGACCAATTCTTTCGTTGTTTTGATTATATCCGCTGCTTTTCGCTCCCTGATAGGCAAATTTACATGCCCGGGCTGGCAAAATCTGCACATTCTCCCGCAGCCTCGCCTTATTTCGACCACAGCACGGTCATGCACCGAGGTTGAAAATGGTACGGGGTGAATTTTGGGCGCGGATTCAATGTTAAAATCGTAAATTCGTTTATTTATAGTTACGCCGTTATGAATTTGAGGCACATAAACCCCGTCAATCTTGGAAATTGCGTTTAAAACCTCTTTTTTGCCCTTATTTTTCAGATTTATGAACGTTTTCGCAATTTCCCGGCAAGTTTCCTCCCCGTCACCAATCAAAAATGCATCAATAAAGTCTTTCATTGGTTCAGGATTGAACGCGCATGGCCCGCCCGCAAGGATAATCGGGTTTGTTTCCGTTCTGTCGGCTGATTTTATGGGAATTTGTGCCATTTTTAGCATGCCGAGCACAGTTGTGTAGCAAAGCTCATACTGAAGCGAAAATCCGATAAAATCGAACTCATTTAGCGGAAATTTGGATTCCAGACCGTACAAGGGGATTGACATTTCCTCAAGAACAGCCTTGCAATCCGGTTCCGGCGCATAAACTCTGTCGCATAAAGCGCCATCGACGCTGCTTATTGCTTCGTAAAGAACTCTGTGACCCAGGTTGCTTGCGCCGATTTCGTATTTATCCGGAAAAGCCATAGCAAAACGCACTTTTGCGTCTTCAAATGGCCTGTTATATGAAAAAATTTCGTTTCCAATATACTGGTAGGGCTTATTGACCCTTGATAGCAGCTCTTCCAGCGCAGATTTATCTATTCTTCCCATTTTTACTCAGTTATGCCAAGTCTTTCGGCAAAAATTTGTCTATTTCTATTATTGTACCGTTAAGAGTATCATTTCTGAACATCAGCAAAAAGTCAAGCAGCTTGTCATTAGGGACATTGTAGCTGTAAAGGCACACTTTTTTGTCTTTTTCCCTCATAACTTTGACAATATAATGGCATTCCTTAGCATAATCCTCGAGCTTGCTTTTTTTAAACGGATATCCGTTCACATCCTCGTCCATTCTGACGTAGCTGAAACCAAGGAACGATTTTACCTTTTCATCCGGGTTTGTCTGTTTGTTTTTTATGTGTTTATTAAAAATATTTATTACTTTTTCGCTGATTTCTTCTGACATACTAATATTTAAACCTGAAATAACGGATTCGTCTATTTTTTTACAAAACTTTAATATACATTTAAAAAACAGCCAAACAAAAAGCAGCCATTTCTGACTGCTTTTTTACATTAATAGGTGAATCAACATTTTTTGATTTATTTGATTTGATCCAGTTTGCTTAAGCCTTCTGTTGCGACTTTTTGGACGTTTTCGTCCGCATCATTCTTGGATAATTCAAATATTTCTTTCATGACGGGCTTGTATTCAGGTCTTGCGTTGTATGCAAGTGCTGCAAGTCCGCTTGCTCTGAGCATCGGGTTCGGGTTGTCTTTGATAGTTGTTACTATTTGTTCCATGCCCGGGAGATCTTTGATGTCAGGGGTTGTGTTGTTTGTTTTCTTGAATTCGTTTATCAAGAGGTTTTGCAGAATTGCAACCGTGAACAACGCATATTGTTTATTTCTTTCAGCCATTTCCAGCGGAGTTACTGTTTTTGCTTCTGCTGTATCTGCTTCGGAAAGGTTTTTGCCTGACATAATTTGTTGTCTTAATTCAATCTGTTTAGGCGTCGGGCCCTGCAAAGATGATGTATCCTTAGCGATTACACCCAACAATCCTTCCATCAGGTTTGTGTCTAAGAGCTGAACAGCTTCAGCGGGGTTGTTTTGAGCAATTAATGCAACATCTTCGATTGCTTTTCCGGCTGCTTCGGGGTCTTCAGATTTGATTTTTGAAGTTAAGCCCGCAACATCAACTGTTGAAACAGGTTCTGCTGCCGGTGCAGGCGGTACTGCTTCCGCTTGAGCTGTTGCAACTGGTTCAGCTTGCGGTTGAACGACAGGTGCAGGTTGCTGTTGAACAGGAGCTGCTACTGCCGGTTGAGGCTGAGAAATATTTTGTTGGTTTACAATTTGAGGTGCCGGCTGCGCGTAAACCGGGGCTGCTGTTTGTACAGGAGCGCTGTAAGCAGGCTGGACAGGAGCCGTTACTGCTTGTGTCGGAGTATAAACACTTGCCTGGGGCATATTGTAAACGCTTGTTTGAGGCATGTAATATGGTGAGGCCTGTGTTTCACCTGCATTGACTTTTGGTTCAATGATGTCAATTTTTACCGCATTGTACTGTGATTGCGGTTTTTGAGCAGCTGCCGGTGCAGGTGCTTGTGGCTGGTAATAATTTTGTGGTGCTTGTATCATGTTGTTTCCCCTATTAAGAGTTATTAATGTATGCTTATTAAATAAACCTCAAGATTTAAAATTGCGTTTTTTGGGCATATATGTAATAATTCTTAACATTATTTACTATATTACTAGAGAAAAAAGCAGCTATACGGCTGCTTTTCCACTATTGTTCAACTGCCGGTTCTTCAAGCGGCTGTACAGCATTTTCTTGCGCCGGAGCGGGAGTGATTGCGGGTTCAGGAACGTTAAATTGTTCGGATTGTTGAACTTCCTGCGCTGCCGGAGCATTCACAGGCGCCGCCGGTTGATAAACCGAGGTCTGCGGATATGAATATACAGATGCCTGCGGGTAGTTATAAGGTGAGGGCCCCTGCGTTCCAGCTTCTACTGTGGGATTGTGAACTGTAATAGCTACTGCATTAAACTGTTTTGTCTGTTCAGCAGGCTGCATGGCTACCGGCATTGCGGGCATTGCATTAATCGGTGCGTTTATCATTGATTCCTCCATTAAATAGGTTTTGATAGTGCTTTAATAACTGAAGACAAAAAAATTTGTTATCTTTACACTAATTAAGTAACAAAATTTAACAATTGGTCTTAAATCTTAGTACTTCCGTGTTTACGGTAACTTAAAAACAAAAGAAAAGCAAATTATAACAAAAAAATCTGCTTTTCTCCATGCTTTTATAAAAAAACAATGCTAATTTATCGGCTTATACGCCTGCGGATAATAATAATCTTCTTTAAAGCCCAACCTGCGGTACATTTTTAGCGCAGGATAATTGTCTGTTTCGGTGCTTGCGTTTACCTCTGAAAGTTCCATTTTTGTTTGTTTTAAGAGGTTTTTTACGGAATTATAGAGCAATTTTTCTCCAAGTCCCTTGTGACAATGTTCATGCTCCATGCCGATTATTGGAATATTAGCAATTTTTCCCGCAGTTATGTTCGCAAAGCAGACACCGACCGGCTTTCCTTTCTTTAAAAGGACGCTCGTGCACTCCGGCAAGAAAGTACCGTATGTTTCATTTGTTATTTTTTCAACTATGTCCTTTGAGCCCTCTTTTGTTGCAAATCTCGGGTCAAATTTCGCATCAGACGTATCTTTAAAAGCAGTATTCACGACATTCACGACATCATTAAAATATTCCTTTTCCCAGCCGGTGATTTTGTAGCCAGCGGGCAGCGAATCTGACTCAAAACGCTTAAAAATCGAAAGCGAAGCCGGATTTGAAAAATTGAGTCTGACAACGGCCACGCCAACCATTTTAAAGCCGTAATTTGAAATTTCGGGCACAAATTCTTCCTGAGAGCCGAGCATGGGGTAAGTTACGATTTTGGTTTTTAAGATATCTTTCTCCAGCTCAAGAAATTTTTCAAGCAATAGCTTTCTTTTTAGGTTCGTGTCCTCATTTCCAAGGCAATGAATCAAATTCAGCTCTACTGCTTCGCTGATTTCAGTTGTATAAACCATAAAAGCGGTCGGGATTTCGTCCTCAAGCAGGAGTATGCATTTTATGAGCTGTTTTTCAACGCAATCAATGAATTCATCGTACTCTAGCGGCTCAAGTTCAAATTTGTAATCTGGAAATGATCGGTTTTTGAAGTCATCATAAACGCCTTTGAACACTTTTTCGTACTGGCTGCTATATGGAAGCGCCTTGTATTGCAGAATATTAGCCATTTTTTTGCTCCATTTTGCCGAGTTCTATCATGTGGTGCATGCGGTTGACCTTTGTGCAGAGGTATTTTTGGTTGTATTTTGTAAATTCCGACTCAACAGACACTCTGTCGACAATTTCAAGGCCGTAACCCTCAAGTCCGATGATTTTTTGAGGATTGTTTGTTATTAGCTTAAACTTTCTGTACCCTAAATCAAGTAAAATCTGCGCTCCGTCGCCATAATCACGCAAATCGGAGTTAAAACCGAGTTTTAAATTCGCATCAACCGTGTCTGCGCCTGCGTCTTGGAGGGCGTAGGCTTTAATTTTATTAACAATGCCGATTCCGCGTCCTTCGTGGTTCAAAAGGTAAACAACCGCGCCTTTTCCGTACTCGTTAATCATTTTCATTGAATTTTCCAGCTGGCTGTTGCAATCGCATCGCAAACTGTGAAAAGTATCGCCCGTGAGGCAAATACTGTGCATCCGAACCAGCGGAATTTTGTCTGAGCCGTCGTCTTTTACAAGTGCAACATGCTCCTGGCCGGTCAAAACATGCCTGTAACCCAAAAGCCTGAAATTACCGAATTTTGTAGGCAAATCAACCTCGGCTTCACGTTTCATGAGGCGCTCATTTTTCAGTCTGTATGCGATTAAATCGGCAACAGTTATAAATTTCATCCCGTATTTGTCGGCAAATCTGCGCAAATCATCTCTACGCGCCATTGTACCGTCAGGGTTGACAATTTCACAGCAAACAGCCGCATCTTTCAATCCTGCCAGCCTGCAAAGGTCAATCGAAGCCTCTGTGTGTCCGACTCGTTCAAGAACGCCGCCTTTTTTCGCAATCAGCGGGAAAACATGCCCGGGCTGGCGCAAATCAGCGGGTTTTGTGTTGTCATCGGCAATTAATTTTATTGTAACCGAGCGGTCAATCGCAGAAACACCGGTTGTAACGCCGAATCGCGGATCAGCGTCGACGCTTTGTGTGAACGCTGTGCCTTTTATGTCGGTATTGTGCTTTACCATGTTGTCCAAGCCAAGTTTTTCAGCTCTTTCCGGAGATATTGGCGCGCAAACAATGCCCTTTGCCTCCGAAATCATGAAATTTATGTTCTCGACGGTTGCAAATTCAGCTGCACAAATCAAATCGCCCTCGTTTTCACGTGATTCGTCGTCAGCAACAATGACCATGCCGCCCTTTTTGATGGTTTCAATGGCATCTTCGACAGTGTCAAAGCGCGCTTTGTCGCTTTTGAACTGATTTATTATATTTTCAACAATATTCATTAGATAAAACCGTTCCTTTCAAGAAAATCGGCTGTAATTTTTGATTTTTGGGCATTTTGCCCGATAAAGCGGGCAACATATTTGCCGAGAATATCAGTTTCTATATTAACCGCTGAATTTAAGGGCAAATCCTCTAAAAGGGTGTTTTTAAATGTGTGAGGGATGACCGCAATAGTAATTTTATTGTCCAAAACCTCGGCTATTGTCAGGCTGACGCCGTCAATCGCTATTGAGCCCTTTTTTACGACTTCTTTTATTAGTTCATCGGGCAATTCAAAGGTCATTTTGTACGCATCGCCTATTTTTTCTCTGGCGATAAGCTTGCCGACCCCGTCGACATGCCCGCAGACAATATGTCCGCCCAGTCTGTCCGACAGTTTCAATGCTCTTTCGAGGTTTACGGTATCGCCGCACTCGAGTGAACCAAATGTTGTGATATTTAGCGTTTCATAAGAGGCAAATACCTGAAACCCGCTTTCCAAAAGCTTGACAACCGTTTGGCAAACGCCGTTTATGGCGATACTGTCGTCAATTTTAAGGTCGTCCAGCACTTTTTTGCAGCCGACAGTGATTATCGCCCCATTTTGGAGCTTATTTAAAGATGTGATGGTTCCTTTTTCTTCGATTATGCCCGTAAACATATCAATATGTTAGCACAAACTTTATTAAAATTCTGCAATAATTTGTAAATTATGCGTATTTGTGGTTATAATTGGTTGAAACAAGTAGTTAG
>CALUPP010000074.1 GCA_944322685.1 Candidatus Gastranaerophilales bacterium
CTATGCAAAAAGATCGCCGCTTGAATTCGTCGCGGAGGTTTACGCAAGAATGATGAACGGCCACAAATTCTCCGATGACGTGATGAAACTCTACGAAAAATACAAAGGCCCCAAAATTCCGGATTAATTCGGCTGATTTTTAACCTAAAAATAAAAAAAAGCTTAATTTTTTGTAAAATCCGCGCTCAAATTGCTATAATGATTTTATGGAAATCAACTACGAAAAAATCCTGAACAGTCTGAGCTGCCCGGTTGCGGTTTTTGATAAAAATGACCGGCTCGTCAGCGCAAATCCGGCATTTTTTAAGCATTTTCCGAATCTTTCGGACAATATAACGCTGAAAACAATAAAATCCGCCCTGCCAAACACCCCGATAAATATAGAAAAATCGGATAATCTGCAAATTTTGACATTTTGCGGCCCGTCGGAAAATATGGAAGCGGCTTACACGGAATTCGTTTCGACAGTAAGCCATGAGCTGAGAACCCCGCTCACAAGCATCAGAGGATTTGCACAAACTATGATTTCCTCGTACGACAGGCTCGAAACCGCTCAAATTCTGAAATTTTTGGGCATAATTAAAGATCAGTCGAACAGGCTGATAAAACTCGTCGAAAACCTGCTCTCAATCTCAAAAATGCAGTCGCAAAAAGAAAATTTTGTGTATAAATCCTTAAATATTAACGATTTATTGGCGCAAATACTGCCGATTTTGCAAAAACAATACCCCTCGCACAAATTCAGCACGGAAATCACCCGCACAACCCCGCTTATTCTTGCCGACGAGGATAAACTCCAGCAAATATTGATAAATCTTATTGATAACGCCGCAAAATATTCCCCGCAAGGCTCAACAGTGCAAATTCTCACAGCCGGCAGCGGAAATTCTGCCCACATAGAAATAAAAGACCAGGGCGCAGGGATAGCACCCGAAGATTTTGACAAAATTTTTGAAAAATTTACAAGAATTGAAAACCACCTGACCCAAAAAACCGAAGGAAGCGGGCTCGGGCTTTATATTGTTAAAAATTTGGTTGAAAAAATGGGCGGAAAAATCACCCTAACCAGCTCAACAACCCCGCCGGCCGGCACAAAATTCACACTTGAGCTCCCCGCAGCTGACTATGCAGCTCAAAGCGGAAAAAAACTAAAGGAGAATCAATAATGCTCGCAAAAGTAATACTGATTCTCGACAAAAGACGGGAACTTTCAACAAAATACAAAAAATTGATTGAACAAAACGGCTCAAAAGTTTTTGTAACGAGCTCTGCGGAGCGTGCTTTTGAGATTTTGTGCGAATATGAACCGGATTTGGTGCTAATATCGGACAGCATTGACACTCCGCTTAGCGAAATTTGCAAAAAGCTAAGACTCCTGGGCAGTTCCTCACGCTCGGTTATAGTTGCGCTTTCAAAATCGGAAGATATAAACGACAAACTATCCGCACTTGAGGCAGGCGCCGACGATTTTTTGAGCGAACCAATTGATTCTGAGGAGTTCAAAGCCAGAATAAACGCACATTTGAGACGGCACATCGAAAACTACCTCGATGAAATCACAAATCTTCCCGATGCAAAAATTTCGTTCAGAGTTTTAAAAAGAACCATCACCGAAAACAAAAATTGGGCGGCTTTGCTCATAAAAATCAACAATTTTGAACAATATAAAGAAATCTACGGCGAGCTGGCCTCGGACAAAATGCGCCAGACGTTCAGCGCAATCATTGCATCATCTTTGGACGAAAACGATTTTATCGGCGAGCTGAAAAACGCGGAATTTTTAGTTTTAACCAACTATCTTAAAGCAGAACACATCGCAAATTTTGTTATTTATGCTTTTAACACGATAGTTGAAAAATTTTACACGGAAAACGACGTAAAACAAGGCTATATCATCCTCAAGGGCGACGAAAACGAAGGGAAAAGGGTAAATCTCGTTTCCACAGGAATCGGCATAATCTCAAATGAACTGAAAAGTTACAGCAGCCTGAAAAATGCCATTAATTCCCTAATCACGACCCAAAAACTGGCCTCAACAAAACAGAATTCCGGCTATGTCATTGATCATCCTGAAATAAGCGCATCTGACTCAGTGAAAAAACGTGAATACAACAACAAACTAATGATTATCGAAAAAGATGAAGCACTGAATCTTCTTTTGCAAACAACAGCCCAGATGCAAGGATATAACGTCATTTGCGGAGCTCCCGAAATCGAAAATGTCGTGGATATCAACCCGGCTGTACTGATTTTGGACGCAGGAGACTCAAAAAACCTCGACGGAATCGAAATTTGCAAAAAACTCCGCGAAAAAAAAGAGCTAAAAAACATGAAAATTATTGTTTCAACAATTATTCACGACAAAAAACTTATTCTTGATGCAGGCGCCGACCTTTATATGCCAAAACCTTACGAATTAGTAAATATTTTTGGCTGGATAGAACGACTCATTGCTGAATACAACGAAATTTAATTATTTGTTTTCTATAATTTTTATAGTACATAGAGGATAAATGTATGAATGCAATAAAGGCGCAAGAGATTGATCCGCAAAACAATTAGGATCAACCGCAGTACTATAATCATAAAGACCATTCATCGGTTGAATTTCATCCAAAATTTCTGCATCAAGAAAAGACATTGGATCTTTAGTCCATTCCAAACCGGCAAATGCACCATATTTAGCAGAAATCATTGTCATTGGCGCTGATTCAGATTTTTCCAAATCAGGTGTTGAATATATTATTTTGGCCATCAAATATGTACCGTCATAAGCAGCAACTCCGCCAGGCACAACAACCGGTTCTTTCAAATTTATAAAAAACGGAACCAAATCAGGTTTTTTATTTTCAGTAACTTCAGTACTATTAGGCAATTTTGAACCGTTCAAATCTACCCATATCATAACCCATTTATTATGTTCACTATCACCTATATCACCTAAAAGAACCATATAAAAACGCATCCCGTTAGAAGCAACAAATGTTGGATCTACCGCGATTTTTTTCTTTGCATCAACGAAAGTTTCACCATAATTGTATATATTATTACAGTTTGTATAGCTTGTATTTATATAACCGGAACTTCTATCCGCAAGATCTTTACAAAAAAGTATAGGATCTTCCGGGAATGTCTTTAAATTGTCCTCATTAACCTCACTGGCCGTAGTATTCGCCTTATTATAAAGATCCTCGTTGTAATCAGCAGCATCCTGTTTGATATTATAAACAGCTGTATTCAATATATCATAAGCCTTGTAGCACAACTTGCCGTACATTTTGTCGTTAGGTCTTATTGTGGTAATCATGGCCACGGCAATAACTCCGACAATGACCAAAACTATAAGAATTTCAGCAGTAGAAAAACCTTTCTTAAACATATTCTTCTCCGGATTGCAATACTTTTATATATTCATCGTATGTATCTATTTCTATTATACCATTTTGCAAATTAATTGCACCCCCTGTGATATCAAGAACTGTTTTGTTCTCTTTCACCGCATAAACGGGAATTTTATGCTCAATCGCATCAAAAACCGCACTTGAACCCAAAGAATTATAAGGCATCACAACAGAATGCAAATTTTTATATGTTATGCAGCCGTTTTCATCATATTTTCTAATCAAAGGCGCATTTTGAAGCCCCAGCAAAATGCATGGCAAAAAAGTCGGTGTAATATACTCTGCGCTGACTTTTGAATCAACAATATCGCCCCTGATTTCCACATCCGCAAAAGCCGGCGCATGCGCGCACGGACAAAGGAGATTTTTTGAAAGATAATGCGAAATCACGCCCTCAACACCGCCGACAATATCAACTCCCGTGCCGTTTTCGTAGTCATCCTCCGGCGGCTCATCAAAAAAAGCAACAACAGCAAGCGCTTCAGCGCCTTTTTTCAGTAATTTTTTGCCTGCTTCAAGCAGCGTTTCCGGATTTTTCAACGCCCCGGTTGAAATCCCAGCAGCAGTCGTAAAAAACTCAACCCCTGCGCATTCTTTAGTTATCTCATATCCGATAATTTCGGTTCCGTAAACGGTTTTGACAGCATTCATCGTGTTTATATGGATATTTAGAACATTTTCGGGTATTGCCCGATCAAAAATTATCCCGATTTTGTTGTTTTTATGCGGTAAAAGCGAAATTTCACCGCGCAAAAATTTTGAAATGCTCCACCCCTCAACATAAAGCATATTTTCATTGATTCCGGAAAACGCAGCCGCATTAACAACATTCGGGTTGACAATAAGCGGCATAAATTTTGATATTTTTGCCGCCACAGGGCTTGCATCACCGGCATATCCGCCGATTGAGGCGCCAACCCCGGTCGGAACTATCATCATTGCGTATTTTTTCATAATTCAATTGAATCCCCGGGCGTCAGTATGACACATTTTAAGCCTGCATCTTCAGCTTTGCATTTAAATTCTTCTTCATCCGCAACAATCGCCGGAAAAGTATTATAATGCATCGGAATAACGGTTTTTGCCCCGAGCCACTTCGCAGCAACTATCGCATCGTCAATTCCCATTGTAAAAGTATCCCCAATCGGCAAAAGCGCTATGTCAGGAGGCATTGTTTCGCCGATAACTTTCATTTCCATATTCAAACAGTTATCTCCGGCATGATAAACCCTCACACCGTTCAATTCCAGCATTATAGAAGCAGGCATACCGGCATATTCACCCTCGGGAGTGGAACTGCTGTGAAAAGCGGGGAAAAATTTCGCAAAACCGCCGTTTATTGCAACTCTTGCGCCGATATTAACCCCGGAAGCATTGGCTCCATTGTCAGAACAGTACCTCGCAAGCTCAAAAACAGCCGTCAGAGGCACACCATGCTCTCTGGAAATCTGAATAGCATCGCCCAGATGGTCGGAATGCCCGTGCGTCAGCAAAATATCTCTGACATTTTCATACTTTATAAGCCAAACCGCCGACGGATTGTGCGTAATAAACGGGTCAATCAAAACTCCGGCATCGCCTGCCGCAATATAAAACCCGCTATGACCAATATAATTAATAAATACAGACATATAACCTCCAGTTTGCCAAGACATTGGGATGTTTGCATTATTATAACAAATTCTCCCGATTTTTACAGAAATTTTAACTAAAATCATCTAAATACACTGTTTTCAAAACACAAAAATGGCTTATAATAGGTTAAAAGATAAAGTGGGATAACTATGGAACGCATATTCGTTGAAGATTTAATCCAATACAAAATGATACCTTTTGACCTCTACAATGACAGAGGAATAAAGCTCATGAGCGCAGGCGAAATCCTGACCTCCGGAAAGCTTCTGCGAGTCAGCCAATACGATGTGTTGTACAAAGAAATCCCGCAAAAGCCTAAAAACACCCAGCCCCCAAAGCCGCAACCGCAGCCAAAAGAACAAGACTCGAATAAAAAACAGCAGGAAAAACCGCAAAAAACAAAAAAAGAAAAAGAAGAACCCGCCGAAGAAAGCGAAGAAAATGAAAACGAAATCATCGATGACACATCATCGGACATCGTCGTTAATGCAACAGCAAAAATAAAACCCGATTTCCAAATAAAAATGAAAACAAACTACGCAAACTCCATTTCGTCCTTAAAAGTGCACGAAAATAAAGAAGCAATCAAACAAATCAACGAAATGAAGTCAAAAATACTATCCGAAATCGGAACAATAATCGATGACGTAAAATTTTGCTCCCAGTTGAAGCTTTTGGGCGATTATTACAACACACATGCATTAAATACCTCGATTCTCGCAACAGCACTGGGCTACAAGCTTGAATTTGACTCTGAAAAAATCGAAAATCTTACACAGAGCGCTCTTTTGCACGATATAGGCATGACAAAATTTCCTCCGGAGCTTTTAAACAAAACAAAACGCTCAAATAAAGACGAAAAACTCCTGGAAAAACACACCCTCATCGGCTACAAAATTCTTAAAGACGAGATGAAAATGCCTGAAGAAATTTGCCGCGTAGCGCTCGAACACCATGAAAACCACGACGGTTCCGGCTATCCGTATGGCCTTTCCGGCGATCAAATCGGAGAATTAAGCAGAATCGTAGGACTTTGCAGCCTTTTTGACGACTTAACCTCAGGCCGCACAAAATACAAGGTCAAAAACACCAAAGATGCCCTGCGTATAATGCTGGAATTCGGCTCCCACCGTTTTCCGCCCGAACTTTTGTACAAATTTGTCAACATGTTCAGATACAATGACCTAAATACATTCGATGAAATGGTGCAATGATGAAAGCTGTCGTAATCGGAGGCGGGCTGGCCGGGACTGAAGCCGCATTGCAGCTCGCAAAACAAGGAATTAAAGTCGATTTGTACGAAATGCGCCCGAAAAAAACAACAGGCGCCCACAAAACCGAAAAACTGGCGGAATTTGTCTGCTCAAACAGCCTCGGATCCTATGATGTCACGAATGCGAGCGGACTTTTGAAAAAAGAAATGTCCCTGCTCGGCTCGTACCTGATAAAAGCCGCTTTTGAATCGTCTGTGCCCGCCGGCGCGGCTCTTGCCATCGACAGAGAGCTTTTTTCAGCAAAAATAACGAATTTGATTGAAGAAAATCCGAATATTAACCTCATCCGCGAAGAAATCACGGAAATCCCGACAGAACCGGCCATTATTGCCTCAGGCCCGCTGACCTCGGAGCCGCTTGCGGAAAAAATCAAAGAATTTTGCTCTCAGGAGCATCTGCACTTCTTTGATGCAATCGCACCTATTGTCGAAAAAGATTCAATCAACTTCGACATCGCGTTCTACGCAAGCCGCTACGACAAGGGCGAAGCCTCCTACATAAACTGCCCATTTGACAAAGAACAATACGAAAATTTCTACAAAATCCTGACCACAGCCGAAAAAATCGAGCTAAAAGACTTTGAAAAAGACGCAAAATTCTTTGAATCCTGCCTGCCAATCGAAGTTCTTGCCTCACGCGGCGAAGATACGCTCAGATTCGGCCCGATGAAACCCGTAGGCCTCGTTGACAAAAGAACAGGAAAACAAAACTATGCGGTTGTCCAGCTCCGCCAGGACAATTTGTCCGCCTCAATGTACAACCTCGTCGGTTTTCAGACAAATCTGAAATGGGGCGCCCAAAAAGAGCTGGTTCATTCAATCCCGGGGCTGGAAAACGCAAATATTCTAAGATACGGCGTCATGCACCGCAACACATTCATAAACAGCCCCAAAATTCTGAATAAATTTCTTCAATGCAAAAAACGCAAAGACCTTTTCTTCGCCGGCCAAATCACCGGAACCGAAGGCTACACGGAATCCATCGCAACAGGCATGTACGCGGGAATAAACCTCGCAAAATACCTAAAAAACGAAAATTTTCTCGAACTCCCCGACATAACAATGCTCGGCGCACTCACCTCCTATATTTCATTCGAAGAACACAAGCATTTTCAGCCCGTAAACTCAAATTGGGGCATTGTAAAACCGCTTGAAGCCGACAAAAAAATCAAAAAGAATAAAAAATTGAAAAACGAACTCCTCGCAAAACGCTCAATTGAATACCTGGAAACGATTGTTGAACATAAATAGAAAACAATTCATCTTTTCACTAATAATAAATAAAAAATCGCTCCCAATTCATCAAAATAGCCTAAAACCAGTTAAATTCCGCTCAAAAATACCAAAATAACATCAAAAATTTCCGCTGGCGAAAATAATTTATTATTTGTATAATAAAAGCTATGGATAAAAACGAAGAATTGAGAATCATTGAAGAAATGCAGGCAGTAGCCGCCCAGATGAAGCAGGATGACATTGACGAAAACCCTGATTCGGCAAATGAATACTTTGACTGCGACTGCTGCGGAAAAACAATGCCTCTGGCAGGCTCAATCGCCTACGGAAACGTAAGATTGTGCAATGATTGCGTTCTTCTTGCAGAAACGGGGTTTGCGCTGGGCAAATTGAAAAATATCGACGATTTGCTCACCGCAATGGAGGATAAAAAACTCGAAAACCTCTGCGAATTCATAAAACAGGACGAACAGCGCAGCAAAAATTAAAAAAAATCCCCAAAGTACGAAAGAAAGTATGAAATTTTATAATAAACTGACATATCTGGACTCATATATCTTAAAACAGGTGCTTGAAATTTTTATAATGGGCATAGTCATTTTTACGTCCATTATTTTCGCCTCGGATACGTTCATCACGCTGATAAAACAGATTACCCTGTACGGAATTCCGTTCAATATCGCGCTTATGATAGTTTTGTTGAACCTGCCGCAGGTTATTGTTATGGCAATCCCTATGAGCGTGCTGTTTTCAACGGTTATGACGCTGAACAGGCTCAGCCTTTCGTCGGAAATCACTGTTATGAGGGCTTGCGGAATAGGCCTGAACCGAATAGCAAAACCGATTTTCATATTTGCGGCCTCAATGGCGCTTTTAACGTTCACAATCAATGAAACAATCGTCCCCATCACAAATTCACAATCAAAAACCCTTGCAGTTTGGGCGCTTGGACAAAAAAATATCCCGAACGGAAAACAGAATTTTACATTTAAAGAGCTGAAAGACGGCAGCCTGAAACGTCTGTTTTATATTGAAAAATGCGAAAACAATACACTTAAAAATGTTTCGGTTCTTGATTTGTCAAACAAAGACACAATCCAGGTAATTCAATCCCAAAGCGGAAAAACTAGCACTCAAGGCTGGCTTTTCCAGCGCGGGGCTGTTTACACGATTTCTCTGACCGGAAAAATCTTAAATACAACCTGGTTCAGCGAATCACTGGTCGATTTCGGGCTTGACATAGGCGACAAACTCACAGAAGACGAGGCCCAGCAGTACAATGTCATCGCTTTGTGGAAATATATCGACAACAACCGCCACAAAAAAGACAAAAAAACCGAATCACTGTTCAAAATCGAACTTTATAACAAGTTTGCATTCCCCGTAACAACAGTCGTGCTGGTGCTTTTGGGCGTTCCGCTCGCAATCACGCCGCCCAGGGTCAGATACAACAGAGGATTTCTGTTCAGCATTTTGATTTTGTTCCTTTACTACCTTTTGAGGGCGCTTTCGCTTTCCTTTGGCGAAGCTCTGGCCATTCCGCCGTCAATGGCTGCGTGGATACCGAATATTGTCCTATTTACCCTCGGAAGCCTACTGTATTACAAAAAAGTATATACAATTAACTAAAAATAATTTAAAAAGTAAAGATTTTGCCGGCATAATAGTTAAACGCCGTTAAATTTTAGCTTATTTTCATTCTCTTTGCACAGCAATCAATGAGAATGAAATTTTAAAGCTTGACATTTATAGACATTCGTCTATAATATTAATATGAGCACTGAAAAACAAAAAATATTCTTTGAAAACCTCAAAAAACGCTACGGAAAAGAACCGCTCCCGAGCTATGAACAAATAGCCAAGGATTTCGGGTTTAAGCATAAAAATTCGGTCTGGCAGTACTTTAAAAAGCTAAAGGACGAAGAACTAATCCTTGAAAAAAACGGAAAATTCATCATAAACCCCTCCTGCTTCGGCGCAATAATGTTCACAACAGCCGTTCGCGCGGGATTTGCGTCGGTCGGAGAAGAACATATCGCAAAAAGGGTTTCGCTTGACGAAGATTTTGACCTGGACAGCCCCTCTACCTTTATGTTCAGGGTTTCCGGCGATTCTATGGTCAACGCGGGCATTTTTGACGGCGATACCGTAATAATAAGGAAAACAGCCTCAGCAAACGACGGCGATATCGTGCTTGCCTTTGTGGATAACGGATATACGTTAAAAAGATTAAGAAAAAAAGGTTCAAAAGTCTGGCTTCAGCCGGAAAATCCCGATTATCCGGACATTATCCCGGAAGAAACACTGACAATTTTCGGAGTCGCCTCCGGAATTGCGCGAAAACTTTGAAATTTTAAAAATTTTAAACTTATCCTTCCTAATAGAGTCAGATATTAATCCGAACAAGGGTTTAAAATATCAGGCGAGGCGGGGGTGATGGTTCGTTTTAAAAACCTCCGCCGATTTTCATTAATACTCCCCTAAAAAGTCGTGGTAATTAATTATGTCAGAAATAGCCCTCGTAGATTGTAACAATTTTTTCGCCTCCTGCGAACAACTAATGAACCCCAAACTTCTTAACAAACCGCTCTGCGTGCTGAGCAACAACGACGGCTGCATAGTTGCACGCTCAAAAGAGGCAAAACAGCTCGGAATCAAAATGGGCATGCCATATTTTATGGCAAAACGCCAATTCCCGCAGGCGATTTATGTTTCAGGACACATGAGCCTCTATCAGGAGATGTCACACAGAATAATGACAAAACTTTCATCATACACGCCCATTGTCGAAACATATTCCATAGACGAAGCCTTTCTCGACCTCACCGGCCTAAAAAAACTCTATCGGATGTCATACAACGGCATCATTGAGATGATGAAAGAAGAAATAATGAACGAAATCGGCATTCCCGTTTCAATCGGGCTCGCAAGCTCCAAAACACTCGCAAAACTTGCCTGCGAAAAAGGCAAAACCAACACAGGCCTTTATCGAATCGGCCGCTGGAACCTCGATGAAGAACTCAACAGAACCGCAATCGAAGAAATATGGGGCGTCGGAAGAAACACGGCAGCGCTTTTTCACAAATACGGCATCTACAAGGCCTCGGAAATCGTAAAACAAAACGAATTTTGGCTGAAAAAAATCTGGGGAAAACGCGGAATAGAGCTAAAGCAGGAACTTCTCGGCGAATCCGTCTACCCCGTCGACAACAAACCCGCTTTGCCGAAATCAATCCAAAAAACCTCCTCATTTGCCCATTTTACAAGCGATAAGTTCTATATAAAAAACTCGCTCCACTACCATGCGCACCTTGCCTGCTCAAAACTGCGCAGACTGGGGCTTAAAGCGGAAATTTTGTGCATAATGCTCAGAACAAAAGATTTTCAAGTGATAACAGAAAAGGTCGTGCTGCCGTCGCCGGCGGATAGCGAGCTTGTAATAAACAGTTTTGCGGACAAAATGCTGGAAAAAATTTACAGACCCGATATTGTTTACCGCTCGTCAGGAGTTTACGTGGAAAAACTCACAGAAAAAGCCGCATCGCAGCTCTATCTTTTTGATACCCCCAAAAATCAAAAATCCGAGGTTCTCGCGCAGCTCTGGGACAAAATTGAGCAAAAATACGGAAAAAATGTGCTCAGCATCGGCACAATGAATAAAAAAGAAGAAAAATAGCCTGCGTCAGCAATTAAAAACGGAAAAACTATTTTTTTAATGCAAAAAACCGGTCTGAGCGTTTAATACATGTTCATATAAATCCAATAAGTGCGATAAACTTTTTTCACGTAGTTTTTTGTTTCTTCGTAGGGGATGTTTTCGATAAATTCATCCAGATTTTTGTAATTTAGCCCCCGCATCCATGATTTTACCGCATTTGGCCCGCCATTATAAGATGCAACCGCAAGAAGGTCGTTTCCGTTCAACAAATCCCTCGCATGGCTCAAATAGGCGCATCCCAGCTCAATATTATCCGCAGGATTGAACAAAGATGAGTACCTTATACCCTCAGATTTTGCAATATAGGAGGCCGTCGCAGGCATAAGCTGCATCAGTCCGGCCGCACCGGCAGAACTGCGCGCTTTGGGGTTAAAATAGCTTTCCTCGCGAATCAACGCCGCAACCAAAAACGCATCAAGCCCAAAATCACCGCTAAAACGGTTTATATCGTTCTGATAATGCAGCTGATACGCAAGTTTGTACACACTATCCGAAAAATCGGGCTTTTTGTCCATCTGCGCAAGCGCATCCCGGGCCAAAATCGCAGCACGCGCATAATTTTTTTCCTTATAATTTAACCAGCTCTGAACAAGCTTATTATCCTTTTCCACCTCGTTCAAAAGCGTATAGTCATCAAGTTTTAATATCAGATTTATCAAAGCGATGTTATCATCCGACAAAGATGTATATTTTATCGGAAAATGAATAGTTCCGGCAAAAGGCGGCAAAGTTCGATAGGATTTTGTCTTCCAGGGCGAGCTCTGATAGAATTCCAGCTTCTTTTCCGCACGAAAAGCATAATAATCATCCGGATATTCATCCAAAACTTTCTGATAAAAGGCTTTTGCCTCATTTTTCAACCCCTGTTTTTCAGAAATTACGCCCATCCAGAAAATTACCCGCGGCGAGGCAATTGTATTCGGATAATTTTTTATATGAATATATCCGTATTTTTTTGCCTCAACATAGTTGCGGTTTTTATACTCAAGCCAAAAAAGATTGGATAAAGCATCAGAAGCGAACTTCCCGTCAGGATATTTTTTGTAAATTTCCCGGTAAAAATGCTCTTTAAGGGTATTTTCAACAAGCCGAGCAAGCCTGTAAGACGCAAAATCCGCTCCTTGTGCATGATAAAGCTGCGCCTTTTCCAATACCTTGTACCAGCCCTCTTTTTCCGACGCGCCCGAGTGCTTTGCGTAATATTCAAGCGTGTCAAAAAGCTCTTTTTCATCAATGGAAGCCGAAAAATGCGAATACCCCTCGTCAAAAACCTTGTTCGCAAGCTGATAACTTCCGCGCGCATGATAAATACGGAAAATATAATGCCAATACGAACGCAAGTCAGATTTGTTCAAAAAAGGCAAAGCTTTTGAATAAGAACCGTTAAGAAAATAGGCCTTTCCGACCAAACCGTTTTCCGCACCGCTCAACGGCAGTTTTAGCGCCTCAAGTTCCTGCGCGGAGCTGATTGTAAACCGCCCGTCAGGCGCAGATTTCAAATAATAAACAAAATATGCCTTGGCTCTTTGGGGATTTTTTTCCTTGGTGATTACGCCGAGATAATAAGCCGCGCCTATTGAATATTCATCATCCTCTGAGAGTTTTCGGATTTTCTCAAAAACTTTTTCCGCTTTTTTATACTCATTTTTCTTGAAATAGTTCTGGCCGAGCGAATAATAGACTTTTTTTATAAAAATCGACTCCGGATAACGCTCTATAAATGCATTATATTTTTTTACGGCAGTTTCATAGTCATTCAGCTCGTCCGCGCATGTTGCTTCTCGCAGAAGCGCTATTTCGTAGAGTTTTGAGGTTTTGGAGATGTTTGTAAAGTTAAAATACGCGTTTTGAAAATCGTTTTTCTTCAAATACTCAACGCCCTGCCTGTATGTTTTAAAATCCTTGTCAGTCACGCTGGCCATATTGAATACACGGCAAAAAACAATCAAAATCAGAACAACAAAAGCCCCCGTAATGATGAAAAATTTAAGTTTTTGCTTCCAGCTTTTCATTCTTCTTTTTCACCTGTAAATCATTACTTTAAGTATCCCCAAAAACAGTCAAAAGAGCAAGGAATTTTTCAATCGAGCAATTTATATTGTTTTCGTAAATAAAACGAGTGAGAGATATGCACACACAACATCATAACCGCCTCAGGCCAAAAATCAAGCCGCAAAATTCAAACAAAAACCCGAATTTTACAAACCGTAAAATAAAAATAATCAAAGATTACATCTGGGACTGCGAGCCGGTGTTTATAGCGGATGAACTCTGACCCTCCGCGGCCAAAACCGGCAGCGTAAAGGAAAAACAAGCCCCCTTGCCGGGTACGGATTCAACAGAAATCGCCCCGCCATGGCACTCAACGATCCTTTTGCTGATAAACAGCCCTAAACCTGAACCGACACGTTTAAACGTCTTGGCATTTGTCTTCATTTCGTTAAAAATCGTCTTTATATCTTCAGGTTTTATACCGGGACCCTTGTCAAAAACCGAAATCTTTACATAATCGCTGTTTTCCGGCTCAATTTTCAGCTCAATATCACTGTTTTCCGGCGAATAAGACGATGCGTTGTTGAGCAGGTTGTTCAAAACCCGCATAATTTCAAGCTCATCGTACAAAAATACATCATGCTCAAATCTATTCGTGATTTTGATTCTCTGCTGCTTTTCTTCAAGCAAATATTTCACATTCTCCACGCATTTTTCAACGGTAGACTTAAAAGAACACATTTCTTTGCGCAAAGAAACCCCTTTTTTGTCAATTTTGTATCTCGCAAGAAGATTGTCCGTCATGTGTGCCATGAATTTTGAAGAATTGTAGATTTCTTTAACGATATCCTTTTGCTCCGCCGACAATTCACCGAAAACACCGTCCAAAAGGAGCTGCAAAGCTCTGGATTCGGCTCTTATTGGCGTTTTTAAGTCATGCGTCAGCGTCGCAATAAACTGCTCTTTCTGCGTCATGACTTTCATCTCGTCAGTTATATCTCGCAAAACCGCCAAATATCCGCAAATCATACCCGCGCTGTCGAACATTTTTGAAATTTTTGCATTGATTATTGTATCTTCGACCGTCATTTTGAAACTCAATGATTTGTCATCCGAGGTAATAAAGTTTTTCAATATATCAACAATATCCGCTTTGCCGTATTTTTCAAGCAAATCGAAAAAGTTAGTTTTTTCGGCCGCTCCGCCAATAAAAATGCGGTGATTTTTCGACGTAATGTTAAAATATTTATCAGCAAGAATAATTTCATCGCTGGAAAACGCAAAAATATTATCCAATTTTTCTTTTTCAGCATAAAGCTCATCCTGAACCCATTTTAGCTTCAAAATATTAAGAACCTGCGCCCTGATTGTCTTTACATCGAAAGGTTTTTCGATATAAGCATAAGATCCGATGTTATAACCCTTAATTTTGTTCTCATTTGAGCCGTGAGCGCTGACAAAAATCACCGGCGTCGTCGGATGAATCTCCCTGAACTTAACCGCCAAATCAAATCCGTTCATCTGCGGCATTACAACATCCAACATCGCAAGTTCATATTCATTATCCCTGGATTCTTCAAGCGCACGAACAGGATCTTCATAAGTAACAATATTGAAATCAAAAGGCTTCAATGTTTCTACAAGAAGATCAATATTCAGCCTGTTATCGTCAACAATTAAAAGATTTCTTTTCTTGTCCATTGCACCTCATCCTCATGAGCCGTTTTTAATCATATTTACACCTGAAAACATCCGCCGCATTCGACAGGATATAAATAATAACGCCAAAAAGTCATATATAAAATTACCCACCCGGGTAATTCCGGATAATCAATAAATATCGGCCTTTTTACTCTTTCAAGCCGCCTGAAAGAACGTCATTTATAAAATATTTTTTACCGGCAAGGAAAATCAATATAACCGGCAAAGATAAAATCACAGAACACGCACAGAGCTCGCCCCAGCTGATAATTTCTCTAAAACTACCCTTAAATTTTGCCAAAGCAACCGGCAAAGTGGTTACGCTGTCGGAATTTGTGACAATCAACGGCCACATAAAAGCATTCCAGGTCGTTATAAAAGTAAAAATGCCCAAAGTAACAAGCGCAGGAACCGCAAGCGGCAGCGCAATCTTAAAAAATACGCCCAAAACCGAACAACCGTCAATTCGAGCAGCATCTTCTATTTCAGCAGAAAAGCTCAAGAACCACTGCCGCATTAAAAATACGCCAAATCCTCCAAATATCCCCGGCAAAATCAACGCCTGATAAGTATCAACCCATCCCGCCTCTCGCATAAGGAAAAAGAGCGGAATAATGTTCACCTGCGGCGGAATCATCATTGTCAAAAGAAAAACAAAAAACAACAAATCCCGCCCCCTGAATTTTGCCCGCGCAAAGGCGTAGCCTGCAAAAGCGGAAAAAAGAACCTGAAAAATTGTCGTCGCAGCAGCGACAAATAAGCTATTTGCGAAGAATTTTGCAACATTCATCCGAGAAAAAACGTTTTCATAATTATCAAAAATCACAGGCTCAGGCACCAAAACCGGAGGAACCGAAAAAACCTGTGAATCCCGCATAAACGAAACGCTCAACATCCATAAAAACGGCACAACCATCGACAAAGCCCCGCAAATCAACAAAACATAGCCAAATAAAACAATAAATTTCTTCATTTTTCCATTTTAAAACAACTCTGACATTAATGAAAGCCAATTTTAACAAAAAGGCGGAATCCACCATCGGATTCCGCCTTTTTATATTTTTAAGAACGATTATTCAACCGTAAAGTCAGGTGCGCCGAACATTCCCTCGATTTCTTCCAAAATTGCGGAAGGTTTTCTGGCATTGTTCTTCGCAGCAGCCCTTCTTTGAGCCTCTTTGTCCTTTTCTTCACTTGCGTGCGTAAGGTGGTAGTACCCTGTACCGGCAGGAATAACACGACCGATGATTACGTTTTCTTTCAAACCTCTCAACTGGTCTTTTTTGCCTTCAACAGCCGCTTCAGTCAGAATTCTTGTGGTTTCCTGGAATGAAGCCGCAGAAATGAAGCTTTCTGTGTTCAAAGATGCCTTTGTAATACCAAGAAGAACCGGTTCGTATGTAGCAGGAACCCCGCCGGCTTCCTCAACGATTTTGTTTTCCTGTTCAAGCATTTGAATTTCAACAAGCTCGCCCGGAAGAAGCTTAGTATCGCCTGATTCAACAACTTTTACTTTCTTGGTCATCTGGCGAACGATAATTTCAACGTGTTTATCCGCAATTTCAACGCCCTGCGAACGATAAACTCTCTGAACTTCGTCCACAAGATACTGCTGAGCAGCCTCAATACCGTTCAATCTTATTACGTCATGCGGATTCAAAGGACCGCTCGTCAATGGCTGACCGACTCTAATGTGCTGTTTATCCTGAACGATGATATTTGAATCGATAGGATATTTGATTTCGGTTCTGCCGTTTTCGTTAACAAGATACAATCTCGGAACGTCATCTTCAATTTCAATTTCAGCAATCGCGTCAATTTCTGAAAGAATAGCCGAATCTTTAGGTTTACGACCCTCAAGGAGCTCCTCAACCCTCGGAAGACCTTGAACGATGTCACCCGTTTTTTGTCTTTCGAACACGAGGTTCGCAAGCATATCGCCTCTGAGCACGAGAGAATTGTTATCAACCTGAAGCATTGTACCGGGGCTGATTAAGTAAGGTCTGCCGACTCTGATTACGACTTCGTTTTTGTCAACTGAAACAATCTGACCTGAAACAGGCGATGTTTCGCCGCTTTCAGAAAGTACAGAGTCCATTCTGACAAATTCTCCGGCTTTTACTACGGGTTTTGTCTTCAGAGAAACTTTTTCTTCCACATTTTCAGAAATAAGAAGAAGTCTTCTCAACTCATCGCTGTTGCCTTTGATGCTGGCGATACCATCGTTAACCGCCAAGACCTGAGTTTTTGCAACAGGCGACTTAGAATCGATTACCTGACCGTTTTCAACAAGCAATTCCGTCTGCATCGACGCCTTGTTAGAGCCTTCAAGCTCCCTTCTGACAATCAATGTTTCAAGAACAACGACTTTGAGCGTTTCTTCGTCAGTCATTTCAACCATACCCTTAAGATGGCTCAAATATCCCTGCATTTGAAGAACCAAACTCGTTCTCGTCAATGTAGAACCGTCAAGATTTCTTACTCTTGCGCCGTCTTTGTACTGCAACTGGGTTACAGGAACGATGCTGATTGATTCATCCGTGCTTTCAAATTCAATAGAAACCGATTTCGGTTTAATATCGAACTGCTGCACCGGACGAACAAGAATCTGAATAGGCTGATTTGTGATGGAATCCTCATCCAGCGTCGGAACGTCGATTTCCTCATCCAAATCATCAATTTCAAGGTTATCATTATCAGATTCAAGAATAGTAACGATTGAAGTCGATTTTGCCTTGATTTTCGGCGCAATTTGAGTTCCGGCCTCAACAACTTCGCCTTCCTCAACTTTCAAATCGCCGATGTTGTCCAGAGTATAAATTTCTCCGGGTCTGATTACAACTTCGTGGATAATATCGTTAAATTCCTTGATTTCAACAATACCGTCGATGTGCGTGTACAAATCTTTTACAACTTCCGTACCCGCAGTAACAAAAGTATTGTTCTCAACCATTTTCAAAGATACATCTTTGCTAATCTGGTGAACTTCTTCAGGGATAAACACCACGGAACCCGGTTTTGTGATGATTTGGTTGTCATCAACCTCAATTCCCATGTATTTGATTTCGCCCGAAGAACTTACCGCATACTCATCGTCGATAAGCTCGGCAATAATCATGCCGTTTTCAACAGTTGTATCAGCCGGTGATTTAACGATGTATTTTTCGCCAGTTGATTCAACTTCCCAGAACTGTTCTTTCTTGGTTGATTCAAATTTTGCATTTGACGGCTTAATTGAAGCGATAACGATTGTCAATTCTTTACCCTGAACAATCTTTTTAATCTTTTTGCCCTCAAACTTAACTTCTTCGATTTCAAGGTTTTCGCCTACGCGAACTTCGCCGCCATGTTCGGAAACAATGTGCGTTTCGGCAAGTTTTTCACCCGCTTTAATCTTCTGGCCGTCCTTAACAAGGATTTTAGAACCGCCGGGCAGGTTGTAAACATCACCGCCAAGCACCCAAACAATACCATTTTTGTTTGCGGTTCTTGAAATGTTGCCCTGTCTGTCCTTTTTCTCGTCAGCCACAAAGTCTTCAAAAATAACTTCACCTGAAAGGTCGGAGTTGATATCTTTTGTTGCTTTTTCGGTCAAACGGCTACCGTCGCCGGCAGATGCAGGTTCAAATACCGCGATTTCTTCGCCTTTTTTAACCTTTGAGCCGGGTGCAACATGCATAACCGCACCAGTCGGCACGTGGTATGTTCTGGAGAGCTTCGCACCTTTGAGTTCAACGTCGCATTCCTGAATCATAACCTGTACTATGTCACCGTGGCGGGTTCTCATCTCTTTTGTTTTGAATTTGGAAACGATTTCACCATCCATATCCGCAAGAATATGCTTCATGGCACCTGAACCCTTAAATACGCCGCCTGTGTGGAATGTTCTCATTGTAAGCTGGGTTCCGGGTTCACCGATTGACTGTGCAGCGATAATACCAATTGCTTCGCCGACATCGACCATTTTTTGGGTTGTCATTGCCCAGCCGTAGCACTTGCGGCACACGCCGTATTCCAATTCGCAGGTCAAAGGAGAACGAACCTTAACACTTTCAAGGTTCAACCCCTCAATTTTTCTTATATCGTCCCTGTCCATTGTTGTTTGAGCAGGAACAATAACGTTACCTTTTTCATCTTTGATGTCTTCAGCGATTGTTCTGCCCAAAAGCCTGTCTTTGAGCTTAGCAACGACTTTTTCACCGTCATGAATAGCTCTCATTTCGATTGATTTTGTCGTATGGCAGTCATCTTCGCGGATAATAACGTCCTGAGCAACGTCAACAAGACGTCTGGTCAAATAACCTGAGTCAGCCGTTTTCAACGCCGTGTCAACAAGCCCCTTACGTGCACCGTAAGAAGAAATGATGTATTCTGTAACGCTCAAGCCCTCTTTAAAGTTCGCTTTAATCGGCAAGTCGATAATCTGGCCCTGCGCATCAGCCATCAAGCCTCTCATACCAACCAGCTGCGAAACCTGTGAAAGGTTACCTCTCGCACCGGAGAATGCCATCATATAAACCGGATTTAATCTGTCAAAGTTTTCAACAACTTGTTCGGTCAATCTGGCCGTTGTTTCCGACCATGTGTCGATAACCTTTGTATATCTTTCTACCTCGGTGATTTCACCTTTGAGGTATCTGTTCGTTGATTTGTCGATTTCCTTTTCCGCTTCGGCAAGAAGTGCCTTTTTCTCGGGCGGAACGCTCAAATCTTGAATTGAAATCGTTACGCCTGATTTTGTGGCGTATTTATAACCCAAATTTTTCAAAGCATTCGCAAGAGTCGCAGATTTTGCACCGCCAAACTCAAGGTAAACCTGAGCCAGAAGATCCTTTAATGCGCCTTTATCCATGATTTTGTTAATAAAATCAATATGTTTCTTGCTGCTTTTCGGAACTATTGTATTATTCATTATTATATTTCCCTCTAATCTTTTTATGCCAACGCTTTTCTGACAGTTTCATTAAATATGATTCTGCCGACGGTCGTTTCTATTCTTTCGCCATGTTCGTCTCTGACAACAATTTTGTCATGGAGATTAAGGATATTAGCCTCCAATGCGGCAATTGCGTCTTCAAAGCTGTAAAAATAGCCCTTAACCGGCGCATCTTTGTCTTTCAGAATTGTCAAATAATACATACCCAAAACCATATCCTGCGACGGAGTGATAATCGGTTTACCCGTAGCGGGTGCGAGTATGTTGTTCGTAGCAAGCATCAGCATTCTTGCTTCAGTCTGTGCTTCGATAGAAAGAGGAACGTGCACAGCCATCTGGTCACCGTCAAAGTCCGCGTTAAACGCAGTACAAACGAGCGGGTGAAGTTGAATAGCACGGCCTTCAACGAGTTTCGGTTCAAATGCCTGAATACCGAGCCTGTGAAGTGTAGGTGCACGGTTGAGCATTACGGGGTGTCCGTCGATTACTTCTTCGAGAATGTCCCAAACAACGGGTTCCGAACGCTCGATTTTCTTTTTAGCCGACTTAATGTTTTGAACAAGTCCGCGTTCAATAAGTTTGTTAACAACGAACGGCTTAAACAGCTCGATTGCCATCTCTTTAGGCAAGCCGCATTGATTAAGCTGCAAGCTCGGCCCTACAACGATAACCGAACGGCCTGAATAGTCAACACGTTTACCCAAAAGGTTCTGTCTAAAGCGGCCCTGTTTACCTTCAATGATGTTCGAAAGTGATTTCAAAGGTCTGTTATTCGGTCCGACAACCGTTCTTCCGCGTCTGCCGTTGTCAATAAGTGCATCAACAGCCTCCTGGAGCATACGTTTTTCGTTTCTTACGATAATTTCGGGAGCACCCATCTCAAGAAGCCTCAAAAGACGGTTGTTTCTGTTGATAACGCGTCTGTAAAGGTCGTTTAAGTCAGATGTAGCAAATCTTCCGCCATCCAGCTGAACCATCGGGCGCAAATCCGGAGGAGTTACGGGCAATACATCCATAATCATCCAGGTGGGTTCCGTATTTGATGAAATCAAAGACTCAACAAGCCTTAATCTCTTGATTAATTTTGTTCTTTTTTGAACGGAACCGCCCGATTGAGCCAATTCGTTTCTTATATTTTCAGCCATTTCGGTCAAAGAAATTTCGCCAAGAAGCTCTTTGATAGCTTCTGCGCCAATTCCGACCTTAAGCGCGGATTCTTCATGATCAAGAATGAAATCTTCATATTCTTCTTCGCTCAAAAGCTGGAATTTCTTGAATTCAGAGTCAGCAGGGTCGATTACAACATAGTTATTGAAGTAAATAACCTGCTCCAAATCTTTCAACGACATATCAAGAAGCAAACCGAGGTAAGACGGGATGCCTTTCAAAAACCAAATGTGCGAAACGGGCGCAGCAAGCTTAATATGGCCCATTCTGTGGCGTCTAACCTTAGAATCTGTAACTTCAACACCGCAGCGTTCGCAGATGATGCCTTTATGTCTTACTCTTTTGTACTTTCCACAATAGCATTCCCAGTCTTTTGTAGGTCCGAAGATTTTTTCGCAGAAAAGACCGTCGCGCTCAGGCTTCAAAGTACGATAGTTGATTGTTTCCGGCTTAGTGACTTCGCCGTATGACCATTTCAGAATACGCTCCGGAGAAGCGATACTGATTCGTATATAGTCAAAATAATCTATACTTGTAGACAATTTATTCTCCTTTATTAATTATCTGATAAATTTTTATCTAATCTGTCATTCTGAACTTTTTTCAGAACCTTTCCAACGTGAAATGTATCTTTCAAAATTGGATAGATACCGAAACGAGTTCGGCATGACATCCATTTCTATTTAGTCTTTGAACGTAGCGGGTGTTTCAAAGAAGTTGATGTTCAGAAGCTCAGAATCAATGTCTGAAAGCGTTCTTTTCGGTGCTGATTTTCTCAAATCATCCGTATCTGACATCAAATCAACTTCCTCGCCGCCTTTTTTCGCAACGGTTATATCCAAACCAATCGACTGAAGTTCTCTAACGAGTACTTTAAACGATTCAGGGATACCCGGTCTCGGGATATTGTCACCCTTAACGATTGCTTCGTACGCTCTGCTTCTTCCGTTAACATCGTCAGACTTGATAGTCAACATTTCTTGCAGAGTATAAGCCGCACCGTAAGCTTCAAGCGCCCAAACCTCCATCTCACCGAATCTCTGGCCGCCGAATTGAGCTTTACCGCCCAAAGGCTGCTGCGTAACGAGTGAGTAAGGGCCTGTGCTTCTTGCGTGGATTTTGTCGTCAACAAGGTGAACGAGTTTCAGTATGTAAGAAAGCCCTACCGCAATCGGTTCATCAAACGGTTCACCGGTTCTTCCGTCGATAAGGTAAACTTTACCGTCTTCTCTTACCCAATCGCAGCCGGATTCTTTAATACCACGGATAAGTTCGGCCTTGGTAGCGATTTCAGACATATTGTCACCGTACATTTCGTCGAATGACGGTGCTTCATAGTGGTCTTTTGTCAAGTATGAAGCAAGCCCGAGCAAGCATTCATAAGTCTGGCCGACGTTCATACGTGACGGAACGCCCAATGGGTTCAGCACGATATCAACCGGAGTGCCGTCAGGAAGGAAAGGCATATCTTCTTTTGGCAGAATTCTTGAAACAATACCCTTGTTTCCGTGGCGTCCGGAGAGTTTATCGCCCACAGAAACCTTACGTTTCTGCGCAATATAAACTCTGATAACAGTATTCGCTCCCGGAGGCAGCTCATCGCCTTTTTCACGGTCAAATACTTTTACGTCGACAACGCGGCCGCCTTCTCCATGAGGAACTCTCAAAGAATTGTCCTTAACATCTCTTGCTTTTTCGGCAAAAATCGCGCGGAGCAGTTTTTCTTCCGGCGGATGCTCAGATTCGCCTTTCGGCGTAACTTTTCCGACCAAAATATCGTCTGCGTAAACTCTGGCTCCGATACGAACAATACCTCTTTCATCAAGGTGTCTCAATGATTCTTCGGATACGTTCGGAACCTCTCTTGTGATTTCTTCGGGCCCGAGTTTTGTTTGTCTTGCGTCTATTTCTAATTTTTCAATGTGAACAGATGTAAATATGTCATCCTGAACGCATCTTTCGGACAGCAAGATAGCATCCTCGAAGTTATATCCCTCCCAGGGCATATAAGCTACCAAAATGTTCTTACCGAGTGAAAGTTCGCCCATATTTGTCGAAGCACCGTCTGCAATTACATCGCCGGCCTCAACTTTTTCACCGTCACGAACGATAGGACGCTGGTTGATGCAGGTATCCTGGTTGCTTCTTACATATTTCATCAGCTGATGTCTGTGAAGTTTACCCTCTTTATCTCTGATAAGGATTTCTTCACCGACAACTTTTTCGACAACACCGTCGCAGTCAGAAACAAGCACCATTCCGGAGTCTTTTGCGGCTCTTTTTTCAAGCCCTGTACCGACAACCGGTCTTTGCGTAATCAAAAGCGGTACTGCCTGACGCTGCATGTTAGACCCCATCAGCGCACGGTTTGCGTCATCATGCTCAATAAACGGAATCAACGAAGTTGCAACCGAAATAATCTGAATCGGGCAAACACCGATGTAGTCAACTTTCTTAGAATCACCCATCGTGAACTCTGAACGGTAACGAACAGGTACAAACGGGTGTTTTATACTTCTGTCCTTGTTCAACTGCAAGTCAGCAGGCGCGATACGCAGATTTTCTTCTTCGTCAGCCGAAAGATAATGAACTTCTTCCGTAACTACGCCGTCTTTAACTGCAAAGAACGGAGATTCAATAAATCCGTAATCATTAACCTTTGCGTGCGTAGCCAAAGAGCCGATAAGACCAGCGTTCGGACCTTCAGGCGTTTCAACCGGGCAAATACGTCCGTAATGCGACGGGTGAATGTCACGAACTGCAAATCCCGCTCTTTCTCTGACCAAACCGCCGGGTCCCAATGCTGAAATTCTTCTTTTGTGGGTCAATTCAGCCAGCGGGTTAGTCTGATCCATGAACTGGGACAACTGTGAAGAACCGAAGAACTCTTTCAATGAAGCAACAAGCGGTTTTGTGTTCAAAAGGTTCAAAGGAGTGAGTGTTTCAGAATCCTGAAGCGTCATTCTCTCTTTTACGATTCTTTCAATTCTTGAAAGACCTACGCGAAACTGATTTTGAAGAAGCTCGCCAACAGAGCGGATTCTTCTGTTTCCGAGATGGTCAATATCGTCAATCGAACCCTCATCGTAAGTCAGGTTAATCAAATACTCAATTGAAGCAACGATATCCTGCACAGTAATCGTTCTTTGAGTTTCAGGCAAATTCAAGCCGAGCTTTTTGTTCATTTTGTAACGGCCGACACGCCCGATATCGTATTTCTTTTCGTCAAAGAATCGTGCTTCAAGTATTGAACGTCCGCCGGCAGCCGATGCAGGATCCCCGGGACGGAGCTTTTTATAAATTTCGATTAAAGCGTCGTCAGTTGTTTCTGTTGTGTCTTTTTCCAGCGTTTTCTTTAAGAAATCAGGGTGGGTAAAGAGCGTTTCCATTTCAGAAACAGTGATGCCCAACGCTTTAAGAAGCGTTGTTGCCAAGATTTTTCTGTTTTTATCGATTTTAACGTAAATATTATCGTTAGAATCGGTTTCGATTTTCAACCAAGCCCCTCTGTTAGGGATTAAAGTTGCGTTATAAAGACGTTTACCGGTCGGAGAAATTTCACGTTTGAAATAAACACCCGGAGAACGAACGATTTGTGATACAATTACACGTTCTGCGCCGTTTACAATAAAAGTACCCTTATCCGTCATGGTCGGAATATCGCCGATATAGACTTCCTGCTCCTTAATTTCGCCGGTATCACGGTTAATGAGCCTTACCATGACTCTGAGCTGTTTTGCATAAGTAGCGTCATGGATTCTTGCTTCTTCTATTGAATATTTTGGGTTGTCAAATGTATAATTCGGAAGAAAATGAAGCTCCAACCTGCCTGTATAGTCCTTTATCGGAGAAAAAGACAGCAATTCTTCTTTAAGGCCTTCTTTCAAAAACCATTCAAAAGAATTCTTCTGAACCTCAATCAAATCCGGCAAATCATCCAATCTGGTATTCGGAATACCCATTGGAGTTACTCTGGTTGCGCATTTTTGTGTCGACATTTATTTACCTCGCTAAATGTGGCGTACTACTAATAAATTTATAAACAGTTTTATATATTTTGTGCACTGATTACTTATGTTTTTGCTGTGTTTTAATATGAATAAAGACATTTTTACCCATATCTAACCATTTTACTATCTTACCCGCTAAATCATGGTAGTCAAGAAAAACAGGGCGTTTTTGCATCAATGGCGAAATATATTTTAACATTTGCGTTTTTATAAACACAATTCCGTGTAAAAAGCCCGATATCAGCGGATTTTTCTGTCAACCCCGCAGCAGGACTATAAAATCATCAAAACATCGCGGACAACTTTCGCCGCAACAGCCGTAGAAACCTCGCTTTTGTCATAATCAGGAGCCAATTCCACGACATCAGCCCCGACTATATCGAAATTCGCAAGATATTTTAACCATTCTCTTAGCTGAGCATAAGTAAGCCCGCCCGCCTCGGGAGTTCCCGTCCCCGGCATAATCGACGGGTCAAGAACGTCAATATCTATGGTCAAAAATATTTTTTTGTCCCTAAAACCGTCCAACCCGTCAAAAGAGTGAATCAGTGTTGAATATTCATTCATCAAATCGAATTCTTCTTTCGTGCCGGAGCGGATTCCTATTTGTTTTATATTTTCAAAGCCCGCAATCTCGCCAATTCTGCGGATAACTGAGGCATGCGAATTTTTTTCGCCCAAATAATCTTCCCGCAAATCAGTATGCGCATCAAAATGAACAACGCACAAATCTTTGAAAAAATTTTTACAAGCCCTAAACGCCGGAAGCGTAACAAGATGCTCGCCGCCTATTCCTAAAAACTTTTTTCCGTCCGAATATATTTCATTTACATTTTTTTCAATCAAATCCAAAGACGCTTGCGTGTTTCCCAGCGGAAATTCCAATTCTCCGGCATCAAAAAATCTTACATCGTTCATATCCTTGCAAAAATCTGGGGAAAACTCCTCCAACCCCCAAGACGCAAGCCTTAAACGCTCCGGAGCAAACCTGCTGCCCGGCCTGTAAGAACAAGTGCCGTCAAAAGGAAGCCCAAGCATCACAATTTGCGCATCTGCATAATCCTCAACGGAAGCCATCCAATTTTTGCTCAAAAAAGGCCCGGAAATCATTTTTTATGCAGCAACCTTTTTAGAATAAAGAACAATTTTTACTTTTGCGCCCAAAATAGCCCTGTCACGCTCATAAGGCGTAATCTCCATCTTAGAAATATTAATCAAATACGGATAATTGTAAATATCCTGAAAATATGACTTCAAATCGGAATATGAACCGTAAAGCTGCATGTCAATTTCGCAAACATTATATTCAGATTGAACATTTTTATAAACCACATCATCAGCCGGTGCCATATTATAAGCTATTGAATAAAGTTTTAACTTATTATATTTTGCAGCCTGAATAACATCCTCAAACATTACCCCGAAAGAAGACATTACATCACCGCCAGGGCCATCATTCTTATAAATAGGCTTTGTTATTGCGCTCTCTTTTTGAACATGCTCGGATTTTGCCTTTTCCAAATCAGCGATTTGTTGTTTCAAATTTGCCAGCTGTTCCTGTGACGTTTTTAAGTCCTTGAAGCTATTATAAGTACCTGTTGCCGCTGGAATCAAAAGATATAATCCGTAAACAGCTGCACAAATTATTATAGCCAATCCGATTGTTAAATTTTTATTCACTTATTCATCCTTTTCACTAATTAAAATGACGTTAAATCCTGAAGTTTAGGAATCGCTGCACCACCGGCAGAAGCATCTGCGTTTTCTTCTCCGCCGTTAGCAGCTTCCAATGCTTTTGCAGCTTCCTCAGCAGCCTTTGCAACAGCCTGAGCATAAGCAGTATTCGTTAAACTAAAGGTATACTTTGCATTTGTACTATTTTCAATATCAATAGCTCCTCCCATATCGTCCACTTTCAAGCTGGAAAGTATCAAATCAGATTCAGGTACAAGCGATTTTATACTTCTGTAAAATAGATACAAATCATTTACCGATACAGTTTCTCCGTCAATTTTATACCCGTCGCCTGCATCGCTATAAAAGCTATTGAGCCAAACTTTTGCTGGAATTTCTGCACCAACTGCTGAAAAATACAGAACTTTGTTTTTAACAGTTTTTTCAATCTGTTTTGCAGCAGCATAGATGTCAATTTTATTTTTATCTTTTTGCAAAGACTCAAGCTGTTTATTCAACTCGCCCATTTCCGACTCAATTTGCCCCTTCTGAGATGCAAAAGAGCCGCTAATAGAATTTATAGCTTTTTGTCCGGCAAAGCAAATACCGGCAATAATTGCACCAATGATAACTGAATAAATCAATATTTGATCGCCCGTCATCTCAATTTCTTTGCCCATCAGCTCAAATTTCACGGCATCAGGAGCCGATTTTGCCTCAGTAGACAAGAAATTAAGCTGAAGTCCAAAGTGTCTTGCCGTATAAATAGCCGCACCAATAGCCTCAGGAGTGATTGTATTCTGGTAAGCAGGCAAAATATTCAAATCAACATCCATAATCGGTTGTTTAGCAAATTTATTGCACTCAAGGAATACAATATTTGCACGCTGGCCATTCATATGCAAAGCGAGCGCTTCTGCGCTTACAAGATTTGTTTCACTGATTATTAACAGTTTTTCAGTCGGATATTTCGCAAGAACAGCTGAAGCTGCTTGAGAAATGGCAACATAAACTTCATCTCCTGCAAAAGATTTGATTGCCATAGGGTCTTCAAAGTATTCAATAACGTTATGCTCCAACATTGAAAACACAGAATAGCTGTTTTGTGAAATCAACAAAATATTCCAGTTCGGATCGCCCGCAACTAGCCCTTTTGTTATCTCTGTAAACTCAAGCGCCTTAATTAATGAAGAATTTGTGTTTTCAATAGCAATCAAAGTCGCACCAAGCTCTTCAAAAACCTGCTTAATATTGTTAACCATGGATTCTTGAATGGCAGAATAAAGAATATATCTGTTATCAGATTTATTATTTGCATTCACTTCAACCCAGCTTACAACAGGCGGATTTTTCTTAAAAATATAGTTTTGCTCAACATCAGATGTCAAAGCAGTCGTAACGCCTTCATCATCCAGCACGGTTGGCAAAAAAGTATGTCCAAAGAATACATTCGGCAGATTCACAACTACATTTGCCTTTGAGGGAAGTATTTTCAACTCTTGGAACAATTCATTAAGAACAATTCTAAAAGAGTCAATATCCTCAATTTCTCTTGTCTGTGGGTTATATTCAAGAGGACGGTTGCCATATTTCATTACTTTATGGCTGCCTGGATCGACAACAATCATTTCCAATCCCACGTTTTGTGAAATAGATACGCCAACGTTTGCTTTGTTACTTAGCGAAAATTTTGCTAATAAATCATTTAAAAAATCACTCATCTATAATTCCAAATCTTTCATTGCATACAATTCTATGATTGACATTATATTATAGTATAATAATCATGGCAATAATTTAATACTAATGGATGAGAAAATGGACATAAAAAATTATATATATGGCAGAAATAGCGTCATAGAAGCACTAAATTCGCAAAGTAGCAGGATTAACAAAATATTAATATCTCAAAGTGTATCAAAAGATACAAAAATTAACGAAATTATAAAACTGGCAAAAGAAAAAAGCGTAATTTTTCAGTTTGTTCCTAAAGAAAAGTTTAAAGATTTTGCAAATATTGCTCATCAGGGCATTGCGGCCTATGTATCTCCTGTTAAATACCATGACCTTAACGAATTTTTACCATTGAAGAACGAAAAACATTATAAAAAACTAATTATTCTCGATGGAATAGAAGACCCGCACAACTTTGGTGCAATAGCAAGAACCGCATTATGTGCTGGATTTGACGGAATAATAATCCCCGCACGCCGAAACGCTCAGGTGAACGCAACAGTTGAAAAAACATCGGCAGGGGCAATTAACCACATACCAATAATCCAGGTTAATAGCCTTTCAAGCACAATATCGAAACTCAAAGATAACGACTACTGGATAATTGCCGCAGACGCAAAAGGAAAAGATAATTACTTTGATGTTGACCTCACAGACATGAATCTGGCTCTGATTATGGGCGGAGAAGAAACAGGGGTCTCAAAAGGCAATCTTAAACAGGCGGATTTTATTGTAAAAATCCCAATGTTAAGAAATTTTAACTCTTTGAACGTCTCAAACGCAGCAGCAGCAATAATTTTTGAAATTGTTAGACAAAATATCCAAAAACAAGGTTTAAAATTGTAAAAAAATGGGCATTATTAAAATATAAGGATAGTATTTTATTATAAAGTCCAAAATCAGGAGATACGATGGTAAACAAAACTGACAAATTTGCTAATGAAGAAGCGGAAACTATTGAAACCGAAGAAGAAGTTTCGCTGGATGAGCTCAATGCACCCTCTGACGACGAAGATTTGATTATGTCAGTGGAAGAACCAAAAACTGAAGAAAGCCCGAGCACCGTCAACGCAGATGACTCGGTTAAAATTTATCTTCAACAAATAGGAAAAATCCCGCTTCTCACCGCAGAAGAAGAGCTCAAAGTTGCCAAAGAAATCAAAGACAACAACTCCGAATCTGCAAAAGAAACGCTTATAAATGCAAATTTGAGGCTGGTTGTCAGCATCGCAAAGAAATATATCGGCCGCGGCCTTTCTTTCCTTGATTTGATTCAAGAGGGAAACATGGGGCTTATGAAAGCTGCTGAAAAATTCGACTACGAAAAGGGTTACAAGTTTTCAACCTATGCAACATGGTGGATTCAGCAGTCAATTACCCGTGCTATCGCTGATAAATCAAGAATTATCAGGCTTCCCGTCCACATGATTGAAACATTAAGCAAAATAAAGAAAGTTACCGTTGATTTAACAACAGAAACAGGCAAAATCCCCTCAAAAGAAGAAATAGCCTACAAAGTCGGCATACCTGTAAACAAACTTTCTGCCCTAATTAAAGCAGCACAATCCACAATCAGCATTGAAACCCCGGCAACGGTAAAAGATGAATCCTCAAAACTGGGCGATTTCATTGTCGACGAAAGCACAATCTCTCCGGATACAAAAGTTACGCAGGAAAACCTGTTCGACGACATAAGAAAAATGCTCAACCAGCTGAGCCCGAAAGAACGCGACGTTTTGATTATGCGATATGGCCTGAACGACGACGGAATGCGCAAAACCCTCGAAGAAATCGGCACCAGATACGGCGTTTCCAGAGAAAGAATCCGCCAAATCGAAAACAGAGCAATCAGCAAACTCAAAAAACTGTGCAAAAACAACAATCTTAATAAAAATTTGAAGAATTATTTTAATTAAGACAATTGCTGTTGCATAAAAATATTTATGTATTCATTTTTCAGGCTTTATTCGCATACTCATTGGCGTCAAAAACAAATACATAAATATTTTTACTTTGTAAAGCTTCAACTTAATAAAATAAGCCCGAGAACAACATTCCCTACCATAAAATATCTCGGTCAAACTAAGTATTTTAACTTTTTTATAAAGTATGATATACTTATAAAAAGAATAATATTGTTTATAGAAAGAGTATATGCAGCATCAAAAGTCAAACGGATTTAGCACAACAGAAACACTGACAGTGTTTGCGGTTGTCATAATTATAGGCGCGTTAATCATTTCAGGGCTTATTCACAACGCCCAGCGTCTTGAAACAATAAGCCAGATAAAAAAGGCTTATAATACATTCAACAAAGCCTACAACTTGGCAAAAATGTCGGAAGGCGGCCCCGAAAGCTGGACAAGGACAAGGTATCCGGTTATTGACTATTATAAAGTCCTCAAAAAATACGTAAGAATCCAGCACATGGATCTTCCTGCGCATCTTTCCGGACTTGTTTATTACGGAATCGGCGGCGAGCAGGAAATTTATGTTTCTAAAAATGAAGCGGTTCTGGGCAGACTTGATGACGGTTCAATAATAAGAATCGCGAATGTAAACCCTCGCTGCGACTCGGTTCACGGGGCATCAACAGCATTGAAAAACGTTTGCGGAGAACTTTTTATCCAAATCAGAGATATTAACGGCAATGTTACCTTAACCAACTCAATTCTCGGCAAAAATACTTTTGTATTCTACATAACAACAGAAGGATTTGTCCCGGTCGGTTCAAAAGGCAGCAAAGAAGACGCGCAATACATGTGCAGCAAATCAAACAACCTCAAAACCGACAGCAGAAGCTGCACAGCTTGGGCTTTGCAGAAAGAAAACCTTGATTATCTTTCTCGCCAGATAAAATGGTAATCAATTTTCACAGCTCATATAGCCAAGAATGCTGAATGCGGCGATTTTTTCGTCAGAAATGTTCAGCCATTCGTATTTCGGGCTTTCAATATTGCAGCTGCATTCGTCAAAATGGTGGCAAATTGTGGCGTCTTTCAGGGTAAGAATGTGTTTTATCATTTCATGCTTATCGCGCACAAAAGTCCCGTAAATCTTAAAAGCATCGGTAAAAACAACGATTTCAGTCACACCGCCAGTCATATCGGACACTTTTATGATTTTTTCAATAATATCGGACATAAAAAACCTCCTTTTATGATTTTTTTCAATTATAAAAGGAGGTTTTGAAAATTTTATCCGTAAAAAGGCTAATATTTCAAGGTAAAATCCGTTTCCCGGCAAAGTGCTCTCGCAAACCGGCCTGAGAGCAAACTTCGCCTAAAATAGCGGATTTTTAATACTGGCTGAGCTTGTTTTCAATAATTTCAACTTCATTTCCGTCCGGATCTTTAATAAATGCAATTTTCAACCCCGCACCCTCAAGTACAAAAGGCTCATACAAATATTCATAGCCCATTTTATGAAGTTTTTGGGTAAATTCATCAAACGACTCGGTTTCAAAGGCAAAATGCCCGAATGCATCGCCATTTTTGTAACCGTCAAGCGGGGTATCAAAGTTCTCCGTAAGCTCAATCTGCACATTTCCATAGCTATCGGCAAGATAATGAAGCCTGCTGTCATCCAAATCCATTGTTTTGACCTCTTTTAGCCCCAAAAGTTCGCCATAGAACTTCATTGATTCTTCATAATTCTTAACGCGAATCATAATATGTAACAAACGCATAGTTTTTCCTCCATTTAAGCCAATCGGGTTAATTATACCATATCATTGTAATTTTTGTTTTAGCTGATATATTAAATTTGGGTAAAATTTTATGCAAAACGTACTTTTTATCATAGACGAACTAGAACTGAAATACTTTGAATTCAATGACCTGGTCACGAATCACTGGCTCATAAAAGAGCTCTTGGAAAGAGGTTTTAAGGTCTGCGTTTCAACAAAAAACAGGCTGATGATAGAAAATGCCTGCGGCATGGCGATTTATTTTGATTCTTTTGCAAAAAACGGCGATATTTTTTACGAAAAAACCGAAAAAAAGGGGGAAATTAACGATTTTGATGTCGTTTTCTTCCGTCCCGACCCGCCCGTCGACGTAAACTACATAAACGCCTGCTATGTGTTCGATTTTGTAGATAAAACAAAAACCCTCGTAATAAACGACCCTTGCGCGGTGCGAAATTTCAACGAAAAACTGCATTTGAACTATTTTCCGCAATATGCGCCCGAAAATATCGTCACATCTTCAAAAGCGGAAATAAAAGAATTTGTAAACTCATACCAAAACGCAATAATAAAGCCGCTAAACCGGTGTTTTGGCAGCGGGGTTTATTTTTTGCACGCAGGCGACCCGAATATTAATTCAATCATCTCAAACCTCACCGAAGACGGAAAAACAGCCGTCATGGTGCAACGCTACCTTGAAAAAGCCGTCCATGGCGACAAACGCGTGCTGATTTTCAATGATTTTGTCTTTGATGAATGCGTCAGAAAGCTTCCGGGCAAGGATGATTTCAAATTCAACACGCATAACGATAATTTCTTCGAAAAAGCAGAACTTACCCCAAAAGAAAAGGAAATGGCGCAAGATGTCGCCTCAAAACTCTCGAAAATGGGGCTTTATATGGCCGGGCTCGACGTTATCGACGAAAAAATAATCGAAATAAACGTCACAAGCCCCTGCTATTTCATAAGAGAGATAAACAACCTGAACAAAACAAATTTCCAAAACACCCTGATGGCACAAATCACGAATTTTATTAACACCAAAACGGCAAAACTCTATGCTAAAACAAATAGCTGAAAGAAAAAATATCATTGATACCTCCGTTCTCACGGAAATATTCCGCTCAGGCTGCAAATCAAGCGAAAAAGTCGGCATTGAATATGAAAAACTCGGAGTTTACGAGAAAAACTTCAAAGCAGTCAGATATCCCGACATTGCACGATTTTTGCAAACCTACAAAAACGGAAACTGGAGCGCGGTCTACGAGGGAAACAACATTATCGGGCTAAAAAATGAAACCGGCACGATTTCGCTCGAACCCGGGTCGCAATTTGAGCTCAGCCTGAATCCGCAGGACACAATCGGGCAAATCGCCGAAAAAATCGAAGATTACAATAAAAAAACCGGCGAAATTGCCGAAAAAATGGGCATAATCTGGCTCGGTTACGGCATCCAGCCGCTATCAACCAACAAAAACATCAAAATAATCCCCAAAAAACGCTACGAATACATGACCCAATACCTCCCGACCGTCGCAAAAAAGCCGCTCGTGATGATGAGAGAGACTTCGGGCATCCAAACCGGCATAGATTATCGCAGCGAAGAAGATGCAATGAGAAAACTGTCGCTTGCGCTGAAACTTTCGCCCATCGTGAGCGCGATGTTTGCAAATTCGCCTATCAGAAACGGCAAATTGTCGGGATACAAGTCCTACCGGGCCCTCAGCTGGCTCCATACGGACAACGACCGCTGCGGACTCGTCTGCGCAAAGCTTTTTGAGCGTGATTTTGAGTTTACATTTGAGGATTATGCAAAAATTTTGCTTGATGTGCCGATGATTTTCATTGAAAGAGCAGGAATCGGCGCGATTCCTGTTAAAAACCTTACATTTGCACGCTTTTTAAAAGACGGTTACGAGGGATTTTCCGCAAAAATCGAAGACTGGGAGCTTCATTTGAGCCTTTATTTCCCCGATGTAAGGCTGAAAAGCTATCTTGAAATAAGAAATCACGACAACCAGCGATCAGGCTTGATTTGTGCGGTTCCGGCTTTCTGGAAAGGCCTTATGTACGACGAAAACGCCTTTAACGCCGCAGAAGAAGCCGTAAAATCCTTTAATTACATTGATTTTGAATACATGCGAAGAAAAACGCCGAAATGCGGGCTAAATCTCAACATCAGGGGGCATAAAATCGCTTATATTGCGCTGGAATTGCTAAAAATTTCACATTCTTCGCTAAAATCAGCCCAAAACAACGAAGAAAAATACCTGGAGCCCATCATCGAGCTTGCCGCTCAAGGCCTGACACCCGCAGATGTCATAATAAAAAACTGGAACGGCTGCTGGAACAGGGGTTTGGGCAATCTTATCGCATATAGCAAACTGGGTTAACAAAACTAAACTTGTAAATCGGTTCTCTTTTGCTTAAAATTAGAGTTGTATGGGATTAAAAAGGAAGATTTAATGTATAACGTTGCTATTATCGGCGCAGGCCCCGCGGGGATTTTTGCCGCTCTGGAAATAACAAAACTCAGACCCGACTGGAAAGTCGTAATCGTTGAAAAAGGCTTGAGAATCGAAGAAAGAAAATGTTTTTTGCGAGAAGGCTTCGAAAAATGCCCGAACTGCAAAAAATGCGGGCTTCTTTGCGGCTGGGGCGGCGCAGGCGCGTTTTCTGACGGAAAATTAACCCTGACACCAGATGTGGGCGGACATTTGACCGATTATCTCCCCAGAACAAAAGTTGAAGAACTCATAAAATATACCGACGATTTATATTTAAAATTCGGCGCAACTGACGAGGTTTTCGGCACAAATCGCGATGATTTCGCCGATATTGAACGCGCAGCAACGCTCGCAGAGCTAAAACTCGTACATTCGCCCGTACGCCACCTCGGCACGGAAAGAAGCCTCGGAGTTTTGAAAAATATGCAGGATTACCTCGACGAAAGGGTTACAATCCTCAACAACAAAGTCGCAGACAGCCTTATCGTTCAAAATGAGCAGGTAAAAGGCTTCATAACACAAGACGGCGAAAAAATCCTCGCCGAATACCTGATTATCGCCCCCGGACGCGAAGGCGCGGACTGGCTGACAAAGGAATTTGCAAAAAATAAAATCGGAATGGTCAACAACGCCGTTGACGTCGGGGTTCGCGTTGAGCTTCCGGCTCCGGTGTTCCAGCCGATTACGGACAAGCTCTACGAATCAAAATTAATCTACCATTCACCGACATTCGGCGATGAAGTAAGAACTTTCTGCATGAACCCGTACGGCGAAGTCGTTGCGGAAAATTACAGCGGAATCGCAACCGTAAACGGCCACAGCTACGCAAACAAGAAAACGGCAAATACCAATTTTGCGCTCCTTGTCAGCGAAAAATTCACAGAACCGTTCAAAGAACCGATTGCGTACGGCCAGCATGTCGCAAGGCTCGCAAATATGCTTTCAGGCGGTATTTTGGTGCAAAGATTCGGCGATTTGCTTGACGGACGCCGTTCAACCCCCGAAAGAATCAAAAGCAGCATAATCACCCCCACGCTCCAATGCGCAACCCCCGGTGATTTGAGCCTTGTTCTTCCTTACAGGCAAATGACCGCAATCATCGAAATGCTCAAAGCGCTCGACAAAATCG
>CALUPP010000075.1 GCA_944322685.1 Candidatus Gastranaerophilales bacterium
TTTGAAAGAAATTCGACAATTTTCGCAAATCTGTCTTTCGGCCACTCTTTATTATGGTTTCCGCTTGTTGCATGAACCAGAACCCTTTTTAAATCAGTATTTGGCAAAGATTTTCCAAGGAATTCCGCGACATTTTGCTCCTCTTGCGGCTCAATCCAATTTTCAAGATAATCATCACAATCAGAAATCCCGTCCGCATTCAAAACATCAAAAAAGCAGCGTATTTCATGTTTTGATTCGTCATATTTTACGCGTTTTGTGAGCAAAATGCCTCTGCATTCCGTGTCAAAACCTATTCTCTCCGGAATGCCAGCACAAAATGCCAAAAAAGCGCTTGAAAATGAACGTTTCAGCACATAAGCCTTATCATATTGTTTTTCCCTCAAAAGTTTTACATAATGCCAAAAATTTTGCTTTTTTTCAGCGGAATTTTCGTATCTGTGCTTTCTTGTGGTGTCAAAATAAAGAAAATTGTCCACATATGGGCACTTTTCGATTATTTCGCCCGAAACAGGCGCAACCAGCATGTCAATTTGCGCATCAGGCTTTGCGCGCCTTAAATTTCGCAAAAAAGGAACGGTCAAAAGCGTATCGCCGATAAAACGATACCTGATGACGAGGATTTTTTCCTTTTTAGATGATTTTAGCATGCGTTCAACAAACCTTTTACATCCAAATCAGGTTTAAGCTTTAGAGCGTAGATTTCTACGTCATCGCCCATAATTTCGCGCAATTTAACAGCATCTTTTTCGGTTGTGACCAGTTTTTTGCCGTCAGCGAGCTTTTTAAGGTCCTCAATATCCTTTTCAGTATAAATATGGTGGTCGGGATAGTCCTTTGTGCCGCAAAGGTTGAAATTTTGCAAGAAATCGTAAAACTGCTGAGGCTGACCCACCGCGCTGAACGCAAAAATATCATTCGGCTTGTCGAGCCAAACGCCCGTTTTAATGTTATAAACGTACTGAGGAATCATATTGCATAAAAATACCGGCCTGTTAAAGCGTTTTCTGAGTTCGGCACAGTATTTTTTAGCATTTTCCGACTCAAAATTCTTGTTAACAACAACAATCTTGTCCGCGCGCTTTGCCTCGTGAATCGGCTCTCTTAAAGCCCCCAGCGGAAGAACAAAACCGTTCGAAAACTGCTTGTCCGCATCGACAACCAGCAGATTCATATCTCTTTTCAAGCGTTGATGCTGATATCCGTCATCAAGAACGAGTTTTGTATATTTGCCTTTTGATTCAACGAATTTTGCGGCCTTTGAACGGCTTGCACATGTAACAACCATACAGTCTGGGCAGTTTTTTGCGAGCCAAAACGGTTCATCGCCGGCTTCGGCAACCGTATGATTAATAATTCCGTCCTCAGCAATAACATTTACCTCGCGATTATCAAGACTGCCCTTATATCCGCGCGAAAGAATAGCAACTTTTTCACCCTTTGAATCAAGATACTTGGCGATTGCAGCCGCAACCGGGGTTTTTCCTGTCCCGCCTGTCGTCAAATTGCCCACAGCAATCGTATATAACGGCGATTTGTAGGTTTTTAGTATTTCTTTTTTGTAAAGAAAATTCCTAAACGAAGCCGCAGCACCGTATATAAGAGAAAACGGGAATAAAATCGCTAAAAGCGGGTAATCCTTTATTTCATAATGTTTTTTGTAGTGGAAGTTTGTTAAAAATAATTTCATATTGTTCACCTTTTAAAATAATAATCTGAATAACAAGAATCTTTTATTGAGTTTTTCCGAGAATTTACGAAGATTCTTTGAAGTTTCGCCCGCATCAATTATCGCCTGCGTAATTGTGCATTTTTGGTCAGTTGTCAGCTCGTTGACGGTTTCAAGCGTTTTTGACAAATCGTCAAGAGCCGCATTGAATTTGGTAACCGTTGTGTTAACCTGATTTTTCAGATTTTCATCCTGAGTCATCTGATTTACGAAAATTGAAATCTCAGAAATATTCTTGCTCGCAACCTGAAGATTTTCGATTGTTTGTTTTGTATTTTTGTCTTCAAGAATGTTGTTCAGGTTGTTAGAAAGCCTGTTGATTGATTTTGTTGTGTCGACGAGTGTATCTTTAAAGTCCTCATCTTCTAAAATTTTGTTCAAATTGTCGGTTAGAGCCATAACCTTAACCGAAACGTTGTTGGTGGTTGTCATGAGCGAGTTCAAATCCTCTCTTGAAGAATCAATCAAGAGCTGTGTTTTATCGAGCGTTTGATTTGCTTTAACCGTTAACAAATCAACGTTTCCGACAATGTGTTTTAGGTCGTCTATTATGTCATCGGACATAAACGCGCTCATTTTTTCGGTTGCTTCGGTCATGGAAGCGGCCGCTCTGTATTGAAGTTCCATAAAATCAGACAATCTGAGCGGTTCTATCACCGTATATTTTGAATTTGTCTTCGGATAAGCAAGCGCAACGTTGTTTGCAGGACGAATTTCGAGTTTTTCTTTGCCGCCCGAGGGTTTTATCTCACCCAGCAGCCTGTCAGGCGGAATCAAACCCGGCAAATTAATAACATAGCCGACCTTGTATGCAAATTCCGTTTTAATTTCCTCCTGAATCGGAATCGGGAGCGTTTTTGTTTCAACAATTTCTATTTTCTTAACAACGCCAACGTCATGCATCTTGTCGCTGAGTTTCATGCTGACAGCATCGTTGGCATGGAGAAGTTTAGCTTTTTTTGTAATCGGAAGATAGATAACGCGCACTTTCGGAGGCATGATTTCGAGAAACTGCTCGCCGATAATGCCCGACTGCTGGATAGAAATCGTTGAGGCGGGCGGAATCGTGATATCCGGCGCCGTAATTACGAATTTTACCTTAACATAAGAGTCATCTGCGTTGATAACCGGGGTAATTTCCTCGACCTGACCGACCCTAAAGCCCATAAGCTGGACACCGGAGCCGGGGCGCATGCCGTTTACGTCCTTGAAATCAACAGAAAGCCTTTCTCCGGCGGAAAGTGCACGGCCTTTTATCCACAAAATTCCGAAAATAAATATCAATAAAGAAATTAATGTCAATAAACCTACTTTAAATGAAGATGAAAAACGCATTATAAAAACTATCCTTATTTGCTTAGTGATTTCTAATCCGAAGACGCTGCTTTCATCGGTCCTTCAATGCTTGCGGTCACGAATTGCCTTGTATATTCATTTCCGCCCTCTATCATATCCTGAGGAGTACCTTGATATACTATTTTTTCATTATACAGCATAATAACTTTATCGGCACACCTCTTTATGGTGGAAAGTTGGTGCGTGACGATAATAGATGTTGCATTCAGCTCATTTCGCAGCCTGACAATATAATCCTCGATAATCGTCGAAGAAACAGGATCCAGACCGGCCGTAGCCTCGTCATAGAGGATTGTTGAGGGGTTTGTTACGATTGCACGTGCAAAACTCACACGTTTTTGCATGCCGCCTGAGAGTTCATGGGGCATTTTGTTCTCAATCCCCTCCAGCCCGACAGTTTTAAGGTTTTTTGCAACAATTTCCTTTATCTGGTCTTCAGAATATTTTTTCTTAAATTCTTTGCGTTCTTTTAGCGCAAAAGCAATATTTTCATATACATTCAACGAATCAAACAACGCCGAATACTGAAAAACCATTGCAATATCGCCCTCAGAAACGATTATTTCGCCGCTGTCCGGCTTTGTTAGCCCGCAGATGAGTTTTAAAATAGTGCTTTTCCCCGCACCGCTCAACCCGACAACCGCCAAAATCTCGCCGTCATCAACTTTAAAAGAGACATTGTCCAGCACTGTCTTATCTTTAAAGGATTTTGTTAAGTTTTTTACTTCTATGCTCATGAAAATTATGCCTCTTTAATTATTTTAAAAGAAAAATATCGCAGCGATAATATAATCAATAATTGCAATCGCAACAAAAGACCAAACGACCGCTTTTGTCGTAGCGAGCCCTACGCCCTTTGCCCCGCCGTAGGCGAGATAGCCGCAAACGCAGCTGATGAGTGCGATTGCCGCACCGAAAAAGGAAGATTTTAAAAGCGCGACATTAATATCTTTTATAAACAAACCCTGCCAGACTGAGCTGATATAATTGAGTTTGCTGACATGAGCGGACAAAAAAGACGCAACTCCGCCGCAAATCAGCCCGATTGTTGAAGAAAAAATGACAACAACCGGCATCATGATGAACCCGGCCACGACTCTCGGGACAAACAAATACTCAATCGGGTCAACTTTGAGGACTTTCAGAGCGTCAATCTGCTCCGTAACCCGCATAGTTGCGACTTCTGAGGCATAAGCAGAGCCAATCATTGAAATAATTGCAAAACCGGACATAATTGCACCCAGCTCCCTCGTAATTGTGATTGCCATCAAGGCGCCGACGTATTTTTCGCCGCCCTGCTTCACCATCTCGGGCGCAACCTGCATTGCGATAATTATACAGGTCATTCCGACGATAGAAAGGGTAATCGGCAAAGAATCAACCGCAAATCTTGAACATTGTTCGATAATATGCCGCCAATTCAGCTTCCCGCGGGCAATTAAGCGCAAAACATGCCAAAAACGGATACCGATTTCTCCGAGCGTCTCAAAAAAGTCCTCCAGCTGCAAAGCAAGAAGCTTTCCGAGGTTATATGTCGCACTTTGTTTGAATAATTTTGCAAATGACGTCATACATTATATATTATCAAAAATTTTCCACTCAGGCACATTTTTTATAATAAAAAGAACACAAATTGCCGCTAAATCCCGTACGCAAACTCATTTAACAGTTCCATCCCTCGCTTCAACAGACTTTTTTCACATCCGTAGCCGATTCTGAAACAATTTTCCAGCTCAAAACAAAAACCGGGCGTTGTAAAAACCCCTTTTTGCTTTGAAAGTCTGTCGCAAAAGACTTTTGAGGAAACATCTTTTTTGTAATACAAAAGTGCCGTGGTTCCGGCTTTCGGAGCGCAGCAATAGTAGTTATTTTGCGCAGAAAGCCAGTTATTAAGGATTTCACGGTTTTCAGCAAGAATTTTTTTGTTTCGGTTGATTATTTTGCCGGCATTTTCGAGCGCAAGAGCCGAAATAGCCTCATCAAGCACCGAACAGCATATCAAACTGTACTCGCGATGCGAAAAAAGCGACGCAAGTACCTTTTTATCTTTTGTTGCGACCCAGCCGGCGCGCACACCCGCAAGCGAAAATGTTTTCGACATGCTGCCGGTGCTTATTCCCTTTTCGTAAATATCAACAATTGAAGAAGAAACCGAATTTTCCTCTAAACCGCGGTAAACCTCGTCGCATAGGACGTAAGCACCGTTTTTTTCTGCTATATTTGCGATTTTTTTCAACAAATCGTCGTCAATAAGCGCTCCTGTGGGGTTGTTCGGGTTATTTAGGCAAATAAGCCTGGTTTTAGGAGTCACAAGCGCCGCCAACTCCTCCAAATCTGGCAAAAAATCGTTTTCAGGCCGCAATCTCAAAATTTTCACCTTTGCACCGAAAGATTCCGGGATAGAATACAACTGCTGATAGGTCGGAACCACCGAAACAACCTCATCTCCCGGCTCAATCAACGAATAAAACACAAGATGATTCGCCCCGGCTGCCCCGACGGTCGAGAGGACATTTTCGGGCTTAAGAGTCTTATACAAAGAGCAAATTCCGTTTTTATATTCATCAGAGCCCGAAATATTAAGATAAGTGAGCGTTTTTTGCGACAAATTATGCATAAAATCACGCTCATCAACGCCGCAAAAGCTAAAAAGCTCCGAAAGCGAAAAATTTTTCACACAAGTGCCGGCAATGTCGTACACTGCCTCCTTTTCGTATTCATTCATCCATTCTTCAACTTTAAACGGCTTAATTTCCATAAACGGATTATAAGACAACCGCGCTCATTTTCAAAATATGAAAAAAATATAAAAAATTGTTAAAAATTGTTACTATACCCGCAAAATTTTTTGTGTTTACACTTAATATGTTTGGAAAAACTGATATGCTGAAAAACGGATTAAAAACAATTTGCAAAAATCTGGGACGAAACAATGACCCCGTCATTGCGGTACTTGGTATTGCCGTGTTTAAAGGGGTTTTCCGTCCGTTATTCACGATGATGGACAAAGAAGAACCCCCGGAAAGAAAGAAATATGCGGCTTTTAGAGAGGGGTTAACGGAGGCTATCGCGTTTTGCAGCTATTTTGTAACATCTTATGCCGCAAAAGCGCTTGCCGGGCCGATTTGCAAAGCAGTCGGGAAAACCAGCGACTCAGCAATTCACAAAACTGAAAAATCTCTTTCGTTTCTGGCTGTTTGTCTTGCGGCAGTTGCGATTATTCCGGGCGTTTGCAATATTACGCTAAAACCGATAATGGAGGCCGCCCAAAAACTTCAAAAAGGCAAACAAAACCGCCCGCAAGAGGTCAAAACACTGGATATAAAAGAACAATCAGTCGATGAAACGCTCCCCAAGCAGGCAATTTCACCCGTTCTCAGCGAAAACGCCCGCAATCTTCTTTCCAGCATACAAAAACCTGCAATTACTTCATCAGCAGGCATGAAGGTGGGAGGTTAGCATGATAAACGGCGTATTTAACTTTTTGAATAATCCGACAATGGTTTCTGTCGCACAAAACACCAAAGCGGCCGTTACTATTGAAACAGGCCTGAAAGCAGCCGGCCGTCCCGCATTCACATTGATGGACAAAAACGTTGATGAAAAAACCAGAAGATATTCTGCCGCAAAAGAGCTGCTTTATCAGTCATTGTGCCTTGGAATTTACCTCACTTTGATTATTCCGGTATTTAAAAAAGGCACTTTCGGCATTTTTAAGACAATTTTCAAAAATGAAAAGGATTTTCAGCTGTTCAAAAACGCTTCTGAATACCTTGATTATCACAAACTCGCTACTTTGTCGGATAAAGGCTCAAGGAACATTGATAAAGCCGAAAAACTGCTCGCAAAAGCAGAAAAGACCCAAAATTCCGCAAAAGCTGAGTCGCTCCGTGAAAAAGCTAAAAAATTAAAGACTGACGGGGAAAAAATCCGCCAAGAAGACATTGAAAAACTGCCACAGCATCTTCAAGACGAACTCAACAAGCCTCAAACCAACAAATTTATTCTCGCAAAAGGCGCAATTGAATTCAGCTCGCTCATTGGATCGGTCATCGGCTTGACAATACTCGCTCCGGAGCTGAGCCACCTTGTTCTTCACCCGCTGATGAAATTATT
>CALUPP010000076.1 GCA_944322685.1 Candidatus Gastranaerophilales bacterium
ATTTTGGCATGATTTCAGAAACTTTGGGCAGAAAATCGAATTTTGCAGCTGTTGAGCGGAAAGGGGCGGGCCCTCACTTTCCAAAAAACACCCCAAGGGGCAAGCCCCCACCCCGGCTCTCCCCCAGCGGAGAGGGAGGAAGAAAGTAGGGTGGGAATAGCATAGCGGTTCCCACCGCAAGGGCTTTCGCGAAAAACAAGCAAAGATGAACTCTACGGGACGACCATCACCCACAAAAATACCCCAAGGGGTCAACCCTCACCCTCCCGTCCCGCCATCGACGGGGCGGGCTCTCCCGAGGAGAGGGAGAAAGTCAGAAAGTAGTGTTGAAAGCCCGGCTTATTTGGGTGCTGATGCGTTATTACCGCCATATTTATAGCTGCAAGAACGCATTCGGCGATGTTTGCCTGAAATTACCCGCAAAACCGTCCTTATGCCCTAAACTTCCTTTGCTGAGGCCGCAATTTTTTCCGCTTTGGCAAAAAGCGACTCAGCTTTTGAGGAATTTCCGAGCTTCATCATTACATAGGCGGCTTTTTCGTAATTTTTTGCCACTTTTGCGGGCGAATGCGCCTGTTCGTAGAATCGGGCAGATTCTTTGTAATCGTTGAGCGCACTGATGTTTTCCTCGAGCATTTTCAGCGTGTCGCCCGACTTTGAGTAGATGGCGCCGAGCGTTTTGTTGTCTTTTGTTTCGGCTGCAATGTTTTTTGCAACGCCAATATAAGTTACGGCGTTATTTTTGTCATATCTTTCCGCATACATCCTGGCGATGTCTGTGAGCGCTTTAGATTGGGCATTAAAATTGTCCGTTTCTCCGGCGCAGGAAATCGCAGCGTAATAATGGTTCATTGCGGGCTCAAAATAAACAACATCGTTGTAAATTTGGGCCATAGAATAGTATGCGCGGGCTTTGAGGTTGTTATCGGCAGTGTTTTCTAGTGATTGGTTGTAATATTTAAGGGCTTCTTCGAGGTTGTCCTCTTTGTCGTAAATTTGTCCGATTTCATAGCAAACCATGCTGGCGGCCTGGCGGTCGTTGAGGTCGTTTGCTTGCGAAAGCGCCACGCCGAATGCAGCCAGCGCCTTTTTTGAATCGTTTATTGACGCATATTTCTTACCCTGAATGAACGATTTTTTCAATTCGGGGTCTTGGGGGATATAAACTTTTGTTTCCTTTATCGGGGAAGTTGCGAGCGTTGTTTTTTCTTGTTCAGCCGGAGTTTGCGCGGTGTTTTGGGACGCATTTTCGGTTTCGGACTTCTCCGCTTTGTTTTTTTCCGCGATAGCGATTGCTTTTGAGTTGTCTTTTCCCGGGAGTTTTACAAGAAAATCAGGATTTATGCTGTTCGGGTCGGATTTGTAGTCAACCTGCTGCAAAAACAATGCGTCAATCCAGTTATTAACGACGTTTGATTCCTTATTCAGGGTCTTTGAGATAAAATCGTCGAGAATTGTGGACGCATTTTTCAGGTTTGTCTGGATAATCTTTTTATTCGGCGCATTTTCGAGCGATTCTTTTTCCGCCAAAGAAAGATAGCTTTCGACTTTTTCAAGCACCTCGTCCGGTGTGCCGATTGCTTTTTCGGTTGCGCGAAAATCCGTAATAATCTGGGCGATATTTACTTTGTTTTTTGAATAATCGATTTGAGATTTTTGGCCGTTCGGATATTCCTGGCGTTTGTAGTTTTCTTTGTTTTCTTTGCTCGGCTGGTAAATATCGCGATTTTCTCTGTGCAGCGCAGAATGCTGAGACGCTTCTTCGCCCGAGGCGCCTACTTGCTGTTTGTTCTGCGGAGGAACGTATGGTTTGATATTTACCGGATAAATCGAGTTATACATCAACTTCCTCAAAGTCTTTTTTATCTGCCCTTAATTTATATTGTCGGTATAATTTCATGGTTTTTTAATAATTTTCCCTAAAATCATACTTTTGTATTAGACTTGTCTGCTTTCAAAGTTATCTTAATGATTTTTCCCGAAAAGTCATGTTTCCATGCCTTATTTTTACTTAAATAAAATGTTAAAAATTCATAACAATGTATGATTTTATAAAACTAAAGTATGTGTAGAATAAACCTATACTCCTTAGAAGACGACGATACGCATATCCCTAATCTAACAGCTACGAACCCCTAAGTTTGTAGCTTTTTTTTATACTTTGCAGCTTTTTTGAGGGAAAAACTTCTCCAAAGTTCTATTTTCCTCCGGTTAACCCCCACATCCCTTGCACAAAAGTGCCGGGACAAAAGCCGATATCAGTCCTCGCAGGGTGGGAAAAGCTAAAACAATGATTTTAAAAGATTTTTTACAACATTCGAATGCCCTCCGGTTGAATCAAAAATTATACTTTTTTCTAATGGCAATTTTGAATATTCCGTTTAAAATACAATTGCCGCGATGATTGGATGTTTTGAGAGCCGGCTAGACTTGGAAAAATTATGTTTAACTATTACGCTGACGAAAATATCGGGTTCAACGACTGCGCCATTGAGGGAAATTGCAGCATTGACCCTGTAATGTACTCCCTGATGGAGATTTTGCTGTACGAATTAAAACAAATCACGTACTATATCGTAAAAATGCTGGAGCTCGGATATGACAATCCGGCCCTCAAATCCAAAATCATACAATATTTATCGCTTATCATCGTCGGATACGAGTTCAACAGGCAGGAATTTGAAGAAATTTTGAGAGAAATCAACCGTGAAAAGAAAAACGTCGAGCGGGTTTTCATGGAAGCATGCGAAAAAAGAAATATTGACTGCCAGATTTTGCATTCGCACCTAAAAATAGAAAATTTTGATTTTATCAGCATGGTCAATCAGGGCGAAAGGCAAGCCGTGCTTCGCAACAAGGCGATGTCTACGAATATCAAAAATTTGACCGAAATTATTCTTCAGCTCATAAAAAGCGCAGCCGTGAGGCTTGTTGAGCTTGAAAATTACAAACCGGACTGCACTCAGGAAACAAATGCCATCCTAAAACTGTTTAACAGCCTGAATTTCAGCACTTTTAACGAAGCAAAGCTCACAAGAAAAATCAACGACTTTGCAAAAGCGAATTTTGAAATCCACAGAAAACTTCATGCCGCAAAAGAGGAATATTTCGGGAAAATCCGCCCGATTGAAATTTCCACAAAAATAAAAAAGGGCCCGGCGATTCTTGTGACCGGTCAAAACTTGTGCGATTTTGAACAGCTGCTCAAAGCGACAAAAGACGAAGAAATCAACATTTACACGCATGACGGGATGATTGTTGCGCATGCTTACCCCAAATTTGCCCAATATCCGAACCTGTGCGGACATTTTCAGAAGTCATTGGACAATTTTCAGATGGATTTTTCGCTTTTTAAAGGCGCAATCGTCATCACCCAGAACGCCCAGCACAAATTTGAACGGCTTTTTCGGGGCAGAATATTTACAACTAACCCCATCTCCGGAAAAGGCATGCGCAGAATCGTCAACAACGATTTTTCGCCGGTTATCCAGGCCGCAAAAGACGCAAAGGGCTTTGACAACGAGGTAAACTCGCCGCCCGTGCTCGTCGGATACGATGAAGAAGAAATCATGGCAAAAATCGATGAAATTATCGCGAAAATCAAAGACGGCAGCATAAAACACCTTTTTATCGTCGGGTTGATTAACCATTCGCTTTTTGCGCAGGATTATTTTAACGAACTCGTCGCCAACGTCCCCAAAACCAGCTATGTAATCTCCACGGCGGTCAGCTCGAACAGAGAAAACGTGTTTCACATTGATTCTTACTTCAACACCACGTTAATTTACAAAATTCTGGAGCGGCTGAAAGAAAATATCGATTTTTCAACATTTCCCGTGTCAATGTTCATGACCCAGTGCAATTTGCACACGATTTCTCATCTTTTCAGCCTCAGGCTCATCGGAATCCGTGACATTTATCTTCCGGAATGCTCGGCGAATATTCTCACGCCGAATATGATTAACTTTTTGCGCGACAAGTTCGATTTTCGGCAGATTTCCTCCGACGCAAAGAAAGATTTGAAGAAAATATGTGAAGATTAACCCTTTTCTAATCCAAAAACATCCCCGCAAGCGTTTTGCGGGGTTTTTTGTGTTTTCCCTCTCCGATGGGGGAGGCTAAGGATTCATTTTAATTATTCTCCCTCGCCCTTGAGGGAGAGGGCTGGGGTGAGGGGGCCAGCGGGTGGGGCCGGCCCTTTGGTTTTTTGGGCTCCGCACCAGGAAATTTTTGTTTTTTGCCGGGGTTTGGGGCTCAATGCCCGTTTTTCCAACAGCTAAGATCCTGAAACCAGTTCAGGATGACAGGTTGTTTGGTTGTTTTTGGTTATTTTTTATTTGTTCCCTCTCCGAAAGGGGAGGCTAAGGATTCATTTTAATTATTCTCTCTCGCCCTTGAGGGAGAGGGCCGTGGTGATGGGGGCCAGCGGTCGGGGGCTGGCTTTTTGGGGCTTTTCGCCGGGAAAGATTTTTGTTTTCTCCCTCGCCCAATGCGGAAAAACCCGCCGCGCCGATGGCAGGAATAGAGGTAAAGGATAAATATTTGGGTAACGGGTAAATTTTGAAAATTCCCCCTCTCCTTGGGGAGAGAGCGGGGTGAGGGGTCAACCGGCTTGCACATTAAGTCCTCCTAGGGTGGAAAAAGCTAAAAACAAAGGTTTTGAAATGCATTTTTCAATCTATGCGGCGATTCTGTTTGGCTAACATGCTGTCAGGCAGTGCCTGACCTACTTTTCCGAGGGATGTTTGTTGTTTTATGGGAAAAATTCGTCCTCGTAGGGTGGGAAAAGCTAAAACAAAGGTTTTTGAGCATATTCTCCAATCTATGCGGCGATTCCCACCGTTTTTTTTTATATGGCGGCCCACTTGTTTCGGCTTTGTCACACTTTTTGTGCCTGTTTAGTGGCACAGCCACGTCGCATGTTTGTTGTGTTGTTTGCACGGGCGGCTCACCTATTTCGATTTCTGCACGCTTTTTGCGTCTGTTTAGTGGCACAGCCACGTTGCACGTTTGTTGTGTTGTTTTCGGCCAGTCAGGTTCGGTTGTTTTGCGAAAATCTTGCGGTGGGAACCGCTGCGCTTTTCCCACCCTACTTTCTAATTTTCTCCCTCGCCACGCCGATGGCGGGAATGGGAGGGGGAGAGGGACATTTTTGGACTTATTTCCTCTCCTCCGCCGGAGAAAGCAGCAAAAATCAGGTTAGTTTTTCATCCATAGCAGCATTAAACCGTATCATTGACCCTCAATGCAAGGATTTTCGCAATTTTTTCCAAGAAAAAACGCCCCCTGTAAAAGAGGGCGCTTAATCTTTTGCCGAAATTACGGGCTACTTAGCGCAACCGCATAATTCTTTGCATTTTTTTTCTTCAATAACCGCCTGAGCAGCAGCAAGTCTTGCCTGCGGAACTCTGAACGGCGAGCAAGAAACGTAATTCAAGCCAATTCTATGGCAGAATTTAACGGATTCGGGATCACCGCCGTGTTCACCGCAGATACCGCGTTTCAGGTCAGGTCTTACTGGGATTGCTTTTGCAAGTGCAATCTGCATAAGCTGGCCGACGCCCTCTTGATCCAACGTAGAGAACGGATTTGCCGGAAGAATTTTGTTATCAACATATTTCTTCAGGAATTTGCCCTCAGCATCGTCTCTTGAGTAGCCGAAAGTCATCTGTGTAAGGTCGTTTGTGCCGAATGAGAAGAATTCTGCGTATTCAGCAATCTGGTCAGCCGTCAATGCTGCTCGCGGAATTTCAATCATCGTACCGATTTTGTATTCCACGCAAACGCCTTTTTCTTCCATGACTTCTTTTGCCACTTTTTCCACAACGGCTCTTGCTTCTTTCAGCTCGTTAACATGGCCGACAAGCGGAATCATAACTTCAGGTTTTACGTCAAGCCCCTCTTTTTTCAGGTCGCAAGCCGCAGAGAAGATAGCTCTTGCCTGCATTTCGTTGATTTCCGGCCAAGTAAGACCCAGACGGCATCCGCGAAGACCCATCATCGGGTTCAATTCGGACATAGATTCAACAAGGTGAAGCATTTCTTCATCTTTTTTGCAGTCTTCGTTGAGCGCTTTCTTTCTTGCAACTGTTGCAATCAATTCTTCCTTAGAAGGCAGGAATTCATGAAGCGGCGGGTCGAGAAGACGAATTGTCATCGGTTTTTCGCCCATTGCTTTGAACATATCATAGAAATCCTGATACTGCATCGGAAGCAGGTGGCTCAGAGCTTCTTTTCTCTGTTCGAGGTTTTCCGCGATAATCATTTTTTGCACCCACGGAAGTCTTTCAGGCGCCATGAACATGTGCTCTGTTCTGCAAAGACCTACGCCCTCAGCACCGAATTCAAGTGCTTTTGCAACGTCAGCAGGAGTGTCCGCATTAGCGCGTACGCCGAGCTGTTTGATTTCGTTAACCCAAGTAAAGAGTTTTTGGAAATTTTCGTCCATTTTAGGAGGAACAAGGTGCACAGAGCCCGCCATAACTTCGCCTGTACCGCCGTCGAGCGAAATAATATCGTTTTTGTGGTAAACTTGACCGCTTGCGTCAGTCAAAGTTTCATTTTTCAGGTCGATTTTCAAATCTTCGCAGCCTGCAACGCACGGTTTGCCCATGCCTTTTGCAACTACTGCCGCGTGAGATGTCATGCCGCCTCTGAGAGTCAAAACACCCTGAGAAGCAATCATGCCGTGGATGTCATCAGGGCATGTTTCCAGGCGGACAAGGATAACTTTTTCGCCTGCGTTGCCTCTTTCAGCCGCTTCTTCAGTATCAAAGACAACTTTACCAACTGCCGCACCCGGAGAAGCTGCCAAACCTTGCGCGATTTTGTGAGCTTCTTTTTTAGCGGCCGGGTCAAAGTCAGGGAGCAATACCTGATAAAGCTGGTTAGGATCAACGAGCTCAATTGCTCTTTCTTTTGAAATAATGCCCTCTTCAGCCATTTCAACAGCGATTCTTACAGAAGCTTTTGCGGTTCTTTTGCCGTTTCTTGTCTGGAGGATGTAGAGTTTGCCTCTTTCGATTGTAAACTCCATATCCTGTACGTCTTTGTAGCCTTCTTCGAGTTTTTTAGCGATTTCAACGTACTGTTTGTACTGTTCGGGCATTTCTTTTTCCAAATCCGCAATCGGATGAGGAGTTCTGATGCCGGCAACAACGTCTTCGCCCTGGGCGTTCGTCAAATATTCACCGTAGAATTTGTTTTCGCCGGTGGACGGGTTTCTTGTGAAAGATACGCCGGTTGCGCAGTCATCGCCCATGTTGCCGAATACCATTGTTTGAACGTTTACGGCTGTACCGTAATTGTGGTCAATTTTGTAGTGGTTTCTGTAAGCAACGGCTCTGGGGATGTTCCATGAGCGGAATACGGCTTCAATAGCTTCTTCGAGCTGTACATAAGGATCCTGCGGGAATTCTTTGCCTGTTTCTGCCTTAATTAATGCTTTGTAAGGCTCGATTAATGATTTCCAATCATCAGCGCTGAGTTCCACGTCGAGTTTGTAGCCTTTTTCAGCTTTGATTTTGTCGATATAATCTTCAAATTTTTGTCTGTCGATGTCCCATGCTACTGATCCGAACATTGTGAGGAATCTTCTGTAAGAATCGTAGCAGAATCTCGGGTTGTTGGTTAATTTAATCATGCCCTCAACGGTCTGGTCATTCATACCGAGGTTGAGGATAGTTTCCATCATGCCGGGCATTGAAAGTCTTGCGCCGGAACGTACAGAAACAAGCAGCGGGTTTTCGGGGTCGCCGAATTTCTTTCCTGCCTGTTCTTCGACTTTTTTCAATGCTTCTTTTACTTCATCCATCACGCCTGCGGGCATTTTGTTGCCGTGGTTGATGTAATCCATACATGTTTCGGTTGTGATTGTCAATCCCGGAGGTACCGGAAGCCCTAAATTAGTCATTTCAGCAAGGTTTGCACCCTTACCGCCGAGAAGATTGCGCATGTCTGCGTTCCCCTCTTTAAATAACCATACTCGTTTTTCTGTCATGTTTGTTTTCTCCTTTACAATAAACTGAGTAAGTGATTAAAACCATTAATTACACACTGAAACCCTACCACAAAAATTCATTTCTTACAAATTTTTTATTTTTTATATTGGGCGGCAGCTGGTTTCGGTTTTTTCACGATTCTAGTGGTTGTTT
>CALUPP010000077.1 GCA_944322685.1 Candidatus Gastranaerophilales bacterium
TTTATATAGGAGTTACAGGTAATTTACAAAAAAGAGTTTGGGAGCATAAAAATAAAGTAGTTGATGGTTTTACGAAAAAATATAATGTTGACAGATTGGTATATTATGAATTAACTGACTCTGTTGATGCAGCCCTAAATCGCGAAAAACAATTAAAGCGTTGGCATAGGGAGTGGAAGATAAACTTGATTAAGGAAATGAATCCGGAATTTAAAGATTTATCTCTGGATTGGAAATAAATATTGTTATTCTGAATTTATTTCAGAATCTTACCAGTTTATCGTCATAACATCTATTTGGTAAGACCCTGAAACAAGTTCAGGGTGACAACAATATAAATGTCATCCCGAATTTATTTCGGGATCTTACCGGTTGTAAACAGAAGCTTCAAGTTGGTAAGATGCTGAAACAAGTTCAGCATGACAGCTAGCTGATTGTTTAAATACTTGGTAATTTCCTAAGGACAAAGAACTGTCCGGCTTTTTAAGTTCTTCAATAAGTTATTTCTTGATAATTTTGCGCTTGTTCGTAAAAACTTTGTTCAATATTTAACTTTTTTAAACAAAAATACAAACGGAACCAGCAAAAAAATAACGGCAGCGTAAATTTTGAAACAATCCATGAACGCAAGCAAATTCGCTTGCTGCTGAAGCTGTGTGTAAACCATAAAATTTGCTTTTTCCTGAGCGACGAACTGACCCGTGTGAACGGCGATTCCGCTTTGAATTGCGGCGAGTTTTTCGACAAAACCGGGGTTCGAATAGGTCAAATTTCTGACAAGATGCGTCTGATGAACCTGCCCCATGCGCTGAATGAGCGTGGAAACGACAGAAGTCCCGATTGCACCGCCAACGCTTTTTGCTAGGTTGAAAATTCCCGATGCATTCGTCATCTGACTGTTTTTGAGGGTTACAAATGTGATTGTCATCAACGGAATCATCAAAAGGCTGAATGCAAACCCGCAAATTACGTTGGGAAGAATAATTGAACCCATGCCGATGTTTAAATTCATGGAACCGAACATTATGTTGGAAAACGCAAGCAAAAACATGCCCGCAATCACAACATATCGCTGATCAATCCTGTTTGAAAGCACCGCAACCGCAACCAGTCCGGCAAGCGACCCGAAACCCCTTGGACTGATGGCAAGCCCGCTCAAAGTTGCGGTATAGCCCATTAAATGCTGCAAAAACAGCGGTAAAATTGCAAGGGTGGAGTATAAAACCGCGCCGACAACGGCATTTAGGGATGTTCCGACAATAAAATTGCGGTCAAGAAAGACTTTTAAATCAACAATGGGCGCTTTTGTGCTCAGCTCACGCCAGATAAACCCGATAAAACAGCTCAACGACAGCGCCGTTGTCCAGCGAACCCATCTTGAGCCGAACCAGTCGGATTTTTGACCGTTGTCGAGAACAATTTGCAGCGAAAACAGCCAAATAATAAGCAAAATAAAGCCTATGTAATCGACTTTTGGAATTTTGCCTTTTTTTGCGTAGGGCGGGTCTTCAATGAACAAATTTCCGAGAATAACGGCGATTATGCCCACGGGAACGTTGATTAGAAAAATCCAGTGCCACGAATATGTGTCGGTAATCCATCCTCCGAGCGTCGGGCCGATAATCGGAGCAAAAATCACCCCGAAACCGAATACGGACATCGCCACGCCCCGTTCTTCAACGGGAAATTCTTCCATCATGACCGCCTGCCCGATTGGCATAATCGCACCGCCGCCCAAACCTTGAATTACGCGTGCAAAAATCAACATCCCCATGCTCGTCGCAAGCCCGCAAAGCGCTGATGAGGCGGTAAAAAGGATTGTGGAAAGCAAAAGAAAGTTTTTGCGTCCGAAAAGGGTCGAAAACCACGCTGTTGACGGGATTATCACGCCGTTTGCCACAAGATAACTCGTCAAAACCCATGTGGATTCGTCCTGCGTTGCGGAAAAACTGCCTGCAATGTTCGGAAGCGCAACATTTGCAATCGATGAATCCAAAACAACCATAAAAATCGTAAGCATTACCGCGCTTGCGCTGTACCACGGGTTTTTTGAGGGTTTCCAGGCTTCTTGGGCGGCTGCGGTCATTTTACAAATACCTTTGGAATCACGGACATGCCGGGCTCGATGTTGTATTTCGGGTCAATCGGCTCTGTAAAAACTATTTTCACCGGAACGCGCTGAACGACCTTGACATAGCTTCCTACGGCGTTTTCGGGCGGAAACATGCTCATTTTTGCGCCCGTGCTTGACTGAATTGAATCAACTTTGCCCTTGAATTTCACGCCGGGGTAGGCATCGACCTTTATTTCGACGTTTTGGCCCGGTTTTATGTGCTCAAGCTGCGTTTCTTTGTAATTCGCCACGACCCAGCGCTTGTCCGGCACGAGCGAGAACATTGGCGAGCCCGTATGGATGTATGCGCCCTCTTCGGCAGAGCGGTTTGTGATTTTTCCGTCCTCCGTTGCGTAAATTTTTGTGTAAGAAAGGTCAAGTTTGGCCTGTTCCATGGCGGCTTTGAGCTTTTGGAGCTCGGCGTCGGCGACTTTGTTCTTTCTTTTTGAAAAAACGTTCTCCTGCGCGCCTGTGAGGCTTGCGCGTGCCTGTTCGTATTTTGAGCGGGCCCGGTCAAGCTCCTGCTGTGACACAGCGCCCTTTTTAAACAGCCCCTCGTACCTCTCTAAATCCTGTTTTGCAAGCTCAAGGTCAATATCTGCGGCATTTTCGGTTGCTTTTGCCGATTTTTGGCGGTAAAGCGCCATGTCGTAGGACGCTTTTGCCTGTTCGTAGCGCACTTTGAAGTCCCTGTCGTCGATTTCAATCAAAAGCGCGCCTTTTTTGACATGTTCGTTGTCGTCAATGTGTAGTTTTGAGATTATGCCGGAGATTTTCGGGCTCACGCGGATGATGTGCCCCTCAACAAACGCGTCGTCCGTCGAAACAAAGGAAGAAAAATACCGCCATCCGACCCAAAAAAGCGCTGCGGCAATGATTAGAAGCAAAAAAATGTATCTTTTTTTGAAAAATCTTTTTGTTTTAGCACGCTTACGCCCCCGTTTTTGCGGTTTTTCGCCGGATTTCGGGGTTGTGTTGTCTTCGTCTGCCATTTTTTGTCCTTATATCTGCTGGGAACAGGAATCCTCCAGATTATCCCTTATTTGCTTCAATACCGAACGGCAGATTTCCAAATCCTTATCAGAAATGCTTTTTTGAATCCTATCCTGAAACTCCTGCTTAAAAGGCGCCATTAATTCTACTTTTTCAAGCCCCGGCGGAGTTATATGGATTTTTGAGATTCGTTTGTTTCCGGGGTCTTTTTCCCTTTTTACATAACCTTTCTTTTCAAGAATATCAAGCATTCTGGTAATATTCGGACGGTCTTTGTTCAGCAAAAAAGCAAGCTGCCTCTGGTATAATCCGTCTTGAACAGATAATACAAACAAAATGCCGAACTGTTCATAGGTTATGTCGGTTACTCCGACCGATTTTAAAAGTTTTGAGACTGCTATCTTAATGTACGAGTCGGTCTGGGCAAGCTCGTAGCAAACATTGTCCGTTATTTGGCTAATTTCAATCGTTATGTCGTCTAATTGTTTCAATTTAAATTTACTATTATAAATATTAATATTCCAACTGTTATAATGATAACATTTTTCTGAAAATGTGGCAAGAAAGGCGTGCGTTAGCAATGAAGACGGTCAGTAAGAGGTTTTTTGCTTGTTTTATTTGCGTTTTGCTTGCTTTTTTGCCCCTGTCCGGTTGCGCAAAGCCTCAAAAAATCAGCGCGGGCGTAAGTGATTACCGGCTTGATTATGTAAATATCGACTGGTGGGGGAATTTCAGCGATCCATACATAAAAGAGTACGTTTTTAAAACCGTTTCCAACAATCATGACCTCAAAATCGCGACGCTGAGGACAAAAGAATTTTATCAGAACATGAAAATTACTTTTGCAAAGGAATTGCCAACGGTAAATTTTCTGGCGAATTATGTGAGAATCCGAACGCCCGGTTTTGATTTTAACGGCCTGATTCTTGATAATACGAGCTCAAATATTTTCTCAATCCCTTTGATGGCGCAATATGAAGCGGATATTTTTCTCAAAAACCATGATAAAACAAAATCCGCAAAAAAGGAGCTCGAAGCCGTGCGTTTTCAGGAAAAAAGCTCCTATATTTCGCTTGCGGCAGCCGCCGGAACCGCATATATAAACATTTTGCGGCTTGATAAAACCATAAAACTCCAGGAAGAAATCGTAAAAGTGCGAAAACGGGTCTGGGAGCTGACAGAGGATAGATATAAACTGGGCCTTGCATCGACTTTTGACACGACGGCACGCAATCAGCAGCACACTATGGCAATAGTTGTTCTGAATGACCTGAAAAAACAGCGTGCAGAGCTATTGCATGAGCTTTCGGTGCTTATCGGCGAATCCCCGACATGTGCGGACGGGCTTGTGCGCGGGAATTTGGACGATTTCGAATACAAAAAAGAAATCCCCGCCGAAATCAGCTCAAAAATCGTTTTCAGCCGGCCGGATCTTATGGAAACAGAAGCAAAACTCCAAAAAGCCAAAATTGATATTCGCGTCGCAAGAAAAGAGTTCCTGCCGACGATTTCAATCGCAGGAATAGCCGGATTTACTGCGCTGGATTTGAGCAAACTTTTTGATTGGGATCAATTTCTTGCACTTGTCGCGGCAGGTGCCGTTCAGAAGCTTTTTACGGGTGGCAGGCTTGTTTCAGGGTTGAAAAAGCAAAAAATTCTTTATCAGGAGCTTTTTGAGGAGTACAAACAACGCGATTTGCAGGCCATTCAGGAGATTAACGACAGCCTTTGTGCGATAAAATACGATACGAAGACGGACAAGGCGAACGAAGAAAAGGTAAAGCTCGAAAAATACAACTACGGGCTGATAAATCTGCGTTACGAAAGCGGGATTACGTCGGATTTTGACCGGATTCAGTTCCTCGAAAACCTTATTGTGCTTGAAAAAGAAAAAGCGGATAGCAAAACGCGCAGGCTGATTGATTATTTGAGTTTGTACAAGGCTGCGGGCGGGGTTTTGGAAATTCCTGCCCAAAAATCGCCGTAAATCTCAAATTTTAAAGCATTTTTCCGCAAAAAACGTTATTAAGGAAAATAAATGCGCTTTTGGTGGGCAAATTATGATTTTTAGGTACGAATCGTAAAATTTGCCGATTTTTGCGCTAAAACGCCATTATAAAATGAAAAATCCCGCTTTATAGCAAAAAATCAGGCGGATTTACCCGGCCGGCCGCTGTTTTTATGAAGAATTACGCCTTTTTATTAACAATAACGCCCGGAACATCGGCGAGATTGGTGAAAACTTTCATTACGTCCTCGGGAGAAATCACCCTTAAAATTTTCCCGGTTTCGGAGTCATAGATTTCTATCATTTGTTCCCTGTTCAGCCTGAAATGATATCTGGAAACATCCGGAGCCGGTCTCGGGTTTTTTTTACGGCCTTTTGGGGATTGTTGCTGGTTTTCGTCCTGCTCATTTTCGTTTTCATCTCCGGGAAGGTATGCCATCCCTCCGTATCCGGCATCGCGGTCTTTTCTGGCGGTTTTAGCTTTTTTCGTTACGCCGTCAACGTCCCTTATTTGAACATCGTTGCCCTGACGCGCCAGAGCTTCTGCCTCTGAGGACATCGCGGAGGATGTTTTGTTTATATTTAAGCCCGTATTTGCGATTGAAAATCCGTCAACGCCCATTTTACCCCCTATAATGTATTGGCACAAGCTCTATATATGTTATAATAACATATATTAGCAATTTTTACAGTTAGGAAAATTAATGACCAATAATCTGGAAGCACTTATAAACACAATTTTAAATGCGCCTGCTTGGGTAAAAGAAGTTATCTATTCCGATTTGAAAAAACACTTGGAAACCAGCTTTGGCAAAGAAGCTGTTAACCAGGAAGAAAATTTTTACACGATTTATGCACCGGAAATCACATATAAGGGCAAAAAAGAGCTCGAAACTCATGAACACGGGCACGAAATGAATATTTATAAGTATCTTGCGGGTGCAAATAACGGCCAAAGGGTTGTAGATATTACTTTGAACAACTTTTGGACGCTCGAAGAATCCTCCAGATACCTTGCTTATTGCCTGAAAAATGAATATATACACGAACCCAAAAATCCGGTGGTGTCCGCTTCAATATATTACCTCGGAAGCGAAATCAGGCTCGGCGAATACGTTAAAAGGATTAATCTTATTGACATAAATCAGCTTGATGATGCGCTGAGAAAGCAAAAAGAGCTGAATGCCGGCTCCTCTTACCACAAACTCGGCGAAGTCCTTATTGAAATGGGGCTTATTGTTAATGAAGATATCGTGAAAATTCTGCAAATCAAGGACGAAAGCAAAAAAAGATTCATGCTTTCCATGGATTTGACAAAATCTCAAGGCACTGCGCAGGTCAATTTTAAGGAATTGCAAGAAAAAATCGACAAACTCGCGAAAGAAAACTCAATTCTTAAAGAAAAACTGCGCGCAATATTCAATATTCAAAATAAATCCTCAAAATAATGAACAAACCGGCCCTTTTATTAAGACAAACCCGTGAAAATCTTGTGGAAACCGAGTTTTACGGATATATTGTTTTTTCTGACGAAAATAAGCAGATTTTTGCCTATGGTGATGCCGGGGATTATCCGTTTTTTCATCGCTCCTGCGCAAAACCCCTCCAGGCCGCTTTTGCGGATGAATTGGGCGTTTTTGAATATTTTGAGATGACAGAAGAAGAAATTTCCGTCTGCTGCGGCTCGCATACGGGCGAAAAATTGCATATTGATATATTAAAAGGGCTGCTTGAAAAAGGGGGCTTGAGCGAAAATGACCTGAAATGCCCGATTATCCCTCCGTTGAACAATTTTGACGGAATTACCGAATTTTCACCCCTGCATAATAACTGTTCGGGCAAACATACGCTGATGCTCCTCACATGCCGCAAAATGGGCTGGAAAATCGAAAATTATTTGGATTTTGAGCACCCGCTCCAGGCCGGAATGTATGAAAAAATTAAATCGCTGTGCGAAATAACAACAGAATTGCCAAAAACCCTCGACGGCTGCACTGCACCGAATTTTGCGACGCCGATTTTGGCGTTGAACAGGGCGTTTTTGAATTTACATCGCTTTCATCCGTCAATAACTTCGGCCATGATGGCTCATCCGTATATTTGCGGCGGAAAAAACCGGCTCGACACCCACCTGATGCAAATTTCGCCCTATATTTGCGCAAAAGTCGGCGCAGGCGGGCTTTGTACCGTGCTAAATACGAAAATTTCACAAGTTTTCACGATAAAAATCATTGACGCCAACATGAAAGCCAGAACACTCATTGCGCTGGAAATATTGAGGCAGAAAAAATGGATTGACGAAAGCTCCATAGATAAAAATCTCCTTAATGAATTTTTTGATTACGGCGTTTATACCGAAACCGGCGTTCGCACGGGAAAATATGAGCCGCAATTCAATTTTTCGGCCCATATTTGATTTTTTAACCGAATGTTTTGAATGTTTCCTCGATGTTTTTGTCGATAACCTTTTTGACGGAATCCATTTCGGTTTCGATTGCTTTTTGTTCGTTGGTAAGCTGTTGAATCTGCATATCGTAGCGTTTTTCGATGTTTTCCAGCCTTTCAACCGTCAAACTGTAATCATTTTCAGCAACAGCGTAGTCTTTTGAGTCGACGCCTTGATAAATATTTGCACATCCCTCAAGCGTGACGTTCTGCCAGCCGGTTTCGTTTTGCTTGCTGGGCTGCTGAAGACGCCAGTTGCCGTTCAGGAGGTTCTTTTCAAAATAATCTGCCTGAGTGCAGTTCTTTTCTATTACATAATCGCCGACTTCTTTGCCCTCGGGAAGCGGATCCGGAAGCTCTGAAACAACAATTCGGCCGTATTTGTCCAAAACGCGCATATTCAGCCCGCCATCCTGTGCGGAAGCAGTACAAATCTGATAAGACAAACGCGGCAGGTCATCACTGATAGAGCCTGTTCCGTCAGCAGAATAATAAAGGTGCTGAATGTTCATCCCGTTGCTCCAAAGGTAAGCTTCGGTGTCCTGCTGCTCGGCGAGTTGCAATTTTGCCTGCGTGAGCTGCTGAACCTGAAATTCTATGTTATTTTTTCTGGCTGTCAGTGTTAAAAATCTGCCTTGTGATGCGCTAAGTCCCATTTTTTTCTAAATACTCCTTTTGTATTATCTATATCGGCATTTTTAGCGCCAAACTTTAGCTTTTGAGACGAAACCTTTACAAATGTTTACATAATGAAAATTTCTGCAAAATCAAGATAATAATTCCCAAAAATCATCCCCGAATTCTCCGGATTTTTGCGATAATCGGCCTTTGTAAGCTATTTGTTGATATTTTCGGCTGAAAATTGTTTAAAAGTGATAATTGTCGCAAATATCCGGTAAATTTTTCGGCTTTTTGTCCAGGTTTTTAAAAAAGGTGCGATTAGTATGCATTTTGGATGTAAAACCGGCTATTTTATCAAGTAAAAATTGGCGGCATTTAAAACATTAAGAAATGTTACAAAAATTCTGATTCATCTAAAGAAAAAAGGCAATTTTTTTGAACAAAAATTGTTTATATAAATACAGGGATTAAAAAAGGGAATCAAAATTAAAGGGAGAATTTATTATGGCAGTAGGACCTAGAGATTACATCGATCAGTTGTTAGTTAAAAAATATGCAGATGAAAAAGTTGACAATGCGGATATCGCTCATCTTGTTGAACCTGAAAAAATGCTCAACGCAATGGCTGATTTTTCGGATATGCACAAAAATATGATGATTTTGCAGAACAAACTCCAGAATTTCTGCGCAGCTCTTAATTCGAAATCTGTTTATTACAGAGGTTCAAGATTCGCTACCGCATAATCTGAATAAATTTTTTAAAGCCTGTTTGTTATAAAATAGCTTTATGAAAAAAATCATTCTCGCATCACAATCGCCAAGACGGCGTGAACTGCTGAAAAAAGTCTGTCCCGACTTTGATTCTCTTTGCCCTTGTTACGACGAAAAAATCGATACGGACTCATTCAGCGAAGAAATTATTGAAACTATCGCTTTTAACAAAGCTCTCTCCCTAAAAAAGACCGTACCCGGCGATTCCCTTGTCCTGAGTGCGGATACGGTCGTTGTTCTGGAGGGGAAAATCCTTGGAAAACCGAAAGATGAAGACGATGCCGTTAAAATGCTCGAAAAATTGAGCGGAAAAACCCACAAAGTCGTAACTTCGGTCAGCCTTTTTGATGTAAAAACCGGAAAACACATGACGCGCTCTACCACGAGCTTTGTGACGTTTAACGATTTAAGCGCTGAGCAAATAAAAAACTATGTAAAAACCAAAAAACCGCTTGACAAGGCCGGTTCTTACGGCATTCAGGAGCTTGATGAGAGCTTTGTGAAACAAGTTGAGGGTTCGTTTAGCAATATTGTCGGGCTTCCTTTGGAAACTGTGTCAGAAATGCTAAAATCGTTCTTGCCCGCTGAAAACCGGCTCAAGTAAAAGGTTCAATTTGTCCGTAATTTTCTGGTAATTTTCGTTTACCGGCGTCGGTTTTCCGGTTTCTGCGGCTTTCAGGTAGGCTTTTGCGTTTTTTGGCCTTTTTTGCGGGTCTAAAAATGCGCCGGAATAGGCAATATCCCGCCTGGCCGGTACAATAAGGCCGCATTCGGTCAATTTTGCGACAGATTCCGCTGAATTAAGGTATTTTATCAACTTTACCGCCTCGGATTTGTGGTTTGACGCGGCCGAAACCGCATATCCCGATGAATCTACATTGCTGATTGAGCCTTTTGCGCCGGAGGGGACGGTTACAATGTCCCAGTCAAAATCCGCATCTGACCTGAACTTCGGAACAAGCCATCTGCCGCTGATTATCATCCCCAGGCGCTTTTGCAAAAACATTTGGGCCATTGTCAGGCTCGCGCTGTCGGATTTTTTGGGGGCAACTGCGAATTTATTGGGTAAATCAGCGTAAAATTGAATGGCTTTTTTCGCTGCAACGTCCAATTCAGGCTCGTTTTGCCCCAAAATATTTCCCCCGTCAGAAAATACAAACGGCAGCCAAAAAACGGCTTCGCGCTCGAAACCTACGCCCCAAACCCCATTTCCGCTGAGCTTTTGGGCTGTTTTTAAAAATTCCGCCCTTGTCCACCCGTCTTTTGGATAGGGAATACCGTGTTTTTTGAAAATATCCTTGTTGTAATAAACAACCATCTGTGAAACATCCCGCGGAACAACATAAAGCCGCCCTTTGTATGATGAAGCCTCGCGAGCTTTGTCAAAAAACACGTTTTGAACAATTTCTTGCGAAAAATAGGGGGTCAAATCCTCCAGCAGCCCGGCTTTTATGTATTTTTGCGAATAAAAATTGTTCATAAAAACAACGTCAGGAGCCAGTTTTGACGCAAAAAGCAGGTGAATTTTCTGGAAGTAATTTTGCGGTATGTGCAAAAATTCGACATGAATATCCGGGTTTTCTTTTTCAAATTCGTCAATTAGCGGCCTTAAAACTGAAATTTCGCTCTGAGAACCCCATGCGCTGAATTTTATCACCGTACGATTGTCGGATTTTCTTGCGCAGCCGCAGAAAATCAGCATTATAAAACAAAAAACTAAAACTTTTTTATAATTCAAGCAGCAATTCCATCTTTTTGTCGCTTACTTCCACCAGTGCCTTGTAATCTCCGAGCCGCACGATGTAGCGGTCTTTGTTGTCGACGGTTTCGGACAATCTTGAGCGGATTTCCGAGGTTTTTAGCGAATCAAACTTGTTCAGCATAAAAATTTCGTCGTTTATGTAGCCGATGAGCGAATATTTTTTCTTAAACTCAACAAGGCATAAACCCTTGTTATTTGCGAGTTTTGCGTTTGTGATGAGCAGCGGATTTTTCATTTTGTTCATCACGGTTTTTGTAACTTTGTCCTGAATTTTTGCTTTCGGGGCTGGAGCAGGCTGTTTAATTGTCTGCGTTATGGGCACTGTTGTTGCTTTTACGCGTTCGAGCCGCTCTGCGAGAACTTTGTCGTCAACTTTTGTCTTTACGACGTTGAGTTTCTGTTTAACCGTTCCTGCCGTGCTTTTTAGCGTGTTGTTCAGCTTTTTAAATTTATCCAGCGCAAAAATTTCATTTTTTACGTCAAAATTCGCGTTGTCATCAGCCTGTTCAGCCTTTTGGAACACCCTGACAATACGATAAATGCCCAAAATCGGCAGCCCGATGAACAAAATTGCCAGAGCAGCTTTTCTCAGCGGGTGAGAATCTTGTTTTGGCGCTTTTTCTACCAGAACATTGTTAATTTCGTCGTATTCGTAGTTTTCAATTGAGCTGTTGTACTGAGGATCAAGAATTTTGTATTTGTAATCCGACGCATTTGCAGCCGAAAATGCACCAAACACGGCAACAGCGAAAAAAACCAGAACAAATATTTTTACTTTTTCATAATTCATCGGACGGCAATTCCATTAGATACCATTATTGTAGCAGAAAAATTTCTTTTTCCAATATCTTTTTTATATATTCCGGTAACATTTAACAATTCTAAATAAAATATCGCTTTTTCTAATAAAAAACTAATATTTTTTATGAATCAGCCCGTTATGGGTTTTTTCTTCGATTTCGTCGTTCAGCGGTGCAAGCTCAATTTTTTCTTTGTATCGTTTTTCAAGCGCAAGCGATATCAAATAGTCGGCAAAGTGCACATTTTTAGGCAAAAACGAGCCATGAAGATACGTTCCGAAAACATTGCAAAATCTGGCGCCTTCTGTTTTGTCTTTTCCGTTGTTTCCGTTGCCGACGACGATTTTTGCGATGGGAACGGTTTCGTTTTCAAGATATGTAAGCCCGCTGTGATTTTCAAACCCCACAAGAGTTTCAGGCGTAACAAAATCGCATTTTGCAGTTACATTTCCGATAAATCTTGTGTTTCCGGCGACCGTATATGCGTCGAGCAGGCTGATTCCGTTGAGTTTTGGGGCGTTATGCGGCTGATAATAGTGCCCTAGCAGCTGATACCCCCCGCAAATCGCTAAAAAAACCGCTTTTTCGTCCCGCGCCTCAAGCAGCGAGGTTTTGTGTTTCTGCAATTCCTCGGCCACGGCAATCTGCTGCTTGTCCTGCCCCCCGCCGATGAAATAAAAATCGTATTTTTTTATGTCAATAGGGTCATTCAGCCCTATCGAATCAATACTGACGCTGATTCCGCGCCATTCGCAGCGGTTTTTTATCGTCAGAATGTTCCCCCTGTCGCCGTATATGTTCAACAGCTCGGGATATAAGTGGGCGATATTGATTTTTAAGCCTGAATTCATCCGTTATTTCCCATAATTACCGTTGTGAACCCGTTTCAGAGCTTTTTTCGGGCAAAAATGACCCCTCTTTAAAGAACTGAAATAATTTACCTAAATATTATGTCAGAAATCCGTTTTCTTGGCTATTTTTTTCTTGAAAGTTTCATTCCCTCAATCAAATAAGAAAGCTGCTCGAGCGATTGCGGGTTTTCAAGCGCAAGAAGCGCTGTTTTGATAAAATTTGAATATTCTCTGTCGTGCGCGTATTTTCTGCATTTTTCCATCATAAAATTCATGTTTTCGCCGTACTCGTTGTCCGAAAAATCCTTTACCGTTTCAAATGAGCCGTCCGGCTTGTAAACAACCGTGCGCAAAAGCTTGTTATTTTCATAGTGGTTTATGGTTATGGGCGTTCCGAACTTTTTTGCCACAGAACAGTAGTCAATATCTTCCACCGTGAACTTTTCAATGGTTTTGTCCGACACATTTTGAAGAAAAATTACGTTTCCCGAGTGAATAGCCTTGTAACATCCGTCTGTTCCGGTCATATACATTTCCGTGTCGTAATAAAAATCAAACAAAACCCTCGGCGGCGTGTCCAGAGCCTGGCACAATTTTTCAATAGTTTTGCAAGACGGAAAATGGCTTCCTGTTTCTATCTTGGAAAGCTGCCTAGGGTGCAGTTCTATCATTTCTGAGAGCTGTTCCTGCGTGATATTTTTATTTTTTCTGATTAATTTTAAGTTAAACCCGAATGCTTGTTTAAATGTAGCCATATAACTCTGCTTATTCCTGTCAACAAAATTATAAATTGCCGTACAAGCGCTTGCCACGTTCCGGAACGCCTTAGAACTTGCAAATTTTGCAAAAACTACGCGTTTTATATTGAATTTATAGTATTTTAAAGTGAATTATGATAAATAACAAAGATATTCAGGATGTTAAAAACAACAAAAACAACATCCTTAAGATGTTAAAGAGCTTTTTTGTCTTTTACGCGAAAAGCCAGCGGTGACGGCGGATGGAGCATGTCTCCGACCGGAAGATATCCGTATTTTGAGCGTATTCTGCGTACAAGCTCTTTTTTGTCCGGATCGGGGTCAAAAAACAGCGTGGAATATACGCTTACGCCGTCTTTTATGATTAAGGCGTCGGATTCTTTGAAAATATCGCCGTATTTTCTTAAAAATGCCCTGTGCGCAACCGCGTTCATCCCGAGATTGCAGATTTCTTCCTGAATTGAGCTGTCGCCGTCATTGTCTTTTGCATGTCCGCATTCATGCAGTATTGCCTCGGCAATTGCCAATATAACCGGAAAATCCTGGTTGTTTTTGTACATATCATTAATCATTACCAGGTTTTTTCCGTAATCGTACTGGGCATGGATGTGTTTTGACGATGTTTTTTCAAAAGAAATCCTTATATTTGAGTTTTTTATGAACTCAAACGCCTCTTTTCCCGATTTGAACGGCAAAATCACAGCGATATTGTTTAAATATTTCACATCTTTAGGGTCAAACTCCAGATGCGCGAGCTCATTTATTGCCAAAGAAAGCGTAGAATCATCCAGCCACAAAAGCTGGGACGAATCGGGCGGTATCACGGCTTTTTGTGAATTTGTGTGTTTCCATTTCATCTCTTTCAACGGAAAACTGCTATAAATTGTTGAAAATACGGGTGCAACGGGTGCCATTAGTTTTCTTGTTCGTTTTAGGTAACAGTATAATCGGGGCTTACGGCCAGCCATCTGAAAGCCTGTCCGTCTTCAGCCTCGGGAATGTCGCTCACGAAAGTACCGCCGTATCTGCCCCTCGAAAACTGAACAATGCCTTGTTTTGAGAGATTTTGGAGCGCTTTTCTTATTGTGTTGCTGCTCACGTCGAATTTTTGCGCAAGATTTTCCATTGACGGCAGTTTTTCGCCGATTTCGTAATTGTTTTTGATGAAAGATTTTATTTCATTCTCGATTTTTTGATAGCTGTAATATTGCGCGTCTTCAGCACGGGCAAAAATCGAGATTTCTTTTTCTGGCTGGAGAATATTTTCGCCGGGCATTCTTATGATTGTCGTGCCGTATCTTCCGCGGCGTGCGAGCAGAATTCGTTCTTCAATAAGCCCTTTCATCGCGTCATGAACGGTTTTTATGCTCACTTTGAGAATTTCTGAAAGCTCAAAATGCGCAGGAAGTCTGTCGCCGACCTTGTAGTTTGCGCAAATGTAATCTTTCAGGTCTTTTTCAACTTTTTTGACAAGAGTTTCGGAAGAAAGCGAATCCTCGGCATTTTTCGGGTTGATTTCAGGGATTTCTTTAATTATCCAGTTCGCATCGTTCGTACGGAACATTTTTGCTTCAATAATTCCGTTTGAACAAAGGTTTTCGAGCGCAAGTCTTACCGTATTTGTTGAATGGCCGGTGATTGCGGAAAGCTGGCGGGCCGAGGGGAGCGAATCGTTGATTTTCAGGTTGTTTTCGACGATATATTTTTTGATTTCAGTGATGACTTTTTCGCGTTTTGAGGTCGATTTTCTGATAATCGGGTTTTGTGTCGACGCATTGCGGATGATTGTGCCGATTCTTTGTTTTGATTCAACAAGTCCGCTGTCCTCAACGCATCTTATCGCGTTTTGTACGGTTCCGACGCTTACACCGAGATAATATGCAAGATCAGCCTTTTTGGGAAGGAGCGAATTTTCTTTAAGCAAGCCTTTTTTAAATCCTGAGATTATCCAATCGCTCAGCCATTTTTTGATTATTGAATCTTTTGATTCAAACGAATTTTTAAAATTCGGGATTTCTTTGGGCAGTTCATTTATATCAATACGTTTTAAATCAGCTTTTTCAAGTTTTGTATAACTTTCCTGAAAATTCGACATTTTCCCTCCATGTAGATTTATTATATTTTATAACAATAAAAAAACACGCACATTTTTTTTGCTAATTTTTTACAAAAAAATTTAAAAATTGTTACTTAATTTTAATTAAAACGTGATTTTAATATCAAAAAACGGGCATGCCGTTGTTTTGGAAAAAATTGGTCGTTTTTGTTTTGTAAATTTCTTATTAATCCTTAAAACGGCTGATTTTCAATGATTCTCAAAAGGCCAAAACCATGCCGGTGATAAATTTTTTTCATGAATATGGATTTATTCAAAAATCCTCGGCATAAAATTATAAAAAAAAGACCGGAATGCCGGTCTTTGTAAAAAGTTATGACAATTTTTTACTGGATGTATTCCGATTCATAGCTTTGCGGTTGCGAATCGGCATAATCCATTGCGTTTTGCGGATAATTTGTTTTTGCTTGTTTAAGTTTGCCCAGATACATTTTTCCGTTTTGAACAATCTGCTGAAGCTGCGACAAATCAGTATCAATGTTGTTCAAAATCTGCTCTGCGTAATTTTCTGCGCCTTCTTTTGTTCTGAGGGCTTCGTCTTCGGCCTGGATTTTGATTGCTTTTGCTTCGTCAATCGTTTTTTCGCGCAAATCCTGGCATTCGGCCAAAACCTGTTCCTTAATTTTTTCAGCTTCTTTGTGAACCTGGTTCAAAAGCTCGGATTCGGAAAGAATTTTTTCCGCTTCGTTTCTTGCGTCGATAATTATGCGTTCAGCGCGCTGCTGAGCTTCGATTTGGATTTCTTCGCGGCGGCGAAGAATTGATTCTGCTTCTTTTATGTCCTCGGGGATGGATGCGTCGATTCTGTCGAGCAATGTTTCCATATCAGAGCTTTTTATGAGGACAAATCCCGGAAGCAGGTGCAAACCTTTGTCCAATACGAAGTTTGCGCGTCCTAAAAGGTCTTTGATTCTTAACTGTGTCATAACTTTTTACCTTTCTTATATTTTATGAAAATATTCTACCACACATGGGGGCACAAATTTAGAAATATCGCCGTTATTTTTTGCAATTTCTTTAACCGTGCTTGAGGAAATGAAGTTGTATTTTGGTTTTGTAATCAAAAATACAGTGGTAATCTCCGGCGCAAGGGCGTTGTTTGTTTGTGAAAGCTGCATTTCGTATTCAAAGTCCGAAACAGCCCTCAAACCTCTGATGAGGACATTTGAGCCCTTTGCTTTTGCGTATTCGATTGTCAATCCGTCAAAACTGTCAACTTCGACGTTGTTGTAGTCTTTTACCGATTCTTTTATCAGCGCGACCCGGTCAGCAGTTGGCAAAAAGCCCTTTTTTGCATCATTTTTGAGCACAGCAATTATTACTTTGTCAAAAAGCAGGCTCGCTTTATGAAGAACATCCAGATGACCTTTTGTTATAGGGTCAAAACTACCCGGATAAATAGCAATTCTCATCTAATACGCGGTTTCCTTTCTTGAAAAAACAATTTGTTTTTACATAGTCTTAATTAATTATATATAGTAAAAAAAAAATATTAAGCCGTATTTGAAAAAGTTTTATTATTGTAACAATTATGTTCTGTTTTTTTAAAATATTCTTAAAAAATATTACGCAAGGGGCAAAAAAATTTATTTTCAGGTTATAATTCAACTAAACGGAAAAAATTATGCTAGTTGCCGCAAATAACCAAACAAATAACAAACCATTTGTATTCAAATCGTTCCAGGATAAAGCAAGGACAAAAAGTTTTATCCATGATTTCAGAACGCGCAGAAGAAAGGTCACGGATGAGCCTGAACCGGCAGCAAAAGTGAAAATTGCGCTCGGTTCAACAATCGGGACTGCAATTCCGCTTGTTCTTTTTGCGAAAAAACAAAATCTTAACGTAAAAAAAATATCAGAGATTTTTAAACTCCAATTCGGCCTGAAAGAAATGGTGGGAATCACAACAGGAGCCATTTTGGGCGGTGTTGTGTCAGGCATGATGTTTGATAAGAAAAATGCCAAAAAAGAAAAAACTGATGAGGGCGTTTTTCAGTTCTTAAATTCAACTGTTCCGCTTCTTTTTGTGAGCGGATATCAGCAAATCGCTAAAAAATATCCGTTTTTGAAGAAAAAACCGGTCGAAATCGGAGCAATCGGCTCGGGAATTTTTGCGAGCATGCATTGTGCCGCAAAACTGTCAAACCTTATTAATGATCCGCAAAACAAAGTCCCTGACAGAAAACTCACCATGCTTGATGCGGTTGTAAATATTGATGAACTGGCCGGTGCGTTTGTTCTTGCCGGTTTTCCGATTGTGAAAAAACTCCAAATTGAAAAAATTCTTCCGTTTATCAGCGCCTGGAGCGGTTATCGGGCAGGCGAAAGCAACTAAATTCAAATCCCTCTTCAAATTTGACGATGTTGGCTAATTAATATATAATTATTAGGCAAACAAATCATAAGGAGAGATTATATGAAGAAGATTTATGGAGTTTTTATCCTTTTTGCGGCTCTCTGTTTAGGTGTAACATCAGCTTTTGCTAATGACGAAAAAATGGTAGAAAGCTATGCGCACCCGACTATGTTTGGTTCAGCAGAACAAGCTACTGTTTCCGCTGATGCATCATACATCGTCGGCGGAAAGATGTACCGCACAGAAAATCAAATCGGTATTAGCGGCAAGGACAGCGTAATGGTTGATTCTTGGGTAAAAGACATCCTTGCAACATTAAAAAACAATACTGATCAAAAAGTTTTCAATCCTAAAATGCCCGTTCTTCGTTCAGAATTGGCGGTTATCCTTGCAGAAGGACTTGCGCTGAAAGACGCAAAATCAAGCAATTACACTGATATTTGCCCAAAATATTGGGCAAAACCATGGATTGACAAAGCTACAAAAGCAAAAGTCATGATCGGCTACCCGAACAAAACATTCCGTCCTGACCAGCCTGTAACAAAAGCTGAAGTTTTTGCAACAATCGCTACTTTGATTCAGGTTCCGACGGACAGAAGCCTTGTTGTTCCTGAATTTAAGGGACACAAAATGCAATATATCCCCAGATGGGCTATTGCTCCGACAAAAGAAGTTTTGGCTTCACAATTGTTAGATTCTGTACCTGATCCTGCAAAAGCAGCATCCGCAGAATACCTTTCAAAAGAACAAGTTGCTTATTTGGTCGGCACACTCAGACAACAGTACATTTACAACTACCAAAATAGCGCATCAGGTGCTAAACTTTCAAAATATACACCCACCTGCATTTCAATCAGACTTGATGAAAGATTGAGCGCAAAAGTTTCTAACGTAAATGACAAATTTACGGCTAAAACAACAAAAGCAGTTACACTTTCAGGCAAAAACTTCCCTGAAAACTCAACTGTAAAAGGTGTTGTAACAGAAGTACAAAGACCCGGATTCAAAAACCCCGGTTATATTAAAGTTAAATTCACAGAAATTGTTAACGGTGACCAGTGCCTCGAATTTCCGAAAAATATCTCTGAAGCTCAGGCATCAAAAATCAAAAACCCGAACTTCGTAGCAAGACTTTTCGGCGCTCCGCTTTCAGCAGCCGGCAGAGTTGTTGGTGTTGTTGGAAGAACAGGCGGTTCAATGGTTAATGTTGCAGGAAACGGCCTCGAAAACTACGGTGACAACCTTTCCAACACATTCGTTAACACTCTTACACTTCACCCCGGTGAAGGCTTAAAAAGCTTCGGTACAAGCTTCATTACCCTTTTCAAAGGCGTATTTGATGAAGTGAAATTGCTTGCAAGCGGTGTTTTCGGTGTAGTTTACGAGCTCGGCGACGAAATCGTTTACCTCATCGTACCTCACTGCTCAAACAATTCAAGCTTGAACCCGGGCGAAGAGTTGATTATTGTTTACTAATTACAGTAATTAAAATACCAAAAGGAGAATCTTTCGATTCTCCTTTTTTATGCTTGTTTGCCTTTTGCTCTTATTTGAATTAGTCACGATTGATATGGAAAATTTATTTTCTTATCGTTTGTTTTTTGCTAAAATGAATATGTAAAAATTATTTTACATACCTGCTGAAACTAACAAAAATTTTTATTTAGGTATTTAATACCGATGTGAAACGTGATTGCCATGATACAAAATATAAGCTTTAAATCGAATAATCAATACAACGCTGCCCGCAAAAAAGCGGAAGATGAACCTCAAAAAAGGGGGTTTGTCAGAAAAAATATCGTGAAAGCCGCAGCCATTACCGGAAGTGCGCTTGCGTCGGCAGGATATTTGGCTTTGCTTTCAAAAAAGCAATTTAAGGGGCCATTGCAGCTAAAAAATCTTTTTAAAGTTGATTTTTCAAAAGCAATAAATGCAATCGGGCTTGCTACGTCCGCAACTGTCGGCGGATTGGCCGGCGGGATGATTGCTGATACAAAAGATACCCGAAAAGCAAAGCTTAAAGAGGGAATCCACCAGTTTTTGGGCAATATTATTACTCCGATAAGCATTGTCGGGGTTGCTACTCATTTGATTGAAAAAAGAAACCTCCCCAGAACAAAAGAGCTTTTATATAGCGGATTGGCGGCTATTGGCGGCGTCGGAGTGGGCGTTACGGCAGGAAACAAGGTCGCATCCAAGGTAAATGAAGCTATTTTTAAAGAAGATGACACGAGAAAGGTCAAAGCAAAGGATTTTGGCATACATATCGATGATGTTATGACCTGGCTGGCTTTGACGGCGAAAACTGATGTTGTCAAAAACTTTATAAGCAAGGCTTTGCCCGTTGTTTACCTGATTTGCGGTTATGAGGCCGGAACCTGCGACGGACAAAGTAAAAAGGAAGCTTAATATCTAAATTTTATACGAGAGCCGGCGTTTTTAATATGCTGTTTGCAAAGATTTTTAATGAAATTAAAAATTAAGTATTATTGCAAATCTTATTTTGATATAATCAGATTTGTGCGGTGTTCTGCTGCGTTAAAATTCGTGTGAATCAACTATTTTCGCAAAAATTGCGGCAATTGGAAACACAAAATCAAAAAAAGAGGTAAAAAATGGGAAAAACAGCAATAATCATACCATCTCGCTATGCATCAACAAGGCTTCATGCAAAACCGCTGATAGAAGTGGGCGGAAAACCCATTATTCAGTGGGTTTATGAAAAAGCATCGAAATCAAAACTCGCTGATACGGTGATTATTGCGACGGATCATGAGAAAATCTATAATTGCGCAAAATCTTTCGGCGCAAACGTCGAAATGACCGACACAGAGCACAAATGCGGCTCGGACAGAATCGCTGAAGTCGCAAAAAGACATGAAGAATTTGAATTTATTGTTAATTTGCAGGGCGACGAGCCGATGATTACGCCGGAGAGCATTGATGAGATAATTTCCGCGCTGCATAACAATTCAAACGCCGATATTGCAACACTTTTGAGAGAAATTAAAGACCCGAAAGAAGCTGAAAACCCCAATCTCGTAAAATGCGTCAAAGATGACAACGGTTTTGCGCTTTATTTTTCGCGCTCAAAAATTCCCTACGAAAGAAACGAAAATCAGGCTGTTTTTTACGGCCACATCGGTCTTTACGGGTACAGACGCGATTCTTTGTTCAAAATGACCTCGCTCCCGCAGAGCATGCTGGAAAAAACGGAAAGCCTTGAACAGCTCAGGGCGCTTCAGGCGGGCATGAAGATAATTACTGCGGTTGTTGATTTTATTCCGGTCGGAATTGACACAAAAGAGGATGTTGAGCGCTTCAAAGCAGCATTGGCGGCTAGTTTGTAGGCAATTTGCCGCTGAATTATTTAAAAATCGGCCAAAAATCATTTTAAAACCCGATTTTGGCACCAAATTGCCCGCAGAATGAAGAAAAAACAGCCCCCAATCTCAATATTTATACGTAATCTGTTTTTTTCGGTTATAATTTTATCATTGATAAACATTAGAGGATGAAAAAGTGATAAAAGAACAGTATTTTCCGCAGGAAATTGAAAAAAAATGGCAAAAAGAATGGGAAGAAACGAAATTCGGCAAAACTTACGACGATTCTGAAAAACCTAAGTACTATGCGCTTTCGATGTTCCCGTATCCGTCGGGAAAACTCCACATGGGGCATGTCAGAAACTACACAATCACCGATGTAATCGCAAGATTCAAGAAAATGCACGGTTTTAACGTTCTTCACCCCATAGGATGGGACAGTTTCGGGCTTCCTGCGGAAAATGCTGCAATTCAACACGGCGAAAGCCCCGAAAAATGGACAGATGAGAACATTTCTTACATGAAAATGCAGCTCAAAAGGCTCGGGTTGATGTACGATTGGGACAGAGAGGTCGCAACCTGCAAGCCTGACTACTACAAATGGACGCAGTGGCTGTTTTTGCAGTTATATAAAAAAGGTTTGGCCTACAAAAAGGAAGCTGCGGTTAATTGGTGCGACAAATGCGCCACGGTTCTCGCTAATGAACAGGTAATCGACGGAAAATGCTGGAGATGCGACAGCGTTGTCGAGAAAAAATACCTTTCACAGTGGTTTTTGAAAATCACCGACTACGCAGAGCAGCTTTTGGCAGACATTGACAAGCTCGAGGGCTGGCCTGACAGCGTAAAAATCATGCAGAAAAACTGGATTGGTAAATCTCATGGCGCAATCCTAAAATTTAAGGTCAAAGAAATCGACGGAATGGAAATTCCCGTTTATACAACCCGCCCCGACACAGTTTACGGCATAACTTACCTTGTTGTTGCGCCCGAATACAAGGATATTGAAAAACTTACGACCCCTGAACAAAAACAGGCGGTTGAAGAATACAGGGCAAACGCAAGAAAAATGACGGAAATCGAAAGATTGTCCACCGAGCGCGTAAAAACCGGCGTTCCGCTGGGCACGCATGCGATTAACCCGTTCAATGGCGAAGAATTTCCGCTCTGGACTGCGGATTATGCGCTTGTCGAATACGGAACGGGCGCTGTAATGGCTGTTCCAACGCACGACGAAAGGGATTTTGACTTTGCGAAAAAATACAATTTACCATTAAAAGTTGTAATTCAAAACCCTGAAAACCCCTCTGAATGTAAGGATTCTGCATACACGGAACCGGGAATTCTCGTAAATTCCGGCGAATTCAACGGTATGGACAACGAATCGGCCAAAAAAGCAATCACTGAAAAGGCCGTAAAAGAGGGATATGGCGAATTTAAGACCCAGTATAGGCTCCGCGACTGGCTGATTTCCCGCCAGAGATACTGGGGTGCACCGATTCCGATAGTTTATTGCGAAAAATGCGGCCCGCAGCCCGTTCCTGAAGATCAGCTTCCCGTAAAGCTGCCGGAAGATGTTGATTTTAAAGTTACCGGCAAATCACCGATTTTGACCTCAAAAACGTTCCTTGAAACAACCTGTCCGGTATGCGGCGGAAAAGCAACCAGAGAAACCGATACAATGGACACATTTATCTGCTCAAGCTGGTATTATTTGAGATATTCGGATGCAAAAAACGCAAATGCGCCGTTTTCAAAGGAACTTGTGAACAAATGGCTGCCCGTTGACCAATATGTCGGCGGAATTGAGCATGCGATTTTGCATTTGCTTTATTCAAGGTTCTTTACAAAGGCTTTGAAAGATTTAGGGCTGCTTGATTTTGACGAACCGTTCAAAAACCTCCTTACGCAGGGAATGGTGCTCAAAGACGGCTCAAAAATGTCAAAATCCAAAGGAAATACGGTTGATCCGGACGAAATCTTTGAAAATTACGGCGCTGATACGGCCAGATTGTTTATTTTGTCGGATTCACCGCCGGCGAGAGATTTTGACTGGTCTGATGCGGGCGTTGAGGGCTGCTACAAATTTTTGAACCGCGTTTGGCGCTTATATGCGTCTATGCAGGAAAATATCGTGTTTGATTACAAATTGCCCGATGTTTCCGCGCTTTCAAAGGAAAATAACGCGCTTTTGCGCCAAACTCACATTTCAATAAAGGGAATTACGTCCGATATTTCCAACGAATTCCAATTTAACACTGTTATTTCAAAATATCGCGAATTTACAAACGCGATTTATGAATATATCGGCAAAAAGGACTCGTTCAGCGATGAGGACAAAAATGTATTGAGTTTTGCGCTGATAACGCTGCTAAAATTGATGGCGCCGACAACTGTTCACATGTCCGAGGCTCTCTGGCATGAAATTGGCGGCCGGGGCTCGATTCACGAAACTCAATGGCCCCAATATGACGAAAAACTCGCTAAAACCGCTGATATTACCCTTGTTGTTCAGGTAAACGGCAAGGTTAAGGACAAAATCGAGGTGGATGCCGAATCTTCAAAAGAAGATTTGGAAAAACATGCGCTTGCGAGCGAAAAAATCAAGCAGTTTACGGCCGGAAAAGAGATTGTAAAAATAATCGTCGTTCCCGGCAGGCTGGTCAACATTGTTGTAAAATAATGATATTAATATTTTCAAAATCCCCCGTCCTTTAGTGCACGGGGGATTTTAAATGTAAAATCTTTGAATTTGCAGGCTTTTGGCCGGTATTATTGCGATTGTTTGCAAAATTTTTCTATTTTTTTGATTATTTCTTTGGATAATAACGCAGCCGTGTCCGATGCGGCTTTTGCTGCTTCTTCCGGTGTGATATCAGGGATTTTTAAGAAAAATTCTTCCGCAATTTTGTTGATTTTTAAAGTTTCAAGCGCGGCGTTTTCCCCTTTTTGCGTAAGTGAAATCAACCCGTATGGTTCGTAGTTCAAAAAACCTTTTGAAGCGAGATTTTTCACGGATTCCGAAACCGCCGCAGCCCCGAGCGATAATAATTGTGCAATATCTTTTATTCTCGCTGCTTTTTTCTCATTTTCAACAGCAAGCACTGCACAGAGATATTTTCTCTGATTAACAGTTAATTCTGTCATTTCACGATCCTTAAAAAGTTCAATTTCTATTGTAACATATTTTTTGCAGGATAATTTGTGTATTTTTATTAAGAAATTCAATGTTTAATGCGCTATTTTGGCACACCAGTTGACTAGATTTTGAGTATATGCATTAATATATATAATTTATGGCATGCCGAACATTTTTCGGTATGCATAGGAGTAACTATGGATATAAACGACAAACCGCCGGAGCGGACAGACTGGGTAAGCAAAAGCCGAAATTTGGTCTCAGAGTTAAAAGATAAAAATATTAAGAAGATTGCGCTTGTTGGTATTAGGGATTACACTTTTGAAACTTTTCTTTCCGAAACATTTTTAAACGCCGGAATCGCAACAATAACTCCGGAATTTAAAGCAAGAACCGAAATTGAGGAATGCACTTCCGCTGAGAATCTCCAATCAATTTTAACAAAATACTCAAAACTCGGGGCGCAGGCCGTTATTTGTGAAAATCTTATTGTTCATGACGCTGCATGTAGGTGCGGAATTTGTGCGCAGCGTATAAATATGGAAAAATAAAAAAGGAACATTAAAATGTTCCCTTTTACTTTTATAATTCAGTATGCGTTCAATTAAGCAGCGAATTTGTTGTCGCCTTTGATTTCTGATATGAGGTATTTTGCTACCCATTCAAAATTTTTGTTGTTTTCGGCTACTTTTTTCAAAGACGGAATCGAAGCTTCGCCGATTCTGATTAAACTCATTGCAACAACGCCTCTTACTGCGCCTTTAACGGTTTGGAGCTGTTCTACGAGAACCGGTACCGCTGCTGAGCCGATATTTACCAGCATATTTTCTATTTCAGATTTGCTTTTGTTGTCTGCGGTTTCGAGTTGAGTTAAAAAATACTTAATTGAATCAGCGTGCATGATAAATCTCCATTACTTTTCTTATCTTGTTCACATTATAAAGCAAATTTTTATCAAAACCCGATTTCCTTATAAAATCTTTATATCGATGTAAAGATAAAGAGAAATATCTGTTTTATAAGGGTTTTGGGCTTGTTTTAAAAAGAGAAGAAAGATTTTTATTAAAAATATGCAAAATTATCCGTTTGGTTTTGGGGGTGACGGTTTGTTGGTTAAAATTAATATAAATTTGCACTTTTCGCGTGCAAATTGTGCTAAAAATACATTTTGTTGTTTTGTTTTAATTAAAGATTGAACCCATGAGGCAAAAGCTGGTCAATCGTGAAGATTGCACAATGAGAATCTTCGCTTTCCATGATTACCTCTACATCCACGCCGTTTTTAAATTCCGCAATCCATTGCCTGCAAGCGCCGCAGGGCATACACATTTTTGCATCTTCGCTGTAAATCGCTATTTTTAAGAGCTGACCTTTTTCTCCGGCAGCTATTGCCGTTGAAAGAGCGTTTCTTTCTGCGCAAAGAGTGAGCCCGTAGCTGGAATTTTCCACATTGCAGCCTAAATAAGTGTTTCCGCTGTCAAAAAGCGCGCATGCGCCTACATGAAACTTTGAATACGGAACATAGGCTCTGTGCGAAACTTCTTTTGCCATTTCCAGTAGTTGAGCGTTGTCTGTCATATATCCCTCTGATTATAATCTGTCCATTATATTATTTTAACTGATTTAATTTAATAAAAATCATTTATATAGCGGATATGAGATTGTAAAAAATCGATGATAATGTTTTATAAATGGGGATTAAAGAGGGATATGATGAAGAATTTTATAAAACTGTTGATTTTATGCGCAATATTCGTGTTTTGCGGCGTGAGTGAGGCGTTTTCCGATGAATTGAAGCCCACAGTCGCCGTTATAACGGACATAAACCACCGCGCAGGCACGATTTACCTTGTCACGGGCGCATCAACGGACATAATTGCTGCTGATATTATCAGCAAACTCAATGAATCCAACCTTGTTTATGCGCCGGTTTTGGGCGACTCCATGCAAAAAATCACCCGCCACCTCAACATGTACACCCAGACTTTCTTTGATGAATACAAATATAACTACAATGTCGATTTTGTGAACCTGAAAAGAATCACCCAAGAGCTCCATGCGGATTATATTTTGATGATTACGAGCGGACTTGATGTTCAGAGCAATTTTTTGAAAGATACGCTGCTCGGAAAGCTCGGAATTTCGGGATTTGAGCCGGTAAAACCCACATACAGGCTCACAACGCTCCTGACGCTGATTGACACAAAAAATGAGTCGATTCTCTGGCAGGAATTGTACAAAAAAGACATTTCCGGCCAAAATTATGACATCGGAAACGTTCAGTTTGCGCCCAGTTATGCGCAGCTTTCAAAAATCAAAGACTATTCAAGGCGCGTTGCAGAACATGTTACCCCGATTATTAACATGAAAATTCATCCGGAACTTGAGCCCAAAAAAGAAACAGGCGCAATTGAAATAAAGAAAAAAGACGTCACAGAAGACCGCAGAATCTACTATCCGGTTATTCATAAGGACAAAATTCATGCTCCGCAGTTTATGCAGAACATTGAAATGCCAAAATTTGAGCGTCCTAAGTTCCAGCGCCAGAAAAAGGAAAAATATATCGAAAATGTAAATAATATTACGCCCAAAACACCGGCTTTTGAGCCTGACAAGGAATTTGCGCCCGCACGCCAATATGCGGCACCCCAAGAAACCGCGCAACCCGCAGAAATTCCGGCAGAAAAGCCCGAAACTGAATATATTCAGAATACTTCACCCGTAAATGAGGAGATTCAAGAGGAAAAACCGCGCCTTAAACCGGCCGTGCACATAACTCCGGCCTCAGAAACCGTTGAAGAAACGCCGGTGAACAACATTACGCCGAAAAACGACGAAAACGAGCTTCCGCAGTACAACTGGAACCTGAAAAATATCTACGAAAACCAGCCGGGAAGCGTGCAAAAGTCTTTTTGGCTTTTCAAAAAGAATAAATCGCCGAAAATCAAAACAGTAGTTTTATAAAAACGCCCGATTTCATATTTTGGCGCAAAATGGCCGAAAATTAAGCAAAAAGCGAAGGCTAAATCCCTTAAAAAGTGCTATTTGTCCGGATAAGAAACTTTATCTCAAAAACGGGCCGTTTTGTGTTCACTAAGAAATTATTCGGGGTATAATATTAATTGAGCGATGCCGATGCATTAAAAAGAGGTGGATTATGAGTAAAAATAATTATGTTTATCTTCTCGACGGGAAAATTTATATAAATCTTACAAACCTTTGCACAAATGAATGCGTTTTTTGTATAAGGGATATAAAAGATGACGTTGTTGGCGCAAATCTGCGTCTGGACGGAGAAATTTGCGATGTTGAAGAAGTCAAAAGGCAGCTCGACGGGTTTAAACCCGAAAATTACCACGAAATCGTGTTCTGCGGCTACGGGGAACCCACTTTAAAGCTCGAAGAACTAAAAGAAGTCGCAAAATACATAAAAGAAAAATATCCGCACATAAAAACCCGCATAAACACTAACGGTCAGGCAAATCTCGTGCACAAACGCAACGTGGTTCCCGAACTCGTCGGGATAATTGACAGAATTTCGGTCAGTTTTAACGCCGAAAACGAAGAACTCTACGACCGCATTTCTCAGCCCAAAATGAGGGGCGCATATTCCGCAATGCAGGATTTTATCGTTGATTGCGTTGAAAACGGCATCGAAACTACGGCGACAATCGTTACCGGCTACAAAAATTACGACGTCAACAAAGATAAATGCAAACAGCTCATTGAAACGCTGGGCGCAAAATTCCGCGAACGCCCGTGGATAGAAAACGGATACTAAAATGCAAAAATTTATCTCATCATCTGTATGTAAAAACTTTGAAGATTCGGTAAAATTCGCAAAAGAACTCGGTACAAACATCGAAATCAGTCGTTTTGCAAGAGATTTGGCCGATATTGACGAAACTTTTGATTCCCGCGTTCAGGCGATGAAAAAAGCGCTTGAAAATTTCGACGGAGAGGTCAGCTTGCACGGATTTTTGTTTGATTTGTGCGTTGTGAGCCTTGATCCGCTGATTAGAAAGGTTTCTCGCCAAAGATTTATGCAAACCTATGAGGCGGCAAAAATTCTCGGAGCAAAAACCGTACTTTTTCATACGGGTTTTAATGCTCCTTTGAAATGCGAGGATTACAGGCGGTCGTTTCGAAAGAATTTTATAGCATATTTAAAAGATTTTGTGAAGATTTTTGAGGAATCGGGCATGGTTATGGTGCTCGAAAACGTTCAGGAGACCGGCCCCGAATTTATACTTGATATAATCGAAAATGTCGGTTCAAACAACCTGAAAGCCAGCCTTGATATCGGCCATGCGAACATTCACTCGGAAATCCCTGTCACAGAATGGATAAAAACCTACGGCGAAAACCTTTATCACATGCATATTCACAACAACTACGGCGATGACGACTCGCATTTTTCGCTTTTGGACGGAAATATCGACGCAAAAACGGTTTTTCGCACGGTTTTGGAGTGCGGATTGAATCCGAAAATTATTTTTGAAATTTTTGAGAAAAAAGCCGTTATTGAAAGCATTGCGATTTTGGATGAGGTTTTGAACACCTCAAACGTCATCCAGGCTAGGCCAAAACAACTTGAAAAAGCGGGCTGAAACCTGTTATAATCGGGCAGAAACCAATCGGGAGAAATAAAAACATGATTAACGAACAGAATTCACTTTTTTTGTTTATAGATGTGCAAGAAAAGCTCACAGCAATGCTCACCAAGGACAAAGCAAAGAAAAAAGCCTCAATTCTTGCGCAGGCTGCTACGCTGATGGGGATTGAGTGCGTCGTTACCGAGCAGTATCCCGCAGGACTGGGCTCAACCGTTGATGAGGTCAAATTCAACCTGCCCGACAGCACAAAATACTTTGAAAAAACGGCTTTTAATGCGCTGGAGAACCCCGAAGTCGCCGCAGCCGTGAAAAATAAAGAAAATATCTTTATTTTCGGCATCGAAACCCATATCTGCGTGCTCCAGACCGCGATTGCGCTTTTGAACGCCGGACATAAGGTTTTTGTGGTAAAAGATGCCTGCGCATCGCGCGACAGCGATGAATTTAAGGCGGGAATTGCTTACATGAAAGATGCCGGAGCGAAAATCGTGACCACGGAAATCGCGTTGTTTGAACTTTTGAAATCTTCAAAACATCCCATGTTCAAACCGGTGCAAAACCTTATAAAATAAAAGAAATTGCGCCCATTTTACCGCTAATTTTGATTAAAAAATTACGCTTGCCATGCTTGTGCAGGCGGACGGTCATTTTTGCGCTTAAAACATAATTTGTACGAAAATCCGGTAAAATCGAACGGAAATTTAAGGTTTTTTGCCGGAGCAGGAAAATATTATCGGAAAAATCCTGCAAAGTAAGCCTTTCTGACCCGCAGGCCAACCAAAAAAGCCAAAAGAAAAAGCGGCCGATAAATAAAGGGCCGCTTTCTGGTGAAGTATTTGAATTTTATCAAAATTATTTTTTCTGTTCGTATCTTTTTTTGAATCTTTCTACGCGGCCTTCCGTATCCATGATTTTTTGTGTTCCGGTGAAGAACGGATGGCAGTTGTTGCAGATTTCAACGGTGATATCTTCGCAAACGGAGCCCGTTTCGATTTCGTTGCCGCAAACGCATTTGATTTTCATTTTTTTGTATTCCGGATGGATATCTTTTTTCATTTTTAGTTCCCTTCTTTGTGTTCAGGAGGTTTCCCGCGCTGCCGGGTGTTCCCCTAATTAAATCTTGCTATTGTATTGTAGTTTGCTGAAAGATTATTATCAAGTTTTTTTGTGATAATATGAATTTGTATTAAAATGCACGGTTATTTGCACGATAAATAAGAGGATTTAATAATATCATGAGAATGTCAAAAATGTTTGTACAAACTTTGCGCGATTTTCCCTCGGACGCCGAAGTTATGAGCCACAAACTGCTTGTGAGAGCAGGTTTTATAAGAAAACTCACATCAGGCGTTTACAATTATCTGCCTTTGATGTGGAGAGTTTTGAAAAAAGTCGAAAATATCGTACGGGAAGAAATGGACGCTTCCGGCGCACAGGAAATGCTTATGCCGTTTGTGCAACCCGAAGAACTCTGGAAAGAATCGGGCAGATGGGACGTTTACGGGAAAGAACTCATGCGTCTGAAAGACCGTCACGACCGCGGAATGTGCCTGGGGCCTACGCATGAAGAAGTTATCACTTTTGTTGCGCGTGAGGGCATAAAATCTTACAAACAGCTCCCTGTAAACCTTTATCAGATTCAATCCAAATTCCGTGACGAAGTTCGCCCCAGATACGGGCTTTTGAGAGGCCGCGAATTCATCATGAAAGACGCTTACAGCTTTGATACAACGCAAGAGGGGCTCGAAAAATCGTACAAAATCATGGCTGACGCTTATTATCGTATTTTTGAGCGCTGCGGGCTCGAAACAAAAGCCGTTCAGTCCGACTCCGGCGCAATCGGCGGCGCTGTTTCGCATGAATATATGGTTTTAATCGACGATACGGAAAATAATGCGGGCGAAAACGACGTATTTTTCTGCAAAAACAAAAACTGCGGCTATGCGGCAAACGCAAACCATGCGGTTTCTGTTCTTGAAAGCGCGGAGGTTGACGGTGCAAAATTCGGCTTTAATGAGCTGAAAAAAGTCGATACGCCTGACACAACGACCATTGAAGAACTCGAAAAATTCTTAAACGTGCCCTCAACGGTCATTTTGAAGTCAATGATTTACATTGCGGACAAAAAACCGGTCATGGCGTTGATTAGAGCGGACAAAACCTTTGAAGAAACCAAAGTTATGAACGCAGTCGGCGCAAATGAAATCAGAAGCGCAGCTCCGGCCGAACTTGAGGACATTTTTGGCGCAAGCAAAGGCTTTGTCGGGCCGATTGGCATTGAAAATGTCAAAATTCCCGAAGGCTATGACGGTGAAAAAATCCAAGTCGTTGCTGATTTGACGGCAAAAGAGATGAAAAACTTCGTAATCGGCGCAAACGAAACCGACAAGCACTTTGTCGGGGTGAATTTGAGCGATTTGGGCAGTGATATTATTTTTGCGGACATCAGGCTAGTTGAAAAAGGCGAAAAATGCCCGGATTGCGGCGAACCGCTCTTTGTTACGAAAGGAATCGAGGTAGGAAACATTTTTCAGCTCGGAACCAAGTATTCGGCAAAAATGAACGCTGTTTTCACCGATGAAAACGGGAAAGAACGCCCGTTCATCATGGGATGCTACGGAATCGGAATCTCAAGAACCGCAGCAGCCGCGGTTGAGCGCCACCATGACGAGTATGGAATCAAATGGCCGCTTGCGATTGCGCCGTATCACGTTATTGTTGTTCCGGTAAACGTCGGCGAAGAAAAACAGATGAAAATCGCCGAAGAAATCTACAAAAAGCTCCTTGAAAAAGGCGTTGAGGCGGTTATTGACGACCGCGACGAACGTGCCGGGGTAAAATTCAAAGATTCTGAGCTTATCGGGTTCCCGTTCAGAATTACGGCCGGAAAAACCGTTGATGAGGGGCTGGTTGAATTCAAAATCAGAGAAACCGGAGAAGTTTTGAAAATTACGCCTGATGAAGCAGTGGAAAAAGTTGTTTCGGCAGTGCAAAATATTAAATAAAAAAAATATTTTTCCGGAGCCGGCAAAAAGCTCCGGAAAAATATAATTATGAATAACGGATGAGGAATTATGTCGGAAAATACGTTGAAAGCATTGAAAATAGCAGCGGTGTTGGCTTCAATAGCGGCGGTTTTGGCTGCAATTTTGCTGTTTGTTTATTTAAAAGTTCTACCGTGGGCTGTTCAGAACCCCAAATTAATAAGTTTTATAAAAGATGCGGCTAAAAAAGAGGCCGGAATCGAGCTGAATATTGAAAAACCGGTTTTGAAAACCTCGCTTTCGCCCGAAATTGAGGCTTCAGCCGATGATATTTCAATCAAAAAAGGCGGCAAGGAGCTGTTTGCAATCAAAAAAGCCGAGCTGGCCGTTTCTTTTGAAAAGATTTTTAATAAAACCATTGTCCTTAAAAAGGCCGGAACCGATTATTTGTTCGTTGACGTAAACGGGCTCGTGGCTTTGATGCCCAAACAGCCCCAAAAAGAGCAGAAAAAAAGCGATTTCAGGGTTCAGTGGTTTGACGGGCTGTTTTATCTTAAAAAATGCCACATTGTTTACAAATATCAGGATATTTCCGCGGATATTCAGGCCGGGCATATACTTGTGTCGGATAAAAGAGAGCCTAAAAAGGTCAAACTGAGCATGCTCACAAATATCACCAAAGGAAAAGAAAATGTCCGAATTTCTTTCACGGACAAAGACAGAATTTACATAAAAGACCGCAAACTGCACCTGGACAACGCACTTTTAACGGTAAATCGTTCAAAAATCTATATTGACGCGGAATCAGACCAGCAAAATAATTTCGATTTAACGGTAAAATCACGTGAATTCAACGTAAAAAGTGCTGCCAACCTTTTAAAATCAAATCTTGTCATTCCCAACGGAAGCGATATGCTTGCTTTCTTTGAGGATATGAACGGAGCTTTCCGTTTTTACGTAAATATCACGAACAATGACATCAACGGCAGGGTTGATTTGGACAAAATGAACCTCAAAATTGTTCCACTCAACAATATGCCCGTAAAAATCGAAAACGGCAGCATAAAAATCACAAAAAACGAGATTTTTATAAATGATTTTGAAGGCTGGTACGGAAAAAGCAAACGGAATCATATTGCTGCATTCGGCACCATAAAAGATTACATGAAAACGTGCGATACGTACATTGAAGCAACGGGAAACACCACAAAAGAATTCACTACCGCATATCTTTCAAAAACTGTGGGTTATCCGCTTGAATTGACCGGAGATGCGCCGGCAAAAATGATTATCAAGTCAAAAAACAACAAAATCGACATAAGCTGGATGACAAAAATCGCAAAAGGCAAAGATATCCTTATCGGTGGCGCTTCAATCAGCCCGGTTAATTATGACAGGGCCGTAAAAGCGGATATGTTCCTCGACGGCACAAATTTGGATATAAAATCCATAAATTACTATATTGCAAAAGATATTAACAAAAATTCCAAAATAAAACCGATTCTTACCGTAAAAGGCAATGTTGAAATCGCCCAAATACCGGTTGTGAAAACTCTTGGTTTTGAAATCCCAAATCCGCTGCCGAGCGAGTTTTTAAACGTGCTTATCGGGCAAAGAATGTTTAGAAAAGGGAAAATTGCCGGCAATTTGACCTTTGTAAACACAGGAAAAGTTCCGGTTCTCGACGGAGATTTGCGCGCTGAAGGCGTGAGGATTCCATCTCAGCGTTTGTCGCTCAAAAAAGGCAGCTTTGTCGCAAAAGGCGGAAATTTAACCATGAACGCCGAGGGCAAATTCAAGAAATCGAACTATACTTTTAGCGGAACAATCAAAAATGAGATGGTTTTCCCGATTATAATCCGCGATATCAATTTAACAGTTGATAATGTCGATATTGACCGCATTTTGAACTCGTTTAACCAGCAAAACACAAGCGCGGTATCTCCTGCGCCGACACAAAAGCAAGCACAGACAGAAACTCTCGTCAGTGCTGTTGACGAAGACAGTGAAAGCGAAGAAAACGACGACGCTTACACGTTCAATACGGGTCTTTTGATTATTGAAAAGGGGTCTTTAAACGTTGTCAAAGGTTTTTATAAGGATATCAAGTTCGGCAACCTGAATGCGCGCATGTCGCTCGACAAAAACGGCATTTTTCAGGTGCATTCGAACAGATTTGATTTTGCAGAGGGGCATTCTTCCTGCAAAGTTCATTGCGACCTTAAAAATCACAAGTACAGCATAAAACTCGGCATTAAAGATATAAATTCTGACCTTATTGCAACAACGCTTTTGGCCTTAAAAAGAGAAATTTCGGGCAAAGCAAGCGGTATAATGGAGTTGAACACCGATGATTCTTTAAAATTGAACGGTTCAATAAAATTCACCGTGCAAAACGGCACAATCGCAAAAGTCGGGCTTGTTGAATACGTATTAAAATTTGCTGCGCTGTTCAGAAACCCGATGGCTATGATCAGCCCGTCATCAATCGTTGATATGGTGAACATTCCCGAGGGCAATTTTGACCGGATTATAGGCGATTTGGCAATAAAAGACAATGTTGTTGAAAAAATAATGATAAAATCCTCCGCTCCGCAGCTGAGTTCGTTCATAATCGGGCGTTTTGACCTTGAAAGCAGAGATGCATCGCTTCGTATTTATACAAAATTCAGCAGTCATAACAAAGGATTTGCAGGATTTTTAAGAAACATCTCACTCAATAGCCTTGCGAACAGGGTTTCGTTAGGAAGCGGCAACGACAGCAACTACTATGCCGCAGAACTCGCCCAAATTCCGCCTCTTGAGGCCGACGAAAAAGACTGCCAGGTCTTTTTGACAAAAGTCGACGGCGATGTTGAGCATTTTAACTTTATTTCATCATTGAAAAAAATCAAATAAGCTGAAATTTGTAAAACCAAAACCGGCAGGCTTAAAAAAACTGGCCGGTTTTGGTTTTTGTAAATTATTGGCCGCCCAAAAGCGATATTTTTAACAAAACTCCGTATTTTTCGTGCAAATTAAAGCGAAATGTCTTTCAAATGCTCAATTTTGGGGTCTTTCATGCCGATAACTGAAACAACATCAATCCGAAACCTTTTGTATTTTTCTTTCGTGTTCTGCATGTAGAACTGGGCGGCTTTGAATATATTTTCGAGTTTTTTTCGGCTGATTGATTCAAATGGATGCCCAAAATCGGTCGTGGAGCGGGTTTTTACTTCGACAAAAACCAGCTCATCCTTTTCTTTTGCGATTATATCGATTTCTGAATATTTTGAATAATGAAAATTTCTTTCAAGCACCTGAAATCCGGAATTTTCAAGATATTTTGCGGCAATTTCCTCGCCAAATCGCCCCTTTTCCCTGTTCGACAGCCTAATCATATTTTGCCGCCATTTCATCAAGAAGTTTTACAAAATATTGCCTGAATTCCTGCGGGCTGAGCACTTCGCACTCTTTTCCGTATCTCAAAAGTCTTCTGGCAAGAAGTTCTCTGTCCTCCGCATAATTTAATATGACTTTTTTGTGCTTATGTGTTTCCGAAATCTGCTCGCCCTCGCGCAGGTCGTAAACTTTGGCCAATCCGCCCTTAACACGGAACATCACAGGGTTTAAAAAGTTGTTGTCCAGCGCTCTTTGAGGCTGGCGCGTTACTTCTTCGATATCTTCAAGAAAAAACTCCTTAAACTCTCTTTTTTGCAAATTATATCCGAGCAAAAACGCTTTTTCCTGCTTAAAAATTATATCTTTTGGTTCAATCGAAAAATTTCGGCCGTCTTTTAGCTTGATTTTTAGTCTGCGTCGGTCTTTGCAGTATTCTTCAAAAGTTCTTATCATCAGTGCCGAAGAATCCGAAACCCGCCGCCCCAAACGCAATCCGCCAAGATGAGCCTGTTCTTTTATTGTTTCGTCGTCAAAACTGTTTTCAATAAGCCTGAAAAGTTCGGTGATTTTTATGCTCCCCTCTTTTCTGTGAACGCCCAAAGCGTAATTTTTCAGAAAATTCAAGGTCTCAAGCTTCTTTTTATCCAGATTTATTTTGTTAAAATTCGTTCTGAGGTAAAATTTGTCGCCGATTTTCTCAATATCTATGCCCAAAAGCTTAAACGTGTTCAAATATTTTGAAACGGTTTCTTTTGAGTAAATATTTTTTGTTGACGAGTTGTCCTCTATAAGTTTTATTATTTCGTCCTTAGAAAGCGGCTTTTCAACAAGTTTTTTAAGAATTTCCAAAACACGTATGCCGGAATTGGCCATTTTTTGTTCTTTAGTCGTCATAGCATGCCCTCGTTTGTTGAATATGCTCTTTTAACTTATTTTTGAAATAAACGGGCGAAATAACTTCGCAATCGGCAGCAAAATTCATGAGTTTTTGCAAAAAATTGAACTCGTTGTACACAACGGTTTCCACAACAACGCTGTTTTCGTCGCGAAAAATTACCCTGTCGTCCACACCCTCAAAAAACATATGCGCACTGTACCCCGTAAGGCGGTATCTTACGGAAAGGCAGCTTTTTTTGAATTCTTCGCATTCAGACGGGCCGATATTTGCCGGTTCTGTCTTGGCGGAAATGTTTAAAATTTTGTCCGCGCGCAAATAACCGATATTTTTGTAACTATATGAAAATCCCCACAAATATAATTTGTTGCTCTCAAATCTCAAAAACAACGGAAGAAAATCGATATGTTCTTTGCCGTTTCGCGGTGAAACATAAAAAATATCAGCAATTTCGCGGGTTTTTATAAATTTTTTGAGCTGATTCAGCACGCCGGAAGAAATATTTTTTAAAGGACGGTTGTTCAGCATTGCCGAGCGCATTTTTTCATCCGCAGCAAATTCGGAAAGTGAGGCATAAAGCTCGTTTATTTCGTCGATAAGCTTCCAATCGCCGTATGTAACAAGGCTTTTTCTCAGTTCTTGCAAATATTGAAATTGCACCTTGTTTATTCCGAACGAAAAAGGATGCGAAACAAGCTCATATTTGAACCCGTTCTTTGAATTGGGACGCTTGATTTCACAACCGCAGGCTTTTAGCGTGTTTATTGTGTTTGTAACCGTATCTTTTGAGAGCTTTTTGTCCTTTGCCATGACAAAATCTTTCTCAAACGCTTCAAGAATCTCCTCTCTCGTTCGCGGAGAAGCAATCAACAGCCGCAGCAAATACAAAGCGCGGTATCCTGTTTTGCTTATTGCGGTTTTATTTGTTTTTTGGTTTATCAGTAACTTCTCCGCACCCACGGCAAATCTCCGTCCTGCGGCCTTTTTGGCTTTTTGGATTATTTTATTTGTTTATTCTGATATTTTCGTCAGAAGACGATTGAACGATATTTTGTTCTTCTTTAATATTAATTTTGTTGATAATTTTTGCACGTTTTTTGCGGAAAAGCATGTCTGTGAACGCCTCAATTCTCGTAACAAAACCAGCCTCGCCCGTATGCTCGTCAAGGGACAAATGCAGGCATGGTTTGTTGAATTTTTTCGCATAGCGCTGAATTCTTTCAATCATTATAGAATCAGGCCCGCATCCGAAAGCGTTAAGTGTGATTATGCCGTCAATTTTGTTATCCTGAAGATAATGACCGGCCGCACCCGTCATTTCGAGCTCATTTGCCCAATAAAGTTTCGAATCAAGCGCATTTACGCCCTCCATGAGCTGTTCTTCTGACGCCATGTTCGCAGTGAAAGCTTTTACATCGAGTTTTTCGAGTTTATCGAATATTTTCATGTTTATGCGCTCGTCGTAAAGGTTGTAACCATGCGCAATCAGCGCCACGTTTATCGGATATTCTTTCTGGTTGTTTACGATAACGACTTTGCCCTCTTTAGCAAATTTCAAAGCCTTTTCAAAAGGAATTCCGGAGGTCATCATGATTTTAAAATTATTAAAAACTTTCCAGCCGGCTTTTGAAGCCTCTTTTATTCTTTTTTCGTCGGTTATGCCGAAAGATTTAACAGCTTCTTTCAAAAACTGGTAAAGCCCTTGATTTTTTTCGGATTTATCAAGCGTTGCGTCGATAATCGTAAAATCCTTTTTAACAACATTCCTAATCAAATCGGGAAGTCCTCTGATTTTTGAGCAGTTGTATATTTTGTGGTCAATTGACTGCAAAGACGGAACAAAAATCTTGTCTATGCCCTTTTCCAAAAGGTTCAAAACATGACCCACATAAACTTTAACAGGGAGGCATGTTTCCGTGACAACGAGAGCCGAACCTTTTGACATGGTTTCTTTCGTGGTTTTGTCGGACAAAACAACTTTTATTCCCAAATCCTCAAAAAATCCGAACCAAAACGGGAAAAAATTGTAATACGACATTGCTCTAGGTATTCCGATTTGCATTTAACAGTCCTTTTTAACTTTTATACACTTATTAATAATAATTTTTCTACTTAATTATAAAGCAAACAAAAATTTTTTTGTTAACATTACGACGATTATAATATTTTTTAAAAAGAAAAACGCATTTCTGATTTTCAGCAACAAAAACAAAAATCAAACAACCTAACTAGCCGGTTGTGCATTGTTTTTTGCCGAATTTATATTTAACATAATTCCATCATCTGACCGATAATTTTGAATAAAATTAAGTTTACAATACTTATTTAAACTTAACAAAACTTGAGATTAAGTATAAAAAATACACTTATTGTGTAAAATTATGTTAAAATATTCAATACAAATAGCAATTTCTCACTTTGATATTCATTATAAATGCAGGTAGATGTTGTTAGGAAACAAATGAAAGTTCAACCAAGTTACACTAGACAATATACGGAAGTAAGTCAGCACCAAAATAACAAACAAAAGAGGCAAAACCCTGCTTTTGGTAATTTTGTAGTCGCAACAATGGACGCGATTGAAAAAGGCGGTCTTTTTGCTTCATTCGCCGCACAAGACGTGCTCGGCTCTTGCGTTCCGCGTACTGCTACCGCTTTTTACAGAAATAAAGATATCACCGGGAAATGGAACTACGCTGAAGCTTCTGAAGTTTCTATCAGAGAGTTCGTTTCCTCGATTACAATGTTTTTAATCCCCATGGTAATGATGGCCGGTATAAAAAAGGCTGTCGGCAAGGCATGCGACGTTCCTGTCAACTTTATCAAAGGGCTCGGCGAAAGCATGAAAGCCGTTGCGGGCAAAGATACGAAAGAACTCAAAAAATCGTTCTACAACGATACATTTGCAAGAATGTTTAAAGATTCCGGCATAAAAGACGGTAAAGAAAAAGCTTCTGAATTCGCTCAGAAACTTGTTGACCTTGAAGCGGTCAGAAAAACGGACAAAAAAGCTTATAAAAAAGGCATGGGCGAACTTTCTGAAGAATTTGCACTTTTGAGAAAGTCTAATTCCGCAAACCATGCTGAAAATTACTATACAACAACGTTTAAATACGCAGAAAATAAAACCGCGAATGCATCGTTCTCAAGATTTGTAAAACATATTCAAAATTACGCTCATGACGCTATTGCGCACATTGAAAAACATAAATCTGAAAATGTGGGCGAATATCTTGAAAAATTCAACACAAAACGCATTGGCGCAAGATTTTTATCCAACGCTGCAATGGCAGCAGCTGTTGTAGGGTTCTATATGTATATTCCGAAACTCTACACACTGCACAAAACCAACCCCGCGCTGGCAGGACTTGAACCGGAAACGAAAGGCACGCAGAAAGCATAATGAAAGTATCAAATTCAACACAATTTAATAATTCAATGCTCGCTGCGCAGAACAAAAAAGTTTCTTTCGGCGCCGGCAGAGCCTCTGTTGCGGAAGCAATCGGAAATGCTGTTAAAAATGACGGATTTCTTTCAAGATTCAACAAACATGTTGAATTCAATGACGGTTATGACCTGCCTTACAGCGTATTTTTGACTGTTCTTTTCGGCGCGGTGCTCGGATGCAGAGCGATTTTTGCAAGAGACAAGGACGAAAGACGCGAAATCCTTACTCGTGACTCGATTACGGTCGGTACATTGATTTTTGCCCGTCCGCCGCTGAAAAAAGTATTTGCTGCGCTTTCTAAGAATAAAACCGGCCTTGCTTTGGCAATAAAACCGGCCGGACACAAAGATGCCAGCATTTTCAGCAAAGTTTTTGATTACCTGAAACCAAATTCAGGCATAAAAGTTATGACCTCAGCTGATATCGTTTCAAAATACAACGTTAACGGCTATAAAAACGGATTTGCGGATGTTATTAACTTTATCCAAAAAGAAGACGGTAATTTTGAAAAAATTCTTAAAAAGAACCCCAAATTTAAAGAATCAGTGAAAAAAGCTTATGATTCTTTGAATCCCAAAGTTAAATTTGAAGATGCAAAAGCCGCAGATTTCATTGAAACGTTTACAAACGGCCATAAAGCAACTCATACAAAAGAACTCGACGAGTTTTACAAATTGATGAACGGAAAGGACAATCCGCTCGTTAAAAAAGCCAAAACCATCAACAGCTCATTCGATTTTGTGACAACGCTCATAATTGTTCCTGTGCTGCTTGGTGTTGCTCTTCCAAAATTGCTTGAAAAACAGATGAAAGACAGCAGAAAAGCAGCTGCCGCACAAGAAGCACAGGATGCAATGCAGGCTGTAAAAATAGCTAATCCGTCACTTTTTATGGGACTTTCAAATTCTCAGGCATTCAAAAGCTTTGAAACTATTGCAAAATAACCGCCGGTTTGTTAATTAGAGCGCTTGATTACATATTTTTTATGTGTTTAGTTGAAAGTACGGGATTGTTTTATTTTTAGCGGTCTTGGAAAGGGCCCAAAAGGCTTAAAATGCTGACTTTTAAGGCATGACCGGAAGAATCGGAACGCAAAATAAAACATTCCCGAATTTTTTGCTCCAAATTCTGCACAAAATTGACTTTTTTGAGTTTGTCCTTAAATTATAATCATACAAACGGATGAGGCGAAAAGAACGCCAAAACTCCATAATTAAAAAGTACAAATGTAATCTGGAACAGCTATGCCCTTTCGTTACCGCCTCCAAAAAATCCTTGATGTACGTATAAGAGATAAAGAAAAACAACTCCAGGAGGTCAGAAAGGCACAAGCGGCCGTAGTCAAGATAGAAGGGCTGATAGAAAGGAATAACAAGGAAATTGCCCAAACCCGCATAAATATGCGTCAGGCGGATTTCATGATGTACGAGTCTTATGACAATTTTCTTAAACATCTATACGAAAAAGGCGAAAACCTTGAAATCGACCGCCAAAACGCGCAAGCAATCCTCGATGAAGAAAAAGAAAAGCTAAAAAAACTCGAGCAGGCAGTAAAAGTTCTCGAAAAACATAAGGAGCATGCAAAAGAGGCTTACATTGAAGAAGAAAAAGCCGCAGAACTCAAAAGACTCTCCGAAGTCGCCGTCCAGAGGCACTTTGCAAGAACAAGAGAAATCTCCGAAGAAGATGCAGAACAGGAAAAACGAATTCTTGAACAGTTAAAACAGATTGAAAACGGAAATTTTTATGAATATTAGCGCAACGTCAACAAAAACTAAAGAAACAACCCAGCAGGCTGAAACGGCCAAAGCCGAAACGGTCAAAAAAACCGAAGAAACCAAAGCGGCCCAGGCGCAGAAAGAAACTGCCGCAAAAAAAGAAGAAGCAAAAAACGAAGAAAGCGATTTTCAAAAAGTTTTGGAAACGCAAAACAAAGAAAAAGAAAAAAACGAAGAAAAACTCCAGCTTCAGCAGCAGCAAGACCCAAACAACCTGATGAATTATGCAAATATCGACGCAAGCTACATAAGCAAGTTCGGTTTTGACGTGGCAGCTTCAAGCGCAAAATATTCATTGTCCATGAACTTTGACACAGCAACAATAAGCAAAGATGATGCAAAATTTTTCGCGGATTTGGTCGAAAATAAGCAGTTTGCAGTGCAAGAAAACGGTTCAAAAACCGGACTTATCAAATTTGCGGATGAAATCGGCCCGACCTACAAATCCCAGCAAACCTCAAAGGTTTTGACAAATCTTATTGACAAAGCCTACAAAACCGGGCAGCCGGTAAGGCTTGATTTTGACAATAACGTTTCAATCATTATGAAAATAGATAAAAAAGGCAAAATTTCAGCGGAATTTATCCCCGGAGACAAGGCCGTTGAAGAATATTTAAGAAACAACATCCGCTCTTTAAAACAAAGATTCGACGATGAAAGCATCCAATACAACGATATTTTCTACCGTCAGTCAAGAAATCCCCACCAGCAAAATCAGCAAAGAAATAAAGGAAAGTACAATGAATGATTCATTCGTAAACGCACTAAACACCCAAAAATCCACGTCAGATTGGATTGATGCAGTTTCAGAGAACCTGATGAACATCTACACGCCCGGTTATCGCGAAACGCAGGCGTCTTTTCAGACGTTTTTGGATTCGGCAATCATCGACGGGTTCAACAAAAAAACCGGACAGGGTAAATCTATCCCCGGTACGTCAAACGAAAACGTATTCCTTGAGGGCGAAGGGTTTTTCACGTTAAGACGCGACGACGGAAAGCTCGTTTATTCAAGGCTCGGTGAATTTACCTTTGATAAAGAAGGTGTTTACAGAAACCGCGATGGCATGGCCGTTCAGGGTTACATCCTCAACGACAAAGGCGAAATTATGCAGGGTACAAAGCCCATTGATGCTGATATTTACGCAGAAACCGGAATTAAAGGCGGCGCAGTGAACATTCCGACCACAAATATCAAGCTTTGGATTGATCCGAACAACGGAAAATACCTCGGAAAATACGATGAATTCGAAATCAAAGGCGAAGGCATTTTATACGGCAAAGCCGACGGCGGAAAAGTTGTTGTTCCTCTATACAAACTCGCTGTTATGAACTTCCACAACCCAGAAGGCCTCTACGAAATTAAGCAGGGTCAGTTTATTCAAACAGAAGACTCCGGTTCTCCCGTTATCGGCAGAGGTGAGGTACGCGGAGGGCTTCTTGAGATGTCAAACTGCGATTTTAAAGCAAATATCACC
>CALUPP010000078.1 GCA_944322685.1 Candidatus Gastranaerophilales bacterium
TGAATAGCGAGCTTTTTGCCGCAGCCGAGGATTTGAACAGGATTTACGCGCGAATTGACGAAAAAACAGTCGATTTTCATTCACTGATTGAGGCAAAACTGAATAATAATGATAATTTTACTGTGGACGACCCGATTTTGCCCCAAACACTGCAAGCGGTTCCGGCAGAACAAAAATTGATACAAAAAGTTCAATTTGTGAAAGAAAAACTCGAAAATCTGGGCGTTGATTTGTCCGAAATTCCCGAAATAAACAAAGTTTTGAACCACATAATCTCAAAAAGCGCTAAAAAAAGTGTTGAACAAATCGCAAACAAGCTGATTGAGGTCTTAAACACGATTAAAAAGTCAAATACGCTTCCTGAAAAAGAAGTTGTGTTGATTTTGAAGCAAAGTACAAATTCTCTGGAGCGGATTTTGAACAATGAAAAGGGCGAAGAAGAAGATTTGTCCTTGATTTTGCAGCGTTTGGACATTGTCCGCCAGATGATTGCGCTGAATATGGCGAAAAACCCGCTGTCTAACATCGCCTCGGGCATTGACGAATCCGGGTTGACTGTAAAAAAGGCGCAGGACTTTTTTAACTCGTTTGAGTCAACATCCATCAAAACCCTGCGTGTTGATACGAAAAAACTGGACAAACTCGTTAATCAAATGGGCGAACTGATTATTACGAGGATAAAACACCAGAAAAATATCTCGGAACTCGAAGAAATTCTCGAAGAACTGAACGAATGGAAGAATTTTAACCACAAATCCCAGAGTTTTATAAAATATTACGACAAAAAGCTCATGGCCTCAATCGCTGCGGGCGATTTCGGGAGCGTGTCGGTCTTCAGCAAGCAGATTTATTCGATTTTTCAGGAAAATGCGTTCAAAATCATGAAACTTAACAACCGCATTCTTAGTCTGCAAAAATCAATCGATGAGGACGATACAAAGTTCAACATCATCGTTACGCAGCTCGAAAGTATGGTCAAAAACATCCGCGTTTTGCCGTTGGCGACGATTTTTCACATGTTTCCGAGGATGATTCGCGATATTTCGAAAGATACCGGCAAAAAAATTGAACTTTTGATTTCCGGAAGCGAAACCAGCGCGGACAAAAAGGTTATTGAAGAAATAAAAACGCCTCTGATGCACATAATCAGAAACTCCATCGACCATGGCATCGAAACTCCTGAAGAACGCGTCGCTGCCGGAAAACCGCCCACAGGACAAATACATCTTCACGCAAAAAGCCTCGAAAACAAAATCATAATCGAGGTAAACGACGACGGGCGCGGAATTGACCTTGAGGTGATTAAGAAAAGGGCGCTTGAGAAGAATTTGATTACCGAAAAAGAGCTCGAATTCCTTACAAACGAGCAAATTATGAATATAATCTTCTGGTCGGGGTTTTCGACCGGAAAAGTCGTTACCGAGATTTCCGGCAGGGGGCTGGGGCTCGATATTGTGCAGACAAAAATTTCTCAGCTCAACGGGCGCGTGAAAGTATTTTCCGTTGTCGGGCATGGCACGAAAATAAGCATTGAACTGCCGATTTCCATGTCCACGATGAAAGCTTTTATCGTCCGCAGCGCAAATCAGCTTTTTGCAATGCCCATGACCGCCGTAAAAACCGTCATGTGGGTCGAAAGCAAAGACATTTATACAAGAAATGAGAACAAAACCATCCTCCTTGACGGAAAATCCATCCAGGTTTTTGAATTATCCGAGCTTTTGAGCCTGCCCGCGGCTGAGGAGGGGCTTGAAGAAACGCGAAAAACCCTTGTGATAATCGAAATCGAAAACGCGATGATGGGCATAATCGTGGATAAGATTCTCGGCGACGAAGAAATTCTCCAGAAGAAACTTTCGCCCCCGATTGTCAAGCTCAAGAACATTATGGGGATTACAACCCTTGTTACGGGCGAGGTTTGCTTGATTTTGAACCTCATTGACCTTTACAAAAATTCTTATGCAGGTTCTGAAAAGAGCTTGATGGAAAGCAGACATAAACTTTTGCCGAAATCAAACCGCGATTACACAATTTTGATAGTTGACGATTCAATAACCACGCGTTCTTTGCTGAAAAACATACTTTTTCACTGCGGGTACAACTTCCGGATGGTCAATAACCCGAAAGAAGCCTTTGAGGAGCTTGCGAAGAGCAAATTTGACCTGATTTTGTCCGATTTGGAGATGCCGGAGATGGACGGGCTGGTTTTTGTCGAGCAGTTGAAATCAGACGAGCTTTATCGAAAAATTCCGGTAATAATTATCTCCTCGCGCACGCAAAATGACCCGAAAATCAAAGAATGCCAGGCTGACGGGTTCATCAGCAAGTCGGATTTTCATCAGGAATATTTGTTGGAAAAAATTAAGCAGCTTTTGAAGAAAAATGATTGACGATATCGTAAAAAAATACAATATAAGAATTTCCCACTCAAATCAGGTGAAAACGTACGCGCTGATGTTGTTTGATGCGTTAAACGGGAAGCTTTTTGATTTTGGCGTAAAAGAACGGGAATATCTGGCTGCGGCCGCCCTTTTGCACGATATCGGCTATCATATTGACCGAAAATCTCATCATAAAAACTCTTTGAATATGATTCTTGAGATGGATTTTGATGAATTTTCCGCTTATGAGAGGGCGATAATCGCCCATCTTGCGCGTTATCACCGTTCGTCTTTCCCTGATGAAGCCAAACACAAGCGTTTTGCGGCGCTTGATGAGGTGCAAAAAGACGTTGTGATGAAGCTTTGCGGGGTTTTACGGCTTGCGGACGGGCTGGATAAGCCTCAAAAGAACCTTATTACCGGAATTGAAGCGGAAATTGACGAAAATTCAATAAATTTAACCCTCCGTACGGTCGGATTTATGCCAAAACTTGCCATGGCAAAGCAGAAAAAAGATTTGTTGGAATTTGTTTATAAAAAAACGGTGAATTTGAGTTGTAAAAAGCTTTAATTGCCGATTTTACCGCATTTTCCCCGGTTGCTGCCCGCAGGGAAGGAAAAACGTGTTTTGTGCGGAGCCGAAACGAAGCGCAGCGCCCTGTTTTCTGTATTTTCCCTTACGGGCAAGCCCATTT
>CALUPP010000079.1 GCA_944322685.1 Candidatus Gastranaerophilales bacterium
AGGAGGTATTATGAAGATCAGAAAAGATGTAAACGTGATAATCACATTTGACGACAAAGAATATTCGGAAGAAGAAACCGCAATTCTTTATCAACAATTTTTTGAGAGTTTAGCAAAAATCAAAGGAGTAAAAATTCCGAAATATGCCGGAAAGGCTTTAGCTAAGGCACTTAGAGCTAAGTCAAAGACGTCTGAAGAGACTTGAACCTCTGAAACTGACAATACAAAAGAGTTCTAGCGATTTAAAAAAATCTTTCAGAATATTCGAAATCCGCAAACGCAGATCACGAGCGAAAAGCCACTAAAAAAGAGCCTTTTGAGGCTCTTTTTAGAAATGGTGGGCGTTGAGAGGCTCGAACTCCCGACATCTTCCTTGTAAGGGAAGCGCTCTACCAACTGAGCTAAACGCCCGCCAACTATATTTAATTTTCACGCGCTTCCCAAGGGAAGCTTTATCATATTTCGTGAGGTGAACCTCACTGGGCAACTGAGCTAAACGCCCGCCAACCTATTTAATTTCACCTCTTGCTGAGCTATTTGCCAGTTCCAATCGGTGTATATATATATTACTAAATAAAACTACGCTGTCAATAAGCTTTTTGAAGATTTATATAACAGATTGCACAAAATAACTAAAATTGTCACCACGAACTTGTTTCAGAACCTTATCCCTGTTAAATTTTACAGCAAATTTCCCAAGTGCTCATCGCTGTTTTTAAAATATCTGATTAAAAATCTTATAAAAGCCCCATTTTTGAGCATGCTGCTATTTTTTTGTAAAAAATCCGATTAATTTGTCCAGAAAACCCTCGTCCTCGGCAATTTCACCGGTTGTTAAAAGGTCGTAGCGCTTTTGAGCTTTCTCTTTTTCTTCGCCTGTTGGCGCAAATTTTAGATATTGCTCATAATAGCTGATAGCTTCGCCCATCTGACGGTTTTTGTCGCAGTGTTTTGCGAGTTTTAGCAGTGTTTCTGCGTCTTTGGGGTTGATTTCGTTGAGAGCATAAAGATATTGAATCGCTTTTTCCTCGTACCCCTCATGCTCATAAAAATTTACAAGCTTTTTGAGGGTCGGAACATCGTCTTTTTCGATTTCAACAAGCTTTTCTGAGAATTCAACGGAGGCAACCTTGTCATCCATTGCAACATATAGGTTAATCAGCTCCCTGATGACCCCAACCTGCTTTTTGTCCGCAGAATATGCGTTCAAAAATTCGTTTAGTGCAAGGTCATTTGCGTTTTTGAGCAAATAATACCGTCCCCAGTTGTAGTGTGCTTCGTAATCTTTGTTCTGCTTTTCATAAACAAGCGCCCTCATCTGCGGTGCAAGCGGGCTTTTGGGCTCTTTTGCTTCAAATTTGTCAATGTATTGAAGCGCCTGCTCAAAATCATCACTGTTGTAATAATATTCAGCAATCATTGCGCAATATTGAGATGTTGATTTGTCCTTGTCGCTTAAGTTTGCGAGAATATCATACGCTTCGTCATTTTTTTCTTGCAAAAGCAGGATTTTTGCCCTGGAAAGGTTGTCAGATGCATAATTTAACGCTTCTTCGTATTTTCCAAGCTCCATGTAAATTTTTGAGAGCAGATTTTTAAATTCTTTGTTTTCCGGAAATTCTTTTAATGCCTGCTGGAGAATATTTGCGGCTGCGGGCTTGTCATTTGTATAATATATCTTAGCAAGCGCGCCGTACGCGTTCTCATTGTGTTCATAATCAAGAATTCTCAGGTATTCATCAATGGCTTGCATTGGTTTTTCAATGATTTCATAGGTCTGAGCAAGCAAATAGCGCGCCGGTATGATTTCTTTTTCTTCACTTGTGTTTGAAATGGCCTTTTTGTAGTCAACAATAGCCTGATCAAGCCGCCCTTCGAGCGTTTTTAGCTTTGCACGCGTCATATAGTAGTCATATTTGCTTGAATGAAAATAAATATCCATCAGCTGATGATAAGGAAGCGGATTTTCAGGCGTATGCATAAGCATTATGTTCCAATATTCAACAGCATCCTGAGTTTTGCCCAGGTTTTGTGCGCAAATAGCCAGCTGAGAAAGCACATCCATGTCGTTTTGATTAGATTTATAGGCTTCTTTGTAACATTCATAAGCCTGCTCATGTTTATCGTTTTCTTCAAATTCTGCGGCTTTTGCCAGCACCTGCGCAACTGTTCTGTTGTTCATAATTCTCTCCCTTAGTGTTACTAAATTTTACTATACTTGCGTTTTGAAGACAAGGACAATTGATTATAAACGGATTACTGTACTTAATTATATGCTTGTGCTACAAATATATTAGGAATCAATGATTGGAGAAAAATATAATATATGGCTGATAATATGAGAGTATATGAACTGGCAAAAGAGCTTAATAAAACAAACAAGGAAATACTTGATATCCTTGAAAACAAAATGGGTGTCAAAGGTAAATCGCATTCAAGCGTCGTAACTGATGACCAAGCGAAGAAAATTAAAGAATTAATTCAAGAACCCGCAGCTGAAGTTAAGAAAAAACCTAAAGCTTTCATTGTAAAAAAAGCTAAACCTGCGCCGGCTCCTGAAACTCAGGAAGTTAAAAAAGAAGAACCAAAACCAGTGATTCCTCAGCAAAAAGTCATAGAAAAGGTTAATCTTGCACCATCTCCAGCACCTAAAAAAGTTCAGCCCCAACAAAAAGCTCAGCAGCCTGTAAAAGCACAAAAAACACCTCCAACCCCCAATCAGGAAAGAAATAAAGAGGTAAAACAAGATACAGCCCCAAAAACTCCGACTCAAAAACCTGTAAAAACGCAAAATGAAGCTCCGGCTGAGCGGAAGCCCATTCAGCGGCATATAATTTCTCAGGATATTTACGAGGGAAAAGGCGCCGGCAAGAAAAAAACTTCGAAAAAGAAAGAAAAAATCTTTAAAAGTAAGGAAGAAGAGCAAGAAAGAATAAGCCTGGAAAAGGCAAGCGCTCAAAAACACAAGAAAAGAACGCATGTACAAGAGGCTGAAGAGGCCGTGACCCAGGTTGTAATAAACCAGCCGGTTACCGTGGGTGAGCTTGCTGAAAAAATCAACAAACCGTCTGCTGAAATTGTAAAATTTCTAATGATGCAGGGCGTTCTTGCTACGGTAAACGAGGTTATTGACGTTCCTACGGCAAAAAAGGCGGCAGAAAGCTTCGGTATTGAGGTTTTGGAAGAAGATTTGGATGCCTACATCGAAGAAGAAATGAAAAAAGAGGAAAAAGCCAAAGCACTTTCCGAAGTTGATGAAAAATTGCTGAAAAGGCGTGCTCCTGTTGTCAGTATTATGGGGCATGTTGACCACGGAAAAACGACTTTGCTTGATTCTATACGTGCTTCAAAGCACAAAATCGTTGCGACCGAGGCGGGCGGCATAACTCAGTCTATCGGTGCTTATACCGTACATTTGAATAACAAAAAAATTGTATTTATTGACACCCCGGGCCACGAAGCGTTCACGGAAATGCGTGCAAGGGGCGCAAAATCCACAGATATTGCGATTTTGGTCGTTGCAGCTGATGACGGAATCATGCCGCAGACGATTGAGGCGATAAATCACGCAAAAGCAGCTGAAATCCCGATTATTGTTGCTGTGAACAAGATTGATAAGCCGGATGCAAACCCGGATAAAATCCTCCAGCAGCTGACAGAACATGGACTTGTGCCCGAAGAATGGGGCGGTGACACTGTTTGCGTTAAAGTTAGTGCTTTGCAGGGCACTGGTATTGATGAGCTGCTTGAATACATACTGCTTATTGCAGAAGTGCAGGATTTGAAAGCAAATCCCGATGCTCCGGCGTCAGGTGTTGTTATTGAGGCTAATCTTGATAAAGGAAAAGGCCCGGTTGCGACGCTTCTTGTGCAAAACGGCACATTAAAAACGAGCGATTGCGTTGTTGCAGGCACTGTTTGCGGCCGAGTGAGGGCTCTGTTGTCCGATTCCGGCGAAAGAGTCAAAAAAGCCGGCCCATCGACGCCTGTTGAGATTCTCGGACTCACGGAAGTGCCGCAGGCTGGCGATGCTTTTGAGGTTGTTGCTAATGACAAGCTTATGAAAAGTATAGTCGCAGAAAGAAAAGAAAAAGAAAGAACTTCTCGCCTTGAGGCAATGGTTCCTGCGCATATCAGAAATGAAATTGTCGGTGAAAATGAGAGTGAAATCCAGCATTTGAACCTGATTATCAAAGCAAATACCCATGGTTCGGCTGAGGCACTTTCTCAGGCAATTAATCAGTTTAAATCCAATGAAATTGTCATAAAACTCGTTCACGTCGGCGTCGGCGATATTTCAGAGGCGGATGTAATGCTTGCTGCTGCTAGTAAGGCGCTTATTCTCGGATTTTCGGTAAAAGAAGACGCAAATGCCCTGCATGCTGCGGCAAAAGAGAACGTAACGATTAAAAAATACGACATTATTTATCAAATCCTTGAAGATCTTGAAAAAACCATGCTCAACCTGCTTCAGCCTGAAATCAAAGAGGTCGAGCTCGGCCGTGCAGAGGTCAGACAGGTCTTTACGGTTGGCAAAACGACCAGAATTGCCGGCTGTTATGTGCTTGAGGGCAAAATTCTCAAAGGAAAAACCGCAGTTGTGCTTAGAAACGGTACGGAAATTTTCAAAGGCCAGATTGACCAGCTTAAGCGATTCAAAGACGACGTCAAAGAGGTTGCGACGGGCTTTGAGTGCGGAATTTCTTTCTCAAAATTCAACGATATTCAAGAGGGCGATATAATTGAAGTATCCACCACGGAAGAAGTTGAAAGACAGGCGCTTGTTTAGGTTGTGAGGTGATTATGTCTTTAAGAAACGAACGTGTCAGAAAAACCCTGATGAAGGAAATCGCAGATATTATACAAAAGGAGCTTCGCGACTCAAGAATCGCCGGAGTCGTGTCCATTACTGATATTGAGCTGGCTCATGACAATTCTTTTGCAAAAGTTTATTATTCGGTTTTTGCGCCGGATGATCAAAAGCAGCAAACTATTGCCGCACTTGAAGAAAATGTGCCAAAAATCCGCTACGAGGTCGGAAAACGCATTCGTTTGCGTCTGACGCCGGAATTGCGCTTTATTCCTGACGATTCGCTTGAGCGCGGAACGCATGTTATGGATTTGATTGACAAAATATCACGCGGCGAGATGTAATGTTCGGATTTCTCAATATTTACAAGCCAAAAGGCATGACTTCCCATGATGTGGTGGCGGTTTTGAGAAAAATCACCAAAATCAAACAAATCGGCCATACAGGGACGCTCGACCCTATGGCAGAAGGCGTTTTGCCGGTCGCAATTTCAAAGGCTTCGCGTCTGATTGAGTATCTTAATGAGGATAAGAGCTATGTTGCGGAGGTGACATTCGGAAAAATCTCAGATACGTATGATTCTGAGGGAAAAATTGAAGATTTTTCTGAAAGACATGTCACAAAAGAGGAAATAATCGAAAAATTATCCCTTTTTAACGGCAAAATTGAGCAGATTCCGCCGGCATTTTCCGCTGTGCATTATAAAGGGCAAAGATTGTATGAGCTTGCCAGAAAGGGCGTAATCCCGGATGATATCCCCAAAAGAACCGTTATTGTTTCAAAAATTGAGCTGATTGATTTTGATTATTCAAAACAGGTCGGAAAAATCCAAATTGATTGTTCAAAGGGCACGTACATCCGCTCAATAGTAAACGATTTGGGCATGCAGCTGGGCGTTGGGGCTGTTATGAGCGGGCTTATTCGCACAAAATCGGGAAAATTTGCGTTAAAAGATGCGGTTTTGCTTGAAAATATTAAAAAACTTGATGATGTGCATAAAAATTTGATAAATCCTCTGGATGTTTTGCCGTTTAACTGCTATAATTTGTCTGAAATTGAATATGAATCGATTCTCCATGGGCGAAGCATAAAAGCCGATGTTGAAAATGGCTCTGCTGCTTTGGTCTTTGGTGAAAAACTCGCCGGAATCGCACTTTGCGAATCGGGCGTGATAAAGGTAAAAAAGGTATTTGGAGCATGAAAAAGTTTATTTTAGCATTTGCGGTTTTATGTTTGATTTTTTCGGGAAAATCTTTTGCTGCGATTGATACATCGCTTTGCCCGAGACCTCCGTACGCTGTGAGCAGCGGTTTTCCTCTGTTTTTGAGCAATGCTACGGGGATGAACTTTCTTTTGACAAAAATCGGCGAAATTACGCTCGAAAACCAGCTAAAAAAAGAATTGGGCGCGAAATTTGATGTTCAAATATACGCTTATGGCGCAAAAAATCTAATTGACGGCAAATTCAAAAAAATAACCGCTTCTGCAAAAAACGTAACTATTGACGGGGTTCATATTTCGTCGATAAATTCTGAATCAGTCTGCGATTACAACCATTTTGTCACAAAGGGCGATGATGTTTATGCTGCGGAGAATTTTCTTTCAAAATTTGACGTTACTTTGACATCTGACGATATAAAACAGACTTTTGCGGCCGGAAAATTTGCGAAAACCCTTGATTCTATGAGCGTAAAAGTAAATAATTTCATTGTTTTTAAGGTTTTTGACGCTCAGGCGGCGATTGTTAACAACCGTTTTGATTTGTCGATGAAAATGGTTTCGCCAATCATTACCGGCGGCAAAACTAAGACGATTTCAGTTAATATGGGGCTCGCCGTGCTGGACGGAAAAATCCAATTCACGGATGTTCAGCTCAATCAGGGCTCAGCGCGCATGAATATAAACGCGCTTTTGCCGATTATTAACAAATTGAACCCGTTTATGTATGAAACTACAATGTTGAAAACAAAAGGAAGCATTGTCAGAGTAAGCGACATAAATATTGTGAATAATAATATTAATATTACGGGCAGTGTATTTATCCCGAAAACTTCGTTATAATACTAAAGAAAGCAGGTAATATGGGTTTCTGGTCAAAATTAACAATATGCATTCTTGTGATTCTTGCGGGTTTTTACGTAAAAGCTGCGTTTTTTGACGGTCAAAAATACGAAAAAAAGCTCGTTCATGAGGAGCAAATCTCAGAACCTGCACCCAAAAAGGCGCCCCAGGAGAAAAAAAACGCTCCCGCTAAAGAAAAAGAATACGCAATCGTCTATTTTCTCGGTACGGACGCCCAATCAAACAACCTTTTTAAAACTGCAAAAAGAGAAGTACCGCAGGGCAGCTCAAAACTTACTTTTGCGCTTCAGCAGCTGATAAATGGCCCTACTGCTTACGAAAAAAAGGCCGGAGTTTTTTCCGAAGTGCCCAAATCAACGAAAATCCGCGGGGTTGTTGAAAGCGATAAAATAGTTATTGACCTGAGCTCGGATATTGTGAACGGAGGCGGCGCTGACAGCTTGTACAGCCGCATAAAACAGGTGATAAAAACCGCTCTGGCGAATGCGCCGAAAAAGCCTGTTTATTTGTACATTGACGGCAAGCAAGCAGACGTAATCGGCGGCGAAGGCTTGATGATTACGCAGCCATTAAAGGAAAATTCGCTCGATGAATAATGAAAAAGATGTTGAATATTACCTGAATCTCGACTGGACGCTCATCGAGGGCGAAGATTTGGATTTTAACGGTAATCCGTATCACTATATTGAAATTAAAGAGTTCCC
>CALUPP010000080.1 GCA_944322685.1 Candidatus Gastranaerophilales bacterium
AAAACCACATTAGGTTTTATTAGTCTTTAGCCGATTTTTGAGAATCCATCAATGCAGGATTATTTTTTGATTGTTCTTTGAGTTTTTTCTGAATTACTTCAGGATTGAAACTCGGATCGTTATAGACTATTTTAGCATTTTTTTTCAGAGTTTCAACAAATTGCTGAAGAACTTTCACTTTTTCCTGATTTTCAAGATAATCTTTGATTTCGGGTTTAACCTTTTCAAAAGGCTCAATGCCCGCTTTTACGCGATCCGTAACCATAATGATATGATAACCGTAAGGCGTTGTTACAATTTCAGAAACAGTGTTGGGTTTCATCGAAAAAGCGGCTTTGGAGAACGGTTCAACCATTTCTTCCTTGCCGAAGAAGTTCAAATCACCGCCCTCTTTAGCGCTGACCGTGTCATCTGAGTTTTCTTTTGCGATTTTAGCAAACTGTGATTTGTCTTTTTTGACTTCTGCGAGGATTTTTTTCGCTTTTTCGAGCTTTGCGGCCATTTCTTTTTTCACTTTTTCGTTAATTTGAGCCTGAGTAAGGTTTTTATCCTCATTTGCGAACTTAGCCTTTAATTCTTCTTCATTTGCACTGATTAAAATGTGCGAAGCACGCACTCTGTCTGGATATTTGAATTTATCCTTGTTAGCTTCGTAGAATTTTCTCGCATCAGCATCGCTAACCGCGACGACAGAAAGGCTGTCAACGAGTTTTCTGACCTTGAGCTCTTCGGTAAGGTCTTTTTTGAACTGTGAAGTGCTTACGCCGTTTTGTTTAAGGATTTCGTTGAATTTTTCTTTTGAGCCGACCTTGTCAATAATGTTTTTGAGCTCATTATTGATGTCATCGTTTGTTACTTTTATGTGTTTTTTCTTGATTTCCTGATCGAGCAGGGTTTTTATGGTCAACTCATTCACAACCCTGTCTTTGAGCATTAGATGCAAGAAGCTGTCAGGGTCTTTTTTCAAATCAATGCCCATTTGGGAGAACATCGAGTTGTTAGCCACTGCGTCGAATGCCTGTTCGTACTGCTGTCTTGTGATTGCTTCGTTATTTACGGTGATTACCGCATTTTTGTTGACGCAGCCGGAAAGCAGAATCGTTAATGCCGCTGTGGCCGCTAATAATTTAAGTTTACGCATTTGCGCTCCTCTTTCTATTTCATTTTCTATTTCAATTCTGATTATTACTCATATAATCATATGCAATTTTATTTATATAATAGAATAAATCGCTCAATATGTTAAATACTTCTTTAAAACTAAGCACACCGGTGTTCAAAAGCAGTATGGAACTGCCCTCTTTGCACGATTTTGGAGCAATTGTATATTTTATATATTTTGTAATATTTTTGTCCAAATGCGATGCAATAATGTTCCATTCGGCTTTGTTGTAGGGCATGTAAATCCTTATATTTTCGCTAGTTTCGCGGATTAGCGGGATTTTTGCCTCACTCGCCAGCAAACGCAGGTGAACAAGCTTTATAAGGTTTTCAACAGGCTCGGGAATCTTTGAAAAACGGTCTTTCCACTCGTCATGAATCGCCTCAAGCTCGATTGTGTTTTTTACGTCCGCAAGACGCTTGTATTCTATCATTTTTTGTTCTTTTGAGCCCACCCATTCATCCGGAATGTAGGCCGTTACGTTGATATCCACGATAGAAGCAACTTTTTCCTCGATTTTTTCATCATTAAGCTCGTTGATTGTTTCTTCAAGCAGCTGGCAGTACGTGTCAAAGCCGATATTCGTCATATGCCCGTGCTGTTTTGTGCCCAAAATGTTGCCCACACCCCTGATTTCAATGTCGCGAAGAGCAACCTGATATCCGCCGCCCAGCGTCGAGAACTCTTTTATCGCTTTTAAGCGCTGTACTGCGTCCGCGGTAAGCTGTTTTTGCTGTTTGTAGAAACAATAGCAATAAGCCTGCCTGTCAGAGCGCCCGACGCGCCCTCTCAGCTGATAAAGCTGCGCCAAACCGAACCTGTCGGCATCAAAAATCATCATTGTGTTCGCATTCGGGATATCGAGCCCCGATTCAATGATAGTCGTGCTCAAAAGGATGTCATATTTGTGCTCCGCGAATTCAACCATAACCCGCTCGAGCTCTTTTTCTTCCATTTGGCCGTGCGCAACAGCGATTCTCGCATTAGGAACGATGTTATGGAGCTGCGTGGCGAATTCAAAAATCGTTTCAACACGGTTATAAAGGCAAAAAACCTGCCCGTCGCGCTCGAGTTCGTGGTTTATGGCGTTTTTTATGTAAGTTTCGTTATACGCGCCCACATAAGTCTTTATCGGCAGGCGGTTCATGGGCGCAGTGTTGATTACGCTCATATCTTTTATGCCCGAAAGCGACATATAGAGCGTTCTCGGGATAGGCGTCGCCGACATGCTCAAAATGTCGATATTTTTGCGCAGCATTTTGAGTTTTTCCTTGTGCCGCACGCCAAAGCGGTGTTCTTCGTCGATTACGAGCAATCCGAGGTCTTTAAAAATTATATCGTTCTGCAAAAGGCGGTGCGTACCGATTACAACGTCGCATTCGCCCGTAGCAAGGTGTTTTACGGTTTCTTTTTGCTCTTTTGAGCTGCGAAAACGCGAAAGCAGCTCAACTTTCACGGGAAACGGCTTAAATCGCTCCGAAATCGTCTGAAAATGCTGGAGCGCAAGAATCGTCGTCGGAACAACGATTGCTGCCTGTTTTCCGGACATTACAGCCTTAAAAATCGCCCTGATTGCGATTTCCGTCTTTCCGAACCCGACATCCGCGCAAATCAGCCTGTCCATGGGCTTCGGATTTTCCATATCGGCCTTTGTATCCTGAATTGCTTTCATCTGGTCGGGCGTTTCGGTGAATTCGAACGCTTCTTCCATCTCGTACTGCCAAACCGTATCCGGCTCAAACGCAATTCCCTCGGCAACTTCGCGTTTTGCATAAAGACGCAGCAAATCTTTCGCGATTTCTTCAATTGCCTTTTTCGCACGGGTTTTCGTAACCTGCCAGTCGTTTCCGCCCATTCGGGAAAGCTTCGGATGGGCCGCGCCGGCACCGCGAAAGCGGCACAAAAGATTGATTTGTTCGGCCGGCATATGGAGTTTGTCGCCGCAGGCGTATTCTATGGTCAAATAATCTTTCAGCTGCCCGTCGATTTCCTGTTTTGACAGCCCTTTGTAAAGCCCGACCCCATGCACCTGATGCACGACGTATTCGCCCTCCTGAATGTCGTTTATTGACTCGATATATTCGGCTTTTTCCTTGTAATAGCTCTTTTTCTGGGCTGTTATGTCTTTTGATTTTTTGTTGAAAAGTTCTTTATCCGTCAACACGACAAGTTTCAAATCATCGACCTCTGACCCGCCCAGAGCAAGGTTTTCGGTCAGAAAAACGCCCTCGTCCGGTTTTTCCGAATAGGGAATTTCAAAATTCCTCAAAATTTCTTCGATTCTATTCCTGTAATCCGTTGCTATGACGACTTTATAGCCGTTTTTCATCTTTTCGTCAACAAATGCGATGATTTCCTCCATTTTCGACGAAAAGCCCGCAATCATCGAGCTTTCAAACTCCACGGTGAAATCCGAAGCCGTATCGAGAAAATTGTCGAGAAAAATCTTTTCTCTTGAGGCGATTTGCGCCATAAATTCCTCAAAATCAGCATGAGCCCGCTCTTTAAGGGGAAGATTCAGGGCTTTTGCGCTATTTTCAAGGATTTGCTTGTCAAAATTCTGCGCAATCTGGTTAAATCGCGAAAAAACCTCGGTCGATTCGTCAAAAACAATCACAAAATCCTCATCAGCGAGCTCAAGCAGATTTTGGGTATTTTTATTAAAATAGCTTTGAAAATACTCGATTCCCTCGAAATAGCTTTCATTTTCAGCTTTTTCCGTGAGTTCATCCGTCATTTCATGCAAAATATCGGCGGTATCTTTGTTTTCAGTCTTTTTTACTTCCTCTTTTATTTCTTTTACAAAGGATTTTACGCTTTTTTCATCTGCCAAAAACTTGTACACGGGCAGGATTTCGACCGAATTCGTCTTTTCTATGCTTCTTTGCGTTTCGTTATTAAAAAAGCGGATATCCGTAACCTCATCGCCCCAGAGTTCAATTCTGACTGGGTTTTTCGAGAAAGAAAAAACGTCGATTATGTCACCGCGCACGCTGAATTCGCCGATATCGCTCACCATTGTAACCCTTTTGTAGCCTAGGTTTACGAGTTTTTTCGCAAATTCGGCGGTATCGATTTCGTCGCCCGTTTTTATTTCTATCAGGTTGTTTTTGTAGAAACTTTTCTGAGGAAATTTCTCCAGAAGCGCCCGAACCGGGACGAGGAGGAGTTCTTCCTTATCAAGATTTCTGATAATTTCCGTTTGTTGGGCGTATTTATAAAGATTCGGCGCGACTCCGTCGTAAATCGAAACATCCTGATAGGGGAAGATTTTTGCGGTGGTGTTGTAGAATTTTTCGAGGTCATGTTTATATTTCAGGCAGTTTTGTTCGGTCGCGGTAACAAAAATCACGCGTTTTTGCGACGCCGCAAGCGCAAGAGTCGTCAGCCGCAGGAACGAAGTGAGCCCTGTCACGGTAAAAGAGCATTTTTTTGCCAGAAATGCGCGGATTTTTTCGATATTCAGGAATTTTTTTTGTTTCAGGTATTCAAGCATAGGATAATTTTAACACCGAAAACACGCAAAAACACCCCGCCGCAACTGCGGATAAAAACGTATAATTATTAAAAAAAATAACGTAGGTCAGGCACCGCCTGACAAAAACGTTAAAAACAATAAAACAACGCTTTTTAATTTTATGCGGTGAAATGTCAGGCGGTGCCTGACCTACTATTGTTTTGGTTTATTCGTAATTCATCGACAAAATATCATGCTTATCATCAAAATTACACCAATCTTTTTCATAATAGCCCATCTTCACGAATTTTTGAAATGAAGAATATTTCCATTTTTGCGGCGCTAATTGGTAATGTTTCATTGAATTATAATGTATGTAATCCAAATGTTTGCAGAAATCTTCCTCATCTGTAATCGTATGTTCCCAATAGCGCCGCTGCCAGACCTCAGATTCCCTGTTGTTATTTGCAGAATAATTCAAGCCTGATATTTTTGTGAATGAAGATTTTATATTTCCAACTATTTTCGGATAATCTTGGACGTTTTCAGGCTTGATTATCATGTGTAAATGGTCTTTATTTACAATAATGGCAACAATTTCAAAGGGAAATTTTTCTATTGCAATTCTAAACGCTTTTCTAAGCGCAGAAATATATTCAATCAGGATTGGTTTTCTGTTTTTTGTTACAATTGTGACAAAAATATAGGAACCGGGAACAAAAAGTCTTTTGTAGTTCATAATTATTCCGTTTTTAGATTGTCAGGCGGTACCTGACATTTCGCTAACCCAAAACCAAAAGCCTGTAAACCGTATAAACCACGCTGGAAATCAAGATACAAACAGGAATAGTCAAAACCCAGGCCCAGACGATGTTGCCGATTACGCCCCATTTTACGGCGTGGGCTTTGTAGGTCGTGCCGACACCCATGATTGCGGTGGAAATTACGTGGGTAGTGCTCAAAGGTACGCCAAAATGCGACGCAAGCAGGATAATCGTTGCGGCAGAAGACTCTGCGGCGAATCCATTGATGGGTTTTAGCTTGATAATTTTGCTGCCCATGGTTTTGATGATTTTCCAGCCGCCGGACATTACACCCAATGACATTACAGTTGCGCAGGCGAGAATTACATAAATCGGTATCTCAAAATCCCCGGCCGCAGAGCCTTTTATAACCCCGCCGGCGAGCAATGCAAGCGTAATAATACCCATTGTTTTCTGCGCGTCGTTAGAACCATGGCTCAAAGCCATTAAACCGGCCGAAAAAATCTGGCAGCGGCGGAATCTGCGGTTAACTTTGTCGGGATTAGCCTTGTAAAATATCCGCAAAAGCAGCGCCATGACAATAAACCCGGTTCCGAAGCCGATTACCGGCGCAAGAAACATCGGCTCAATGACTTTATCGAGCAATTCCGCAAATCTTACGCAGCCCCAGCCGGCATTTACCACAGCAGCACCGATTAAACCGCCGATTAGGGCATGTGACGAGCTTGAGGGCAAGCCGAAGAACCACGTAATTAAATTCCAGATGATTGCGGCGACAAGCGCGCAGAAAATTACATGCAAAGTTATTGTATCCGGGTTAACAATGCCGGCTCCGATGGTTTTTGCAACGTGCGTACCCATCAATGCGCCCGTAAACTCCAAAGATGCGCCATAAATAACCGCCTGACGCGGGGTTAAAACTTTTGTCGAAACAACAGTGGCGATTGCATTGGCAGCGTCGTGAAAACCGTTAATATATTCAAAAACAAGCGCTCCCGCTACTACCAGAATCAATAAACCCAATGAAATCGTCATACTTCCGTTTTCTCCAATCCCTAACTCTGCTTCAGAACAACGTTTACGACCTGATCGGATACGGAGAAACAGCTGTCAAGCGCATTTTCAATATCCTTGTGGACGTCGCGCAGTTTTAGAACGTTCAGCGCATCATATTTGCCGGAAAACAGCTCATCCATTGCGTGATAAAGTATTTCGTCCCCGTGGGATTCAATTTCTTTCATTTTGAGGTTTGTTTCCGTCATTTCCTTGATGGAGCTGGATTTTTTGAAGTTATGAATGATAATTGTCAATTCTTCCGTTGCCTGAAGCATTGTCGTAGCCTGTTTTTTCATGTTTTCCGTAAATTCTTCGATACGGTAAACCCTCAAATTCACGCATGCTTTGACAATTCTTTTTGTAATTTTATTCAGCAAAGACGCGATGCACTGGATATCTTCACGATCAATCGGTGTGATGAGCGTAATATTCAACTGATGCAGCGTTTCTTTTAAAAGGTCGTTGCTTTTGTGTTTCAGGCGTTTTGCCGTGATAATATGGTCTTCGGTCAGCCCTTTTGTCACGATTTCGTTGAACAAAACCGCAGTTTCGTGGCAGACCTTTGTGCTTTCTTCAAATAATGTGTAAAAAACTTTTTCTTCAGGGGGTAAAATATATGCCAGCAGGTTGAATTTGCTCATTTAAAATTCCTCGTTTACCTCTACAAAACTAATATACTATAAAAGTTTTATTATAATTGTTTTTATTAAATTTTATAAAGCAGAATGACGAAAAAATCATAAAAAGCAGTTTTTAGCAGCCGTTTCATATAAACATATTTAAAAAAAATATTTGGGATATAATGATGTTAAAATTAATCACCTTTGAGGGACGAGGAAAAAGAAAATGGCTGAAAAAAAGAAAATAAAAGTAGCATTTCCGCACATGGGGAACATATATGTCGTATGGGCGACAGC
>CALUPP010000081.1 GCA_944322685.1 Candidatus Gastranaerophilales bacterium
AAGGACGTGTTTTCACCTCAAACTAATGGTGAAATTTCGGATTCGATTGTACAAAACTGGACGCTGCAAGCAATAGAATGCTACGAGCTGTGCTCAGACTGTTCAAAATGCTCAATTTCGCGTGGAAATTACTCATTTATATGTCAGATGCCAAAAGTTGTGAAACAGCTCTTAAAAGAGTACGGAGCACCATCTAAAAAGGTGGTTAGAATTTTTTAATTACAAAGTCAACGGCATCATCAATGCTCTGAGGTGAATCAAGATTCAGTGACATGTCTTGAATTTGCTCATTGGGGGCGTATTTTGCGGCTGTGCGGCGCTTGTAAGCGAGCAAAAGCAGGTAAATAACAACGCAAGAGCCCGCAACCCAGCCCATTGTCACAAAAAACTTACCCAAAACATTCTTATTTTCTTGCTTTGTGGGCAAAAGTGAGCTTGATTTTGCTTTTTGTTGCGTCTGATTATCAGTTTTTTGGGCAAAAGCTGTATTCACAGAGCAAAGTGCCAGCGAAATTGCTATCAAAACAGTGAAAAACTTGAGTTTTTTATTCAGCATTTTCCTCGGCTTTCTCCGATTTCTTCGATTTTCTTGATTTTCCCGTTTTTTCTGATTTTTCGGAGGACTTTCTTCTTGTTCTGGTTGCGCGGCGCGGCTTTCCTTTGCCGGTTAACTTGGGCGCATCTTCTTTTGCTTCCTCTGTAACGGCTTCTGCAATCGGCTCGGGAGCTTTTTCTTCATTTTGCGGCGCTTCAGGCTCAGAAATCGGTGCTATGTCGCGCACAACTTCCTCGTGGGGCTCAATTTGCGCGTCAACATTATGGTTTCTGTTTTCTAAAAGCTCATCTGCCATCTGAATTGCTTCTTTTTTAGAATTTTTGTTAGAACGTTTTCTGCCGCCCCTTTGCGGTTTTTGTTTTTTCTGCTGAGGCTGCATTTCCTGCGGTTGAGCGCTATCTTGTAAAATTTCAGTATCATTTTCAACAGGCTCTGTATTTTGCGGCCGTTTGCCTGATTTTTTGTTGCTATCACCGGGATTCTGGTAGTTAAACACCTTGTTATTGCTTTTGTCCGGGTGCTGCGGTTTGTGTTTTCCGTGATTTCCGCTCAATGGCAGCTTAGATTTTGCAACTTTTGAGCGGTATTCGCCCTCTGCAACCGCTGAAGAGAAGTTCATTTCTTCAACAACAAATCCTGTACCCGAGCAATGCGGACATTTTTTGCCGAATACCTCGGCAAGGCTCTGACCTTGTCTGTGGCGGGTCATTTCGACCAAACCTAAATCAGAAAGCTGGCCAACCTGCGGTTTTGCCTTGTCAGATTCGAGCGCAAGCTCCATTTCTTCAAGAATTGCGATTTTATCCGCGCGGCTGAGCATATCGATAAAATCAATAATAATCATTCCGCCGATATTTCTCAATTTCAGCTGACGAGCGATTTCATGGACGGCTTCGAGGTTGGTTTTGAGGATTGTTTCATCCTGCGTCGCGGAACTGATGAATTTTCCGCTGTTAACGTCGATTACTGTAAGCGCTTCTGTGGTTTGAATGAACAAATAACCGCCGGACGGCAAATTTACCTTGGTCTGAAGCGCAGCCATTATCTCTTTTTTAACTCCGGATGCAACCAAAAGCGGCTCCGTGCCTTTGTAAACAGAAAGCTCAATTTCTTTGCCGAGATTCCAGTTCTGAATGAGCTGTTGCGTGCGGTGAAGCGCATAGGGCGTGTCAACAACGATTTCTTTTGTGTTTTCATCGCATGCTTCTCTGATAACCCTATACAAAAGGTCCTGATCGCGATAAAGCAGGTTGGGAGCGCTGACGAGCTCGGCTTGTGTAACGATTGTATTCCATTTTTCAAGCAAAATTTCCAAATCTTCTTGAATTTCCGCTTCGGATTGGCCCTCGGCTTCGGTTCTGATGATAATTCCCAGCCCGACCGGCTTCAAAAGGTTAACAATTGATTTTAAACGGGCTCTTTCTTTCGGCGTGGAAATCTTTTTGCTTACGCTAACCCCGGTTTCTTGCGGCATAAGCACAAGAAATCGTCCCGGCAGGCTTATTGAGGTAGTAACACGCGGGCCTTTGTGTCCGGTAGGCTCTTTTACAACCTGAACCATCAATCTTTGCTTAGGAGAAAGCTTATCCTGCAACCCGCCTTTTCCGATGACATCAGCGGCATGCAAAAAACCCATTTTGTCCGAACCTACGTTAACAAATGCCGCCTCAATGCTCGGAAGAATGTTTTCGACCTTGCTCATGTACACATCGCCGAGCAAAATGTCTCCTTTATGGATAAAAAACTCCGTGCACTTATTATCTTCAAAAACTGCCGCAATATTGTCGCGTTCCGCAATAACTATTGATTTTGCCATGTTAATTTCCCTTAAATTCTTTTCATGTCCCCGTCAAAAAAGCAAAGACGGGTGATATTAAACCTGTAATCCGGATAGAAAAATTTAATAAACTCATCAGCACGAAGCGACGGAATCTCCTGATTCTGGCCTGTTTTTAGGGTTGCAAAAATTGTGTTTTCTCTAACTTCAACATCTCGAACTGATTTGTTAATTGATATTAATTTGTCTATACCTTTTTTCGTCTTCTTCGTCAGAAAAACTTCTTTTGAAGCAAGCTCATTTTTAATATACATTAAATCCGGCAAATTTAAAAGCCCTTTTTCATCATTTTCCGGTAAAAATTTGTAACTTGCCCACTGGATAACGGTATCGAGGCTTTTATAGGGTTTGTGAATCTGTTGAATTTCGATAATTTGTGCATTTTTGTCGAGCGAATTATTCAAAATTTTGACTATTTCCTCGTCAGAAAGCTCATCATAAAGCTCAAACTCGAAAAATTCGCACTCGCTTTCCACAAAAATCGGCAAAGCAACGCCCAGGGATATTTTCGGTATCGGATTGAATCCCTCGGTGAACACAAGCCTTAAACCCGAACGGAAAAGCGCTTTTACGAGGGTATTTTGCCAGTCTAGGTGCGAAAGGTATTTTAAATAGTCCTTTTTGGTGATTTTTGCACGGTATCTTTTGGCCGTTATAGCCGACAAATCGGGCTGCTGCGTAATTATCGGCTCGTAGGGCGCATCCAGCACCTTTTTTACTTTAAATTCGGGGCAAATTCCGCAATTTGAACATTTTGTTTCGCAAGGTACGCTCGAAGTGCTTGCCAGGGCTTTGTTGTATTCATTTATGAGCCATTCTTTTTTTATGCCCGTATTAATGAAGTCCCAGGGGAGTTTTTCATCGGTTTTGTAAGCTTTTTGTGCAAGATTTTCCAGCGAAATTCCGCATTTTGACGCAATTTCTGCCCAAAGCTCCCTGTTAAAATAATCATCCCACGCATCAAGATAACACCCCGCGTTATGAAGCTGTTCAATGTAATTCCCGATTGAAGAATCGGCTCTGGTGAGCACAGCCTCGATTTGTGAGATATATTTGTCATGAATTTTAATTCTTACGCCCTTTACGGGATGCTCTTTGATATAGCGGATTTTTTCGTTCAATGTTTCCATGGAATCCTGACCGCACCACTGAAAAGGTGTAAACGGCTTCGGTACAAATATGGACAATGTGCAATTAAGCTTCAAATCGTGCTTAAAACCGTTTTCATTTTTTATCAATTTGG
>CALUPP010000082.1 GCA_944322685.1 Candidatus Gastranaerophilales bacterium
TTATTCATAAATACGACTATTTTAAAACTTTTAAAAATCAACCCTGAAACAGACAAAGTCGAATACCAGATAGAAAATGACGTTTTAAAAATAACAAAAGTCAAAAAGTAGGTCAGGCACCGCCTGACAAATCGTCGAATTTTGCAAAAAAAGCGTTTTTATAACCAAAAAATGGAGTTTTGTGCTATCAGGCGGTGCCTGACCCACTCTGCTTTCTGGAATCTAAATCAGTTCCCGCCCTATATAAAAAAAAGTAAATAATTGCGCAAAAGTATTCCCTTATTGGCGGAAAGAGTGTAAAATGTTTTTTATGGGAGATTATTGTGTGGATTTGAACGCTCAAAAATTATACCTGGATGTTCCTCCGACGAAATTGAGAAACAGAGATGAAAAATTCAGAGAAGCCAAAACAGGCCCGTTCTGGATTTGGCTTGCTGACCGGTTTTTCTATGGAATGTTGGAAAATCGCTTTTATTCGTTGATGGTAAAAAACAAATCAAACTACGAAAAGCGTAACCCCGAATTTTCAAACATCCTTTACGCCCCGCATGACAACTGGTGGGACGGAATCGTAGGATATAACCTGTGCCGTCGCGTTTTTCATACGGAAATCAGGATGATGATTGAGGAATTGAACCGTTTTCCGATTCTTGCAAGGGCGGGGGCTTTTGCGGTGAACAAAAAATCTCCGCAAGCGTCAATGAAAGCCCTGAAATACGCGGTTGAACAGCTAAAAGACAAAAAACGCTCGCTGTGGATTTTCCCGCAGGGGATTATCCGTCCGCCAATGTATCGTCCGATTGAATTTCAGACGGGCATGGCTTATATCGCCGAAAATGTTGTAAAAGCGGTCGGCGGGGTTAACCTTATCCCGATTTCAACGAATTTTATGTTCCTGCGCGAAGACCGCCCCGAGGTTCTGGTCGAAATAGGCGAACCTATCGTCCTGACCGACGCAACAATCTCAAGAAAAGACCTGAACCACCAGCTGGAAACGAATTTTGAGGCACTTTGCGACCGGCAGCTCGAAGATATCAGAAAAGGCGACGTCGAGGGGTATGAATATGTGTTCAAACAAAAGCTGAAATGGTACAGAAAGCTCGAAAAACGCCTGAAACGTATTAAAGTTACACAGTCAGGCGTGTAAAACAAAATTTTCTATAATTTCGTGCCCGAATTCGGTTAAAATAGCCTCGGGATGGAACTGAACCCCAAAAACCGGAAATTTTTCGTGCTCAACCGCCATGATTATGCCGTCATTGGTTTTTGCGGTGATTTTTAGGGGTGGTTTGAGGGTGTTTTTGTCCACAATCAAAGAATGATAGCGCGTTGCGCTGAACCCGTCGGGGATTTTGGCAAAAAGCGGTGATTTTTCTTCGAAAAATATTTTTGAAGTTTTCCCATGGAACGGGTTTTGGTCTTTTATGATTTTTGCGCCGAAAAACTGCGCTATGCATTGCATTCCAAGGCAAATTCCGAGAATTTTTTTTGATTTGTAATATTTTTCGATTGCGTGCAGGCTGATTCCGGCATTGTCCGGGTTTGAGGGGCCGGGAGAGATGATTATCGATGAAAAATCGAGATTTTCGAGCTGCTTCGGACTTATTTCGTCATTTTTTATCACAATCGGCTCAACGCCCGCCTGTCGCAGATATTGCACGATATTCCACGTGAAAGAGTCGTAATTGTCGATTAAAAGCATACTTTCACCATTCCTCTGACCGAATTTACGCAATAAATCGCGTCCGCTGCTATTAAATCAGGCATTTTTAGGATTTTTTCAGTACATTTGCCCTCTTTAATCAATTTTTGACGGAAAATCCCGTTCAAAAGCCCGCACTCCAAGGGCGGGGTGCAGAATTTTCCGTCTTTTTCAACCACAATATTCGAGCGTGCGCCCTCTGTGAGCTCGTCTTTTTCGTTGAAAAAAATTTCATCAAAAACCTCGCCGTTTCTGATTTTTTCAAAAGAACGCTCAAAATGCGGGCGGTAAGTGGTTTTGTGTCTTAAAAGCGGCTCTTTTGAGTGCACTTTTTCGCCGGAAACAGCGATTTTAAAACTTTTTTGCTCGTCAAATTCCTTGAAAGAAACCTCAAACCGCCCTTTTTTATCCAGCAAAACCCTCATTATCCTTGTTCTCTCACCCTCAGGTGAGAAAATCGTGGTGCGGGGAGCAGCCAGCAAAGCCCCGGAACCGCAAAAATCCGCACCCCCGCCCCTAAGGGGAGAAGTCTGGGGCGATGGGGTCAACCCGCTGCTGCCGGAACGCAAAAACCCAAAAATCTCACCCGCCGCTGCCTCATCAAACGCAAACCCCAGCGCACTGGCGCTTTCTTTCATTCGGGCGGCATGTTCTTTTGCAAAAAGCGCCTTGCCGTCTTCGATTTTGAGGGTTTCAATGATTTTGAGGCTTTCATGATTGGCGGTCAGAAACTTAGATTTAACAAGGGTTTCTTCCCATTCGTCTTCTGGCGTGGAATCCCATACAATTGCTCCGCCAACGCGATATTTAAAAGCATTTTCGCCATTTTTTCTTTGCAAAATCCTTATAGGTACGCTGAACACGGTTTTTTGCGGTGAAATGTAGCCGATTGCGCCGCAATATACGTTTCTTGCGCCTTTTTCGACCCTGTCGATGATATCCATTGTGCTGATTTTCGGTGCGCCCGTAATCGAGCCGCAGGGAAAAATTGCCTCAAAAATTTCGTAAAAAGTCACGTCATCACGCAATTCTGCTTCAATTTGCGAGGTCATCTGGTGCAGGGTTTTGTGCGTTTCGATTTCAAAAAGCTTTGTAACCTCGACTGTACCCGTTTTTGCAATTCTGCCGAGGTCGTTTCTCAAAAGGTCGACTATCATTACGTTTTCAGCTCTGTTTTTTATATCGTTTTTAAGAAAATTTTTGTTTTCTTCGTCTTTTTGCGGATTTTGCGAGCGTTTTATGGTGCCTTTCATCGGTTTTGTGAGAATTTTGCCGTTTTCCATTTCAAAAAACAGTTCGGGCGAAAACGAAAGGATTTCTTCGTATTCATTGCGGATAAATGCGTTGTATGGCGTTTTTTGTTCTTTTAGCAGGCTCAAAAAGAGGTCATAAGCATCACCCGCAAATTCTGCCGTGTGGTCGTAGGTGTAATTTACCTCGTAAGTGTTGCCCTGCGCGATTTCGTCCTTGATTTTGCTGATTGCCGACGCAAATTCTTCATAGCTGATTGACGGGGTTGGAAATATATATTCCTGCGGGCCGGATTGAAGCCTGATGTGCTGTTTTTCGTGCTGATATTTTGAAATTTGTGCATTTAGGTCTGGCAGCATTTGTTTACGCCCGGGATAAAGCCCGCTGTTCCCCCCGTTTTCGGTCTCAAAGACCTCAAAATACAAAAGCGGCGCATGAGATTTTATTGTCCGGTTCAAAAAAACGTCTTTTGCCTCGTATCGAATATAGCCGGCAAGCAGGTGGGTGTTTTTGAGCGCCTCAATCTCTTGAAATGCGTTGATAAATTCTTTATTATCAAACGCTTTAATAATCTTTATGGGATTTTCCGGTTTTTTATCAAATAAAATCATATTTCGTTGTTATTTTACCAAAAATTTAGCGTCCGTCCCAATAATTATCACAATTTTTTGGAATTCTGTTTTTCCATGCAGTTTAAAATATCATACTCTGATATAACCTTTCAAACTTGTACAAAACTCCTGTTTATGCTCTAATGAGAATGAAAGAGGAGATTTTTTCATGGAAAGAACATTTTTTGCTATTAAACCTGACGCAGTAAAAAGAGGTTTAATCGGCAGAATCATTAAAAGAGTAGAAAACAAGGGCTATAAAATCGTAGCTTTGAAAATGGTTCATCCTACGCTCGAAATGGCGAAAAAACACTATGCTGAACATGAGGGAAAACCGTTTTATCCTGATTTAATCAAATATATTACATCAGGCCCCATCGTTGCCATGGTCGTTGAGGGCAAAAACGTCATCGAGGGCACCCGCCACATGATGGGCTCGACCGTTCCGAACTCGGCAGAGGTTGGCACAATCCGCGCAGACTTCGGCATGACAAAAGAATGCAACGTTGTTCACGGTTCTGACAGTGTTGAGGCTGCTGAGCGCGAAATCGCAATTTATTTTAAGCCCGAAGAACTCTGCGAAGACTGGCACACAATGATGGAGCTCGTTCTTGAGGCACAAAACGGTACGCTGGAGTAATGGATAAGAGCAAATATTTTCATTTTGAACTTTTGAACGAAGATAAAAATACCGGTGCTCGCGCCGGTATTCTTCATACTCCGCATGGCGACATCGAAACGCCGATTTTCATGCCCGTTGGCACAAATTCCGCGGTAAAAATGATGACGAACCATCATCTGTACGAAACGGGCGCGCAAATCATCCTTTCGAACTCATATCACCTCTTTTTGAGGCCGGGAAACAAATTAATCAAGGAATTCGGCGGTTTGCACAAATGGATGAACTGGGATAAGCCGATTTTGACGGATTCGGGCGGTTTTCAGGTTTTCAGCCTGGCAAAACTCCGCGATATCACAGAAGACGGCGTAAAATTTACCGACACAAAAACCGGCTCAAAATATTACATAAATCCTGAAATTTCCATGGAAATCCAGCAGGATTTGGGCGCAGATATCGCCATGGCGTTCGATGAATGCGCACCGTACCCATGTTCGTACGAACAGGCGAAAGAAGCTATGGAACGCACTCACAGATGGCTCGAAAGATGCTTCAAAGCGCATACAAGACCGGATCAGGCGCTTTTTCCGATTGTTCAGGGCGCGTTTGAGGATGATTTGAGGCGCGAAAGCGCACGGGTAATTTCTTCGTTCGACGCAGTGGGCTACGCAATCGGCGGTGTGAGCGTGGGAGAGCCTGCGGAGGTTAAAAATCACCTTGTTGAGCTGACTGCGCCTTTGCTTCCGCGGTTAAAACCGAGATATTTGATGGGAGTCGGAACGCCTGAAGACCTGTTGGACGGGGTTTTGCGCGGTGTTGACATGTTTGATTGCGTAATGCCGACCAGAAACGCCCGCCATGGTTCATTTTTTACCCATCATGGCCGAAAAATCATCAAAAATAAGGAATTTGAGCATGACGCATCACCTCTGGACTCCGGGTGCGACTGTTATGCATGCAAAAATCACACAAAAGCCTACATCCGCCACCTATACCGCGTCGGCGAGGCTACGGCCGCCACGCTTTTGTCCATTCATAACATAACATTTTTAATAAATTTGATGAAAAACGCCAGAAAAGCCATTCTTGAAAATCGTTTTGAAGAATTTTACCGCGAAAATATTAATTTTATGTAAGACAAGGGCTCCGTCCGTGAGCATCTTGCCGTATGTTAACGGTTTTGGCGCGATTGTTGTGCTGCTTGCATAGGGAGAGGCTTGTAGGCCGGGGTCTCCACAACATTTAGCGGCAAAGCCGGTCAACAAATTATACCCCCTCACCCCGGCCCTCTCCCGCAAGGGGCGAGGGAGAAAATCAAAATAGCCCCCACCCATAAAAACACCCCAAGGGGTAAACCCTCACCCCACCCTCTCCCGAGGAGAGGGAGAAAAAGTAGGGTGGGAATAGCGAAGCGGTTCCCACCGCAAGATTTAGCGGCAAAGCAGGGCAAACAATGCCCATGTAGGTTAGGATTTCGTCCCAATATGTTAATAAATTGTTCAAATTTACCCCAGAGGGCAAACCCTCACCCCAGCCCTCTCCCAAGGAGAGGGAGAAGAAAAAACAGGTCAGAAAGCAGGGTGGGAATAGCGAAGCGGTTCCCACCGCAAGGACTTTCGCAAAAAACAAACAAAGATGGACCCTACGGGTCATCCATCATTCACAAAAACACCCCAAGGGGTAAACCCTCACCCCAGCCCTCTCCCGAGGAGAGGGGGAAAAATCAAAATTCTTTCGTCCCTTTCCAGCTATCGACGGGGCTGGTTCTCCCATCGGAGAGGGAGAAAGCCCCAAAATAAGAGCATGCCATCAAAAAAGAGGGCTAAAAGCCCCCTTTTTTAACGCTTTTTTCAAACAATTAACTTCTTACACAAGACCTAACATTTTCTTGTACCAGCTAAAAGTTTCCAATTCCAACCCGTTGAATGTTGTCTTCAAGCACTGACGCTCGAGATACTTTTCAAATTCATCGTTAAATTTGGATTTTTTAACTTCCGTTTTTGAAGTAGATGCAGTGAAAATTGCCATTTGGAATGCCTCCTTTTACCATTTTTGTGAATTTTATATAAAATCAAACAAGTTGGTTATGGAAATATTATATCACAACGACCCATAGTTTGCTACACATGTAAAACATGAATTTCAAGTTTTTTGCTAATTAATTACAAAATATTACTGTAAATAATAATTACTAATTATTGTTTTTTAAACAATTTCCCGAATTAAAACCATTTTAACAGTGTTTTAAAACACCGCCCATCCCCCAAAAACATACCCTTTCGGGTAATATTTATTTATGAATGAACAAAACATCAAAAGTATCGTTTATAATAATAATTATAAGGAAAATGGAGGTGCGAAAGTGAAAAAAGCGTTTATTCTCACAGCCCTGCTGATAATGTGCGGCATGGGCGCAAATGCGGCAAATTACAGCGTAGAACAGGCAATAAAACAACCGACGCTCGAGAATCTCCCTTACAAATACGAGTTTGACTCCGGCTCAGACTGCAATTATATCCTCGTTCCGCCCAAAGGAAGCACTTTTTCTGCAATTGCGCAGGCAATTAACAGCGATCCGTACATAATAAAAATTAACGGAACAAAATACTACCTCGTTTTTGAAAACAAAACCGGAAACTACTCGTTTAAGGACATTGTGGGCTATGATGACGCGCGTGAATCTATATTTAAATCCCTGATTGCGCTCAACAGCGACAACGACAATACAAAAATCACCGGCGCAGAGCTAAAAAAAGCAAATGTCCGCCTTGTTAAGCTCCAAAAAAACGGGAAATTGGCGTTTTCTGACAAATCGCAGGACTACGACGTGAACAAAATCGCCTACATTGACCTGAACTACATCAGAGAAACCCTGAATAACGGCACAATCGGCACATGCGGGTATTTTGACGTTTATTTGAAAAACGGCTCGGGAAAGCTCCAAAAAGTAATCGGCCAGGTGACTTTTGAGGATGAAAAGGAGCTGAAAAAGCTGTTTTAAGGGTTTGCGGGCGGCAATTTTTCGGGATTAATTTTCTGCGGACAAATTCTCTCGCAGGAAACTAGGAAAAAACCGAAAAGTCCCCGGCCGAGTAAGCGGGTAAGGCTTTCGGACTAAAGGGCAGGCTCTCACCCACCAAAAACACCCCAAAGTAGGCGGCCCGATAGTAATAAAATTGCCAAAAACGACCCCAAGGGG
>CALUPP010000083.1 GCA_944322685.1 Candidatus Gastranaerophilales bacterium
AGCCAATTTTCATGTTTTTCGTCGTCAATGATTAGTTCAGCGCCTATTTTTGCACAATATCGCACCAATTCGGCCTTTCGGCGTTCATATTCATCGTATGGCGAAATATTCGGGTTGAAAAAGTAAACAACGGGTTCAAAACCGCAAAATTGGAGCCTTTCGAGCGGGTATGCGGCACAAACCGCACAGCAAGCATGAAGCAAAACCCTTTCTTTTGCGGCATTTTCCATTTATTTTTCCTTGGCCCCCGCTTTTATTAGGCGGGCTTTGAGCTCATCATAGGGTTCAATGCCCACATGCGTTTCCAGATTGATGCGGATTGCCGGCGTTCCGTCGATTCCCAGCCTAAAAGAGTCATCAATTTCTTTTTGGAGCTCCTGCGCAACTTCTTCGCTATATGCATCAAATTTAAGTTTTTCAACGTTTAAACCAAGCGATTTTGCGCCCTTGAGCACTTCTTCTTCGCTCAAATTTTCCTTATCAAAAAGAAACGTGTTCATATCCCAGTATTTTCCCTGTTTTCCGGCCGCAATTGAATATTTTGCAAGCAAGCAGGAACCCGGGTGCATTTGGCCGGGCATATTTTTGTTGCATTCGCTGTCCAACGGCAGGTTATGGTGGACAATTTGGATATTTTTGAGTTCGTGCACGGCCCTATGGAGCATCGTATTCAGAACAAAGCAAAACGGGCACTGATAATCCGTATATTCATGCACAACAACAGTTGCTTGGGGGTCGCCGAGGACATTTCCGCTGACTTTATAGGTATTGTCGCGCATTTTTGTATACTCCTGCCATTCTTTTTGTTTTTTGACCTGCGGGGTCAAAACCATCGAAGCAGAGGTATAAACAAGAAAAATAACCGCAATCAATGTCAAAATACTGAACGCAATTCCGTATTTTTTCACTTTGAAAGCTTTCCAAAAGTCCTGAAAACTGTTTTTTATTACGGTTAAGTAATTTTCGCCGTCAGGACGCGCAGCTATTGCTATTACCAGGTTTAAAAGATAGGTAATGAGGCAAAGCACGCACAATTTGTGGATTTCAAACACAGAAAGCGCAAATAAAGACATCGAAATCGTAAAAGCAATTACGCCGAGCGCACAAATGTAGCTTTCCGGGCGCTCAAAGACCTCGAGAAACCCGAGAAATTTGATTTTTTTGAGTTTATCAACATAAGTCAAGAAAAGGAATATAAAATACAAAAACAGCCCCCACACAGCGAGCGGAATCCCGAAAAATTGCGAGTGAGTGGTTTTTGCAACGCCGTCGCAGTCGATAAAATCGTTTATTGAACAAAAACTCGAGAGCGCATACGGGTTAAAATTCACATCAAAGTAAATAACAGTGAGTTTTACAGACGTTATGAAACCTAACAAAGCAATTATTGTAAGAGTTATGCGTTTAGAGAGTTTCATTTTTTTCTCCTTTTTCACTATCTTCGCAACGGGCGGAATTTTTGAAAAAAACCGAAGAACCCATTGCAATTATTGTCCAGAACAAGAACTGCACCTGCGGTCTAAAAAATATTGTATCAAACAGCCCATGAACCATCACGCCTGCAATGGTTAATATTGCTGTGCACAAAATTATCTTTTCGGACAAGCCAGATTGTAGCGCATCAGCAAGCGGTGCGCAAATAAATTTTAAACTTTTGTACAAAAACAAGAAAATAAAAGCCAAAAACGCCAGTAATGCAAAAATTCCGCTTTCAACGGCGATTTCTAACGGCACGGAATAGCAGCTCAACGCATCATAGCCGGTCAGCATGTAATATCCGTAAATTTCGCGAAAAGTCCGGTTGCCCACGCCGATTCCGAGCCACGGGTGGTCCAAAAACATCTGCCAGGATGAACCGTAAACGTTCATTCTGAACGAAGTAGACGAATCCTGGCGCAAAATAAAGATAGACATGAGCCTTTTTACGATTTGCGGAGTGGAAATCAGCACCAGTGCAAAAATTCCGGCCGCAGAAGCAAGCAAAATGCCCCAGTATTTCTTAATTTTTGCAGCCGCGTTGAAATCCGTATGAATAATTTGGGAAAACAAAAGCACAAAGCAGAATATTACCGCACCAAGCCCCAAATATGCGCCTCTTGAGCCGGTGAAAAAGATTGCAGCGGCGCAAACAAAGAACAAAACCGTAAAAACAGCAAATGTTTTGTAGTTTTTTGTTGAAAAAGCCAGCATTGCGGAGGCAATAATGCTTGAAATTCCGGCAACAAGGTATCCGCCCAAAAGATTAGGGTTGTAGGGTTTTAATGTGCCGTATGCGCGGGAAATTACGTCTTCGGGGTTCACGTAATTTGTATCCTGCCAGGTCGAAATTTCCTCAACACCGCAAAGGTTCTGCCAAATCGCGATTATCCCCTGAATTGAGCACAAAACGCTGATTAACAGAAAAAAGTAGCGGATTTTGTTCTGATTTGTTTGAAAATAGTTCAACGCGCAGAAATAATAAAAAATATAAATAACGGTTTTCAAAAAGCCATGAATACTTTCGCTGATGAGCTCGGAATTAAACGTGCTCATCAGGCAAATCACGAAATAAACCGCTATTGCGCCGTCCCATAGCGAAATTCTGACTTTTGCGTCCTCTTTGATGAACATTTTCAAAATCGTAAGCGCAACAACGCAAATTCCCAAAAGCCCAATCTTTTCACTATCCAAAAACATTGAGCCAATGAGGGTTAGGCTGATAAAAATCATCACCCAGGAATCAATATGCGACAAAATGCAAGAATTTTTCACCAGCGGTGCGCATTTTTCCTGAAAGAAGCCGCAAAAACCGTTAAATAGGTTCAAAAAACTACTTTTTATCATTGGCCTTTACCGTGTTTTCCTGTTGAGGAGCCTGCGGAATGACGGGTTTGGCTCCGGGCTGCACAGCCTGGGCAAGGGGAAGCTTTTCACCTTTGCCTTTTTGGGTTTTTCCGGGCACCAGAACGTTTGAAACCGTGCCGCCGAGCCTGTAATTAAAGCCCTCAAGCACAATCGGCATGCCTATTTTAATTTTGTTTCCGCCCACAACTGCGCCGTCATCGGTAATTTTTGCGTTATCTTTCAAAGAAACAATCAAATCATACTGAAAAGGCTGCGCGGGGTCGTCAATTATCGCGAAAGGCTGCTGAGGATTGGGGATTTCTAAGAGATATTTTTTCGGCGCATATTTTACATCCGTAATCTCAAGCTCCGTATAAGGCACGTTTCTTATTGTAATAAAGGATTTTTCGCCTTTAACAAACGGAATTTCCGTATCCGTGAGCGAAACGCCCTTAATCATAACCTGAAATTGTATGGGCGAAACCGCTTCTACGGGTGTTTTTGAGATTTTTTTGTTCGCGCCCGTGACAATCAGCACACCAACGGCAAGAACTCCCGCAATAACGGCAAGAATCAGGTAATCAAACGGTCTTAATTTATCCATAATATCTCAAACTCCTTAATTTTATAGCTTTATAGTGTAATTTTGCATGTTCATTTTGTTCAAACTGTCCAAAATCTCATCAATCGTCGTCGTAGCGCAGCCGAACGAGCGAATAACGATGCTTGCGGCAATATTTCCGATGATTGCGGCATATTTTGCCGGCGCGCCGCACGCAAGAGCAAGCGTATATGACGCAACAACCGTATCACCGGCCCCCGTGACATCAAACACCCTTGTTTTGTTGAAAACAGGCACCTCTGTGAGCGTTCCGTCCTTGTCAAAAACCGCCATGCCGTCACCGCCGCGCGTTATTAAGAGGGTTTCTGATTCTGCGGCTTTCAAAAGGTCTTTTCCCGCCCTTTTTAAGGTTTCAATATCTCTGATAAAGTATCCGACGGCCTTTTCAGTATCCGGCTGGTTCGGTGTGAGCGAATATGCGCCTTTATACCTGTACAAATCCTTTTGTGCGTCAACAACGACAATTTTTCCGTATTTGCGTGAGGTTTCTATTGCCGATTTGATGATATTATCGGTCAAAAATCCGATATTGTAGTCCGAAAGAATCACCGCGTCATGTTCGGGGATAGCTTTTTCAATGTTTTCAATGACCTTTTTCTCGATTTCAGGCGACGGAGCGGAATTTTCGACCCTGTCAACACGCACAATCTGCTGTGTAACCGAATGGAAGCTTGCTCCGGAGATTCTTGACTTAACCGTGGTCGGGCGGTTTGAATCTTCGACCATATATTCGGTATTTATGCCCGCTTCTTTCATTGCGTTGAGCAAAATCGGCGCATAATAATCGTTTCCGTACAGGCCAATCGCTGAAACCTTGCCGCCGTTAAGGGTAGAAAGGTTATGAGCCGCGTTAGAAGCCTGGCCGAGGATTATTTTTGTGCTCGCATGCCGCAAAATCAAAACGGGAGCCTCTCTTGAGATTCTTTCCGTATCTCCGTAAATCATTTCGTCGATTGCCTGGTCGCCGATTATCAAAACCCGCGGTTCTGACAGTTTTTTTATATATTTTGTTAAAACATCTTTATCAAAATCAAACATTTTTTCTCCGTTTCCGCCCTAATAACGGCAAAATTTTATATCTGGCATATATGAAATAAATTGTAGTATAATATACACAGTTTAGCACAAAAATGTTCTGTTAAATCAACAGATTTATGAGGGATAATGGCAGAAAAAGACGACGAAATAGAAATACCTCAGGGTTTTGGCATAACTGACGACAATTTCAATGAAAAAGAAGAAATTGAAAAACTTCAGGAAAAAATCCGCAAAATGAGCGCGATGACGACCGATTCTGATGAGCTGACAATGGCCAGTGCCGACGAAATCCCTGATGACGAGCCGGCAGCGGGCACAGCGGGCTTTATTGAAGAAACTTTTGACACTTCAATTAAGCAGGCTAAAAAATATGTCGTTACGGCCGAGGCGCAATACGTGGAATATTTCGAAAAACTGACGATGGAAAAGCGTTCTGAGGTTTTTAACGAAATGCTCGGAGATTACATCAAAAACGAAGAAAACCGCAACGCAAAAAAGCGCATGAAACGGATTTTAATACATGCATTTATCGTTGCAATAACATTAATCGTAACAATTCCCGCTCTTCTTTTCATTGTCAACAAAGCAATCCACTACACCGTGCTAAACTATCAGGATTCGCAGCAGAATTTTGAAAAACTGTACGAAAGCCAGGGCATTGCAATTCAGCAAAAAAGGAAAAGATAAAATTTATTAATGAAAATCAAATTTAAGAACAACAAACAATATTTTGTGGGAATATCGCTTGGTTCGGCGGCATCTTCGGAAACAGGCGCGGCGGTTTTGGATTCTTCGTTGAACATAATCACGCTGGACAAGCTTTTTACAATGGAAGACGTAAAATATTTTCTGGAGCACTTTGTCGGCCGGCAAAATGCCGTATTTAACATCGCACTTCCGGAAAATCCGACGATGCTCAACGCAAAATGGAAACTTTTGTCCCGCCAATATCAGCTAATCCAGACAAACAGGCTTATAAAAAAGGACAGCGAGTGGATTCAGCGGTATTCGTTCAGAGGAACGGACTTTTTCTATGAACTAAAAGAAAAGGGGCTCGATATTTTCAGATATGATGTTCATGAATTGAAAAGTTCGTTCAAACTTTCAGGACTTTACCGTGACAGAACGCCCGTTGACTGCAAAGCGCTGCAAAGTGCCTTGAAATTCCAGTTCGGAATCAGAGAACTGCCCGCAAATATGCTTCCGGTGGCGCAGCTTGAGGCGATATTAGGCGCATATCTCGGATATATCATGGCAAAAGACAACACCGGCTACGCCTACAAGGTGCGCTCAGAATTTAAGGGCATCGAGGTCATCGGAATCGATCTTCAGCCCGCATTATCCCAATAAAAGCAATTTATTCAAGTCCGCAAGGCTCGAAGAACCGACTTTTGCCGTATTTGCGGCAGCCGGAGCCGCAGAATTTTGCGAAACGAACGCATCCAGCTGATTTTTGAGGCTTCTGTATTTTTCTTTGTCCGATTCTGTTTGAGCAGTCGCGAGTTTTTCCTGAACAATGCTCAATGCCTTGTTATAATCGGTTTCAATGTCACCAGTCGAAGAAATTCCGACCTGAGCGAGGATAGTTTGCCACTCAGCGGGCACGGATGCCGAACCGGCCGCAGATTGGGCCTTTTCTGTTTCGCTTTTTTCTTGGGTTTCTTTTTCCTGCTGGGCTTTCATCTCGTTTTCGAACTTTTCAAGTTTTGCTTTGTCTGTGGCCTTGTCGCCCGAAGATGAAATACCGAGTGCGGCGAGTTTTTTCTTTATTTTTTCGTATTCTGCGTCATTTATTGACATACCGTATGAAGAGCCCGAAGCTGATGAGGTTGAAACTGAATCAATTGACATATTTTTTATTCCTTATGTTAGTTAGTGTACCTTATACTATATATATGCCCATTTTTTGTTTTTTTAAACGTCAATATTAAGAAACATTAAATTGAATTTTTATAAAAACAAATTATTGTAACAATGCTTAAAAAATAGTAAAATAATAACAATTAAAAAAAGGAGTTTATATGTTTGAATTAAGAAAAGTTTTCACAAATCCCGCCGGCGACAAAGATTTTGGCAAAAAATTCATTATCGGCTCGCTGGTTATGATTTTTCCGGTAGTTTTCTCAATTATTCAGGAATTTCTCACAAAAGAGCACACAAAGGCGATTTTAATGCAATATACGCCTGCTGTTCTTGCGGCATCAGTTCTTGCCGGATTTTTTGCGCTTGTTTCGATGGGTTATTACTTTCAAATCATCAATAACAGGATAAACAGCAGCGAAGAAACGCTCCCTGCCTGGAAAATATGGAAATATTTCACAATCGGGCTGAAAGCATTCATAGGAATCGTGCTTTTGATTATACCTTTGTCGCTGATTTTGGTTGCTGTCGTTGCGGTTTGCATGGTTTTGCCGTTTATTTCGCCGATTGGGCCGATTTTGTCGATATTTGCGGCGGTTATTTACCTCATTTTGCTTATTTTGCTGGCATTGATTATGAATTTATCGTTCGCATACGACTTCAACATACTTTCATACTTTAATTTTTGCAGAGCGGGAGAGATTTTAAAGGGAAAAGTATTTAAATTCTTGATGTACATAGGGCTTATCGGCGCTGTATCAATACTTATACAGATGTTTTCATTTCTTGTTTTTCTCTGCGTTGGAATAATCTCCCTAATCATCTTGATTCCGCTTGCATTTTACGCATTGTTGTTAAATGCTGAACTCGCAGGACAATTTTTGTCAAAAGACGTGACAAAAGAAGAAATTGGAGAATAAATATGGATATAAATTTTGAACAAGCATTCAGCTTTGTAAAAGAAGACCCGAAATGGGGTAAAAAAATTGCAATCGGCGGGGCATTATCAGCAGTTGCGCTTTTTGTTTTGTGCATACCGTTTATGATTTTGCCGTTTACGTCATCGGTTCCGCTCTATGTTGCATTGCTCGCAACCTGCTCGGTTTTGGCCGCAGCAATAATGTTTGCGCTAATCGGCTACCCGTTTTTGGTCATAAACAACAGAATTCACGGCAGCGAAGAATTTTTACCCTGCTGGAAAGACTTTTTCAGCATAGTTTTCGCAGGGGTTAAGACCACGGTCGGGCATTTTTTGTTTATTTTGCCGGTTTTATTCTTTAGCGTAATTGTTCTTTTAATGTTTTTGGGCGCATTTTCGCTCGGAACATCCGTTATATCTGCGTTTATCGTATTTTTCGGTTTTGTTTTTATCTTTGCGCTCATCGGGCTGACGACCTTGTACTCGCTTCTTTATCCGTTAATGAGCGGAGCATTTTCCGAAGATATGAACGTATTTTCTTATGTAAATTACAAAAGAGGCTGGGAGCTTTTAGCCGGAAACTGGTTAAATTACTTAATTTTGCTGCTTTTGCTGGTGGCGGTCGGTGTTATTTTCCATTTTGCGGCAATGCTGCTTGTTTTGACGATTGCAGGGGTTATTTTGATTCCGTGGCTTTGTTTTTATGCCTGCCTCGTGTGTGCGGACTTGGTTGCGCAGTTTGTTAAAACAAAATAGATTCAAACAGGGTTTCAACATAACATGAAACCCTGTTTTTTAGTGAAAAGTAAGTAAAAAAACTAAAATCCTGATACATTAACCACTTTCCACAGATAATGTCCTTCTTCATAACCGGAGCCTTAAATGTCCATTTCGTATGCGGCGCTAAATTATTAACATTATCCATTGTGCTGCCTATTTGATTGTTATTTTGATCATAAATGTTAATTTCAACCTGAACATAGTCCATTGTTTTATCGGTGTTATTGATTCAAGCCGCATTCCCGCCGTAGGATGTCAATTCGCAGTTATACGTTTTCAAAACTTCCAATCCCGGCTTACTTTTCGGGGGCTCGGATTCAGGTGCTGCTTTATTTTGAGTTTTTGGATGTTCGGGAGAGTCGGGAGCATCTTTAAAAATTATCCCCCCCTATTTTGCAAGTTCTTTTCCATCACTTGTTTTAAAGCTGCCGCACAATATAGAAATTAAATCTATTAAAATCCAAGGGCCGGAAATAATCGCCCCAATGAGCGTAATCGTCAAAACTAACTGCAAAACACCTGTACCTGTATGCCCGGTATAAAACCGATGAGCACCGAATCCGCCCAAAAAGAAGCACAAAAGCAATGCCGCAACCCAACTTTTTTCGTTTGGCGAATTATTCGTCGCAACTCCGCAATGCACGCACACCGCGGCCTTGTCATCAATCTCTTTTCCACAATTTTTACAAAACATAATATACCTCCATTTATTTTACTTAACTTGCAGTGCTAATATTTCACTAACCTTTGCTTTCAAAGTGTCCGCAAAATTATAAATGTCATTTAACGAACTGATTGGTATTTTTTCTTCTTTTCTGTTCATTAGAAATGCAATATATTTTAATTTCATAAACCTAAATTAACACAAAAGTAATTTACAAATATAACTATATCACAAAAAGGAATGTAAAGATAGTTAATAAGAGGTCATATATATACTACTTTTTATGTTAAGTAGCTAGGAGCGTCCCCTTATGTTTTATGACAAAGAATTTTTGGGTAAAAAGTTTAAAGAATATAGAAAAAAACGCAATCTTTACAAGTAAAACACAATATTAATCAAAAAATCAGCAAAAAGCAGATAAATTGTGGATTTTATGGCCGACTGTGTGGTAGAAATGCCGACATCCTTTGCTCCGCCGCGGGTTTCATAGCCCTGCGTCGCGCAAACAAGCGTAATCAAAATTCCGAAAACAAAAGCCTTAAAAAGGCTGATGTAAATGTCTCTTGCGTTGAGAAAGAGCCATACAGTGTTCATAAAACGGTTGGGATGCAGCCCGATTGCAGCATAAGCGACCATCATCCCTCCGACAATGCCTAAAAACTCAGCCAAAATCACGACCATCGGAACAGTAAAGGCCGCAGCGAGGATTCTCGGCGCAAAATAATAGCCCACAGGGTCAACATGGAGCGTTTTTATCGCATCAATCTGCTCTGTAACCTGCATATTCGCAACTTCAGCACAAATTGCGGTTCCGGCGCGCGCACCGATAGCCAAAGCGGCAAAACCCGGAGCAATTTCCCGCACCAGCGCCACAGCAATGAACCCGCCGACATACCCCTCGGCCCCGCTCATCAAAAATTGCTTAGAAACCTGCAAAGCAATTACCGCAGACGCAATGAAAACTATAATCAACGAAATCGAAAGCGAATCATAGCTAATCATTGCAGCCTGCGAAATTACCGAATGAAATTTCGTGTTTCTGTTAAAAATATATTTAACAGAAGATATTAAATTTTGCACACACAATCCCAGAAACTTAATCATAGATAGGCGTACACCATTTTTTGTATTTTTCGACCTTGCCTTTTACAACGTCGAAGTAAAGCTTCTGAAGTTCTTTAGTATGAGCCCCGACTTCGCCGTTTCCGAGCGGTCTGTTGTCTATTTTTGTGATTGGGCTTACCTGAGCGCCGGTTCCGCAATAAAATGCCTCATCTGCGATATAGAGCTCGGTTCTTGAGATTTCGCGCTCGACAACCTTTAAGCCGAGAACGTTTTTCGCAAGCTCAAGTATAGTATTTCGCGTTACGCCGACCAAAATATTATCCGTAGTCTCAGTAGTAACGAGAGTATCGCCCTCAACGAGGAAAAGATTCATCGCAGAGCCTTCGGTGACGAAACCTTGCTGCGAAAGCACAATTGCATCGTCAAATCCGGCTTTTCTTGCATCAGTGATTATCAAAGCAGTGTTTGCATAAGAGCCGCTGACCTTTGCGCGGGGCGGAATCGCATTGTCATCAACACGACGCCAGTTAGAAACGCAAACGCTCAATCCTTTGTTCAAATCAATGTATTCGCCCATAGCAAACGAGAAAATCAACACCGAATCCGGATTATCAATAAGGCCGGGGCCGATTTTACAGGCGCTTTTGAAGATTTGCGGACGAATATAAGCATCCGTACGGTAGTTATTCTTTTTCAAAAGGTCTTTTACAAGCCCGCACCATTCATCCACGGAATATTTAGAGTGCATGTGCATGATTTTTCCGCTGTTTATAAGCCTTTCGAAGTGTTCTTTCATTCTGAAAGCATAAAGCTGGTCTTCTTCCTTGTTATAATATGCACGAATCCCCTCAAAAACCGATGTTCCGTACAAAAACGCATGCGTACGGACAGGAATTGAAGCAGTTGCCGCATCTACATATTGTCCGTCTAAAAATACATATTCTGTCATGAGCTTCCCTTTCTTATAAACTCCGAGGATATATTAAAATCATTTACTATTATCGTCATTTTTGCCGGTTCATGCAAGTTTATTGCGCAAAATTAATGAAATTTCTTATTAATCTTAAACAAATACAAAAAACTCATTTTGGAGAGACTATGGAGGGCTCAAGAAACGTGAATAGTATTTTTAAACGTTGAACGCCGGAGAAATCGGAGCGGAAAAATGAATTTTTTGTGTTTGTTTGAAAAGCCGGAAATATTTTAGAAATATTTTAGAATTAACAAAAATATCCGGCTAAATCTTTAAGATAATCACCAGCAAGCGCCCAAAGAACCGGCCCCGCAAGTTTTTCCGTCAACCCAAATGGCATATTCAAGCTCGGCGTTCTTAAAATTTGTTCCCTTTATAATTGCACCCTGAAAATTCGATTCTTCAAGATCAGCGCCTTCAAAATCAGCATTTGTCAAATTAGCATTTTTAAAATTAGCCTGTTCAATGTCGGCGCCGCGAAAATTTGCGCCTGTAAGGTTGGCATTTTCAAAATTTACCTCATCCAGCTCAGCCTGCTCAAAATTTGCCCCGCTCAGGTCACGGCCGGAAAAATTCGAACATTCAAGGTCAGCTTTGTAGAAATTTTTTAAAGAATCCTGTGCATAAACACACATAGCACACATAATGAAGCAAAAAACGACTAAAATTTTTCTCATATTTACAATTCCTCTCCGTCCTTTTTCTTTTCGGGCAGAACGCGGCCCAAATATTGTGAAACCGATACAGAAAACGCAACCCGATCCTCCGAATTATTAGGGATTACAACCGCTGTCGTAATTGAAGTCGCAGGAACAGGCCTGTATTTCATGCCCGCAGCGAGAGCACATCCGGAATCCTGCCTGGACATCCAATCCGCAACAATACGCAGCTTGTTCGGGATGATTGTCTGGTCAATACCGAGCATAACTCCTGTACTGTCAGGCATTTGTGCATATCCGGCAACATAAGTTCCCGCTGTTAGCGTAGTTCTTGTTTTTTTTACCAAAAATGACGTATGAGCATAAACCATGCTGTCGGGATTTTCCCCCTCGGTCAAAGAGGGCTGAAGCCGGCCGCCTACGGTCAACCTTGTGCTCTTTTTTATACGAAAGACCTTTTTTGCAGTCATATCAAGCTTTACATCGGTTCTATCCCTTATGCTTGTACCGACACCAAAAGAAATTTCGGTATCTTTGCCCGTTCCGAAGATTACATTTGGTGTTAAGGAAACAAAACCCTCACCAAACGGGCTGAATCTGTTAGACTGCTTCAAAATCATATGTCCAAAAGGCAAAACATCAGATGACGGAATCGTAATCACTGTTTGCTGGGCAAATACCGGGCATATCGTGCAAAAAATGGCGAATATAGACAATATTACACAAAATTTGACTTTCATGAAATTAATCAGCCCATTCTCTATAAACAACATCGAATTTTTCCGAAACACGCTTAAAAGAAGCAACCATTACAGGGTCAAACTGGGTTCCCGCACCCTCAGCAATGATTGTATTAGCCTTTTCCTTTGTATAGGCGGCCTTGTAAACCCTTTTCATCCTCAAAGCATCATAAACATCGGCAATTGACATAATTCGCGCGCTCAGCGGGATTTCTTCCTCTTTGAGTTTGTGCGGATAGCCTTTCCCATCCCATCTTTCATGGTGCGAACGAGCAATATCTATGCCCATTTCGATAAATTTGTTATCGCCGAACTTATATTTCACAAGCTGGAGCGTTTCTGCGCCGATGAGCGTATGAGTTTTCATAATTTCAAACTCATCAAACGTCAATCTGGCCGGTTTTAGCAGAATTCTGTCGGGAATTCCCACTTTTCCGATATCATGGAGCGGGCTTGCATGCAAAATATCCTTTATAAACTTGTCGTCAATATCTTTGTAGTATTTTGAAGTTTTTGACAAGTCCTCGGCAAGAATAAAGCAATAACGCTGAATCCGCTCAAGATGCAGACCGGAATCATCCTTTGACTGGGCGAGTTTTGCCAGAGAAAAGATTGTTGCCATCTGCGTTGCGGTGATATCTTGAACCTCTTTTTGGATTTTTTCTTCAAAAGAGCGCCTCTGCTCAACCAGCTCCTCTTGAAGCTTTATAATTCGTACATGCGCGCTGACTCTGGAAAGAACTTCCGGCACTTTAAACGGCAGAGGAATATAATCCACCCCGCCGGCCTCATATCCTTTCATGATATCGTACGAATCATCGGGCGCAATGAAAATTATCGGCGTTCTTGCCAAAAATTCATCCTTTTTCAGCTCCGAACAAAGCTCAAAGCCGTTCATTCCGGACATATCAGGGTTTATCAACAGCAAATCATAAGGTTTTTCCTGCATAAGTGTCAAAGCATCCGCGCTGCTGCGGCAAAGTTCGGTTTCATATCCCTTTTTTAAAAGAATATTTTCCAGCACGGTCAAATTTGCATCATTTTCATCTACAACAAGGATTTTTGACATTTAAACCTCTCCGGATAAGCTATAACAAGTATAACATTACCATTTGGATTGTAAATAAATTTCATTTTCGCTAACGGGGCAAAATTAATTCTCAAAAATCCCCAAAACAAACAACACCAGCAAGCAACGCAGAAATTACGGCTTTTTAATCAGCAAAAAGCACTATTTTTTGTTTTTTGTTAAAAAATATTACAATCTGTTCTTGATTTCGTAATATTTCTCATTAAATTGTTTTTATAAATATAGGCATTAAGACAGAAAACGTGTATTATGGCAAAAAACGAGAAAAACAAAGATACGGGATTCTTTGAATCCGCAATAAGTGCATTTGAGCTATCATTACGGGCAAAACAAATTCATTGTGAATATACCCTGAAAGCCCGTATAAATGCGCTTGCTGATTTTGTTAACAGCTCAAAACTGGCAACAAATTAACATTCGGAACCTAAAAAAATATTGAATTTTGGGGACTTTTCAATTTTTACGAACCGTCTGCGGGGAAACCGGGTCATTTTTTTTAACGCAGGTCATTAAAATCCGCTGATTTTTAAAATATCGGCAAATTTTTTATTTTATTTATCTGGAAAAATAAAAACCGTCTTCTTTTAAGCGGGAAATGACTTCTTGCAGTTTTTCATCCGTGGAAACGGCCGAAATCCGGAACCAGCCCTCGCCATTCGCGCCAAAAGCGCTGCCCGGAACCAAAACAACGCCGGATTTTTCTAAAACTGCATCGGTAAATTCCTCCGAAGAAGCGAATCTCGGCGGAATCGGCAGCCAGAGGTAAAAAGTAGCCGCAGGAACATTTTTTATTTCCCAGCCCAGCTCCCTGAACCCGTCAACCAGAATTTTTTGCTTTCTTTTGAACGATTTTTGCGATTCTTTTATATATTCATCGCCCTCTTTTGAGTTTAAAACCTCAGAAGCGGCTTTTTGCAGCGCTTTAAACAATCCAGTGTCAATTGTGGATTTTAGACGGCCAAAAGCGCCCACAGCCTCCTTATTTCCGCAAATCCAGCCCAAACGCCAGCCCGTCATTGCGTATGGTTTTGAAAAACTGAAAAATTCAACCGCAACGTCCTTTGCTCCGTCGACCTCCAAAACGCTGGAGGGTCGGCTGCTTTCGTCAAAATACAAATCGCAGTATGCTGCGTCGCTGATTAAGAGAATTTTATGTTTTTTGCAAAATTCAACGGCTTTTTTGAGATAATCGCGCGTACAAGTTGCGCCGAGCGGGTTTGAGGGGTAATTAATTATTAAAGCCTTTACTTTTTGGGGGTTATAGCCGTCAGATTTCAAATTTTCCCAAATTTCGTCAAAATCTGGCATAAAATTGTTCTCCTCGAGCAGCGGCACCGGATACCCAAGCGCACCGTTGGTTTTGAGCATTTCTTTGTAAGAAGCATACCCGGGATCTGGGATAAGGATGATATTTTTGTCTTTTTCGGCGTGAGCAGGCGTGCAAAGCGCGCGGATGAGGTTTGCAATCCCCTCTTTTGAGCCGATTAGCGAAAAAATCTCGGTTTTCGAGTCGAGTTCAACCCCAAAACGCGTTTTCATTCTTTTTGCAACGGCCTCAAGGTAATAATCTTCACCTTTCGGTGAAGAATAAGTATGAATTCCGTCCAAATCAAGGGCTTCTTTCAGCCTGTCCACAACAAATTTCGGCGGAGCCTGCACCGGAGCGCCCATTGAAAGAAAAATCGGAGCTCGGTTTTTCGCTTCCAGCTCGGGTTTCAGCTGCGCAGCGGCCTGTTTTATCCGAAACATAACATAAGTTTCAATCGACTGCACATATTCGTTGAACAACTCAATCATTTTATTCTCCCTTTGCTTCGAGCTGGTACGCCCAGGCCTCGTGGTTGTGGATACTTTCGATGGATTCGACTTCTGCCTCAAAATATTTGATTATTTCGTTGTTTCTGAACATCAAAACAACATCTCGAAGCACATCTTCGACGAATTTCGGATTTTCGTATGCACGCTCGGTTACAAATTTTTCATCTTCCCTTTTTAAAATCGGATAAACCTCGCAGGACGCTTTTTTTTCGATATCCGAAATCAAATCCTCAAGCCAGATGTGTTTGTCGTCATCGTAGCTTATCAAAACCTTAATCAGCGCTCTTTGGTTGTGCGCAGAATAGTCGGAAATCTCTTTTGAGCAGGGGCAGAGCGTCGTGACCGGAACTTTTGCTCCGAGGAAGAATTTGTAGTCATTTTCGTCCAATCTTCCCTCAAACGAGCAGTCATAAGCCATAAAAGACTTTTGTTTTGTCACGGGAGCGGTTTTTTCAACGAAATATTTGAAAGAAAATTTGACCTCGGCCGCCTGAGCGCCAAGACGTTCTTTCACGGCCTCAAGGCAGCCCTTTATATCAACGCCGAGCAGCTCTTTTTCGCTCCATTCGTTGAGAATTTCCATAAAACGCGACATGTGCGTGCCTTTGTGGTCAGAATCAAGCGATGCGCTGATTCTTGCACGCGCGGAAACAATCTGGTTTTCTTTTCCTTTTCTTTGGATAATCAAAGGAACGTCGACATTTTTTATGCCGACCTTTTGTATCTCGATTCCGCGTTTATCGATAAGGTTTTGTACATCTCTAAGATGGGTTTTCATCTTTTTTACTCAACATCTTCCCCGGATTTGCTTTCGAGCGCCAACAACAGCTTCAAAGCCGCCAATCTTTGCATTTTGGGCGGTGCGAGGCGCAGCATTTCAATCGCTTTAATCATAACAGGATCATTGTCGTACCAGCGGTTTCCTTTGCCCTGATATTTTGTAACAGTTTCATAAAGCCGTTCAATTACGTCAGCCGCGACCTGTTCTTGCAATTTTAAAATATAATCCGCAGCCTCAGCCTGGGTTTCTGCGGGCTGAAGACGCAACAATTCAAGCGCTTCTTTTAAAACCGGGTCTTTATCATACCAGCGTCTTGCTTCTGTCATTTCAAATTCCTCTTTATTTGCTTAATCATTATATATTGTTATGAATTTTATGTCCATCGCTTAATATTTAAGATAAAAAATAAAAAATTTTGTAAAATCGGGGTTGAAATGAGGATTTTTTGATTTAAACTATTTGTGTAGCTGAAAACATGACAAATTAATAACGAACAGAGTAGAAAAATGCCATTTATTCATAAATTGTGCGAAAGGCTTGGTAAAAATAACAAGCCGATTTATACCGTGCTCGCAATTGCCTGCGGAAAAGGCACGGTAAGACCGATATTGAGCATTACGGACAAAAAAGAAGCTCCGGATGCCAGAAAATACGCAGCGTTGAGAGAGCTTATGACAGAATTCATCGGAGTGCCCACAACTATGACGCTCGGGATGCTTGGCGAACTTGCTGCAAAGGTTCTCACCAAAAAAGGCTCGATAAAACAAAAAAATGCAAGTTCCGTGCTCTCATTTTTCGGAATTTGCCTTGCTGCGGGCTATTTTGTGCCCAAATTTTGCAACATAGGGATGCCGCCCGTCATGAAAAAGCTCATGCCCGACTACGACCCGAATGCTGTTCATACTCCGCAGGATATAAAGCCCGAAAGAAAAAATCCCGTAGGATTTAAGCAGCTAAAATCGCCAAATTACAACATTTATCAGGTAAAAACCGACTCGCCCTACTATCGGGCTGGAATGAGAGTGTAGATTATGCAGATTACACCGGCACAAAAAGCGTTAATCAACGTACGAAACGTAATAACAAACCCCAAAGCAGCTGAATTTGCAAGAAATACGGTCTGCGCGATAGCAGTGGAAACCACACTCAAAGCCGCAGGGCGCCCGGCGTTCATTTATTACGACAAAAACGCAAATAAACAGGCAAAAAAATATGCGGCAACAAAAGAATTCCTATACCAGAGCTTTTGCCTCGGGTTGTATTTGAGCCTAATCAACAAATTCAAAAACAAAACATACAAATTCATAAGCCAAAAATTTGCTCAAAAAAGTCCGGAAGATAAGCGAAAAATCGAACTTTATGACAGTTTTCAAAACAAAATCAAGGCTGAAAAGGACAAAAACGCTAAAAAGCTTCTTGAAAAGCAGTTTTCGAAACTTCTTCATACAAACAAGGATTACCATTTCGGAAAAGGCGTAAAAGAGTTCAGCTCCATTGTCTCGACGGTATTTATCCTTGCAATTTGCGCGCCGATAGCCTCGCAAATAATTCTGCACCCGGTTATGGACATGATTTTCAAGGACAAAAAGCCGCAAAAAACGCAGGAATCATCCCAAAAGCTCAATCAATGATTTTTCCGTTGAATAAATCCAAAACCATCCTTGTCTGATCGGAATAGTTTTCGACTTTTGGTTCTTCTTTGGCAGGAGGTGCAATTTCTGCGCTTAATGCCTCGGCATTTTCCTCCTCGATTTCTTTTTCAATTATTTCCCGGGATTTTGGGGCAGGTTCATTTTTTTTTTCGATAATCTGCGTCAATTTCGGGCTCACCGGCGCAGAATCGGACGCATCAGCCAGTTTTATTGTCAAATTTATGTCATTTACGTTAAAATAAGCCATTGCAGCCTTTTTAAGCGGTAAATTTTTAGAATCTTCTTTTGCCTGCTTAACAAATATCTCTTTTGCAAACGAAATAACAAGCTCCTCGGGTGAAATCGAAACAGGGCGCGAAAGATTGTAGAAAAACATTCGAGAAGGCATACTTTCGATATTTCCGAGGATTCCGCCCCACATCACGGACATATCGCCATCCGCAGCCGGCGCGCCGGACGAAGAATCTGCCTGCTGAGGTACACTTTCCGGCTCTGATTGCGTTTCAACAGGTTCCGCCGGCTCTGAAACAGGCGAAATCGGTGTTTTTTCCTCAATTTCAGCTTTCGGTGCCGGTTCCGCAGGTGCCGGAATCTCTGCCGATTCTGATTTTGGAGCAAAAACAGGAGGTGCAGGTGCAAATTGTTCCGGTTTTTTCATTTGCACGGCCGAAATCGTAGAACTTGCCGGAGTGCTTACGTTTCCTGCCTCCAAAGCCTCAATTCGCTCAATCAGTTGCGAATAAGTAGCATATTTCACGTTTGAAGTAAGCTCAATAACGCAAAGTTCAAGCCACAAATAGCGGTTTGTGGTTTCTCTGATTTCTTTTGAATAAAACGAAAGCCGCTCAATCAGATAAATCAGCTGTTCGACCTCAATATTTTCGACCTGTTCGCGCAATTTGAGGATATTTTGCTCGCTGAGCTGCGTCAAATCCATCGCAATGTTTCTATCCGCGCAGTTTTTAACAATCAGCATGTTTCTGAAATACATAATCATGTTCGAAACAATCTGATAAGGCTCGTTTCCTTTATTATAGATTTTATCAAGCAAAGTAATCGCAGTTTGTGAATCCGCCTCAAAAATGCACTTTGAAATCTCAAACAACGTATCAAACGAAAGTCTGCCGAGCATTTCATTCACATCATCTGCCGTAATCTCTTTTTGGGCATCCATTACGCTCAACTGATCCAAAAGCGCCAGAGAATCTCTCATTCCGCCCGCAGAACTTCTTGCAATAGTGAAAAGCGCGTCTTTTGAAATTTTTATATTCTCTTTTTGAGCGATTTTTTCAAGGTGATTTACGATATCTTCGGTTGTTATTCGTCTGAAATCAAAGCGCTGGCACCTTGAGATGATAGTTTCAAGAACTTTGTGCGGTTCTGTGGTCGCAAGGATGAAAATTACGTTTTCCGGCGGCTCCTCAAGCGTTTTCAAGAGCGTATTAAACGCCTCCGTGGTCAGCATGTGGACTTCGTCGATGATATAGATTTTGTATCTGCCGTTTACGGGCACAAACTGGATTTTTTCAAGGATATTCCTTGCGTCCTCGACCTTTCTGTTGCTCGCAGCGTCGATTTCAACGACATCTATGGGCGTTGAGTTCATAATATCAAGGCAGCTCGGGCATTTTCCGCACGGAGTGAGCGTCGGGCCCTCGGCGCAGTTCAAAGATTTGGCCAAAATCCTCGCCGACGAGGTTTTTCCCGTTCCTCTTGGACCGCAAAGCAGGTATGCATGGGAGATTTTGCCGAGTTTAATAGCGTTGCTCAGCGATTTCACGATATTTTCCTGCCCAATCAGGTCATGAAAAGTCTGCGGTCTGTATTTTCTGTATAAAGGTAAATATCTTTCTGCCACTCGTTTTTCCGTATAAATTTCAAACTATGTTAAAATAATTATAATTGAAAAAATCAAAAAAGGCGCGAATTATGAAAATTCTTAAACCTCAAAAGCTCAAAAAAAGCGGCACAATCGGGCTTTTGTCCGTTGCGGGCGAGATACGGGATTTTTCAAAGCTCGAAAACGCGGCAAAATACTTTGAAAATCGCGGATTTAAAGTAAAAATCTCCGAAAACTCACGCAAAAAGCACAACTACCTCGCCGGAACCGACGAAGAACGCCTCAAAGCCCTCCACGATTTTTTTCTTGACGACGAAATCACAGCAATAATCGCAACCCGCGGCGGATACGGCTCGCTGCGGCTGATTGACAAAATTAATTACGAAATAATCGCCCAAAACCCAAAAATTTTCGCCGGACATTCGGACATCACCGCGCTTTCGCTAATGTTTTACAAAAAAGCAGGGCTCATAACATTTTCTGCGCCCATGGCCTGTTCTGATTTTTCGGATATTCCGGACAAATTCACAGAAAAAGCCTTCTGGGACGTTTTAGAAGAAGAAAAAAACACTTTTCAGCTCCATAACGCCCGCGTTTTCAAAAGCGGAGAAGCAAGCGGCATTCTCTGGGGCGGAAATCTTGCCACAATTGCTTCTCTCGCAGGAACGGACTTCATTCCCGATGAAAAATTTGTGCTTTTTATTGAAGATGTTGCAGAGCCAGCCTACAAAATCGACAGGATGCTCACTCAGCTTTTAAACATTGAAAAATTCAGAAAAAACCTCGCCGGAATTCTTCTGGGCGACTTTACAAGTCTGGATTGCGAACAATATTTCAACGATATTTTTTACGGCCTCAATATTAACATTCCCATAGCCTCAGGGCTGAAAATCGGGCACGAAAAAGAAAAAATCACCCTGCCCGTCGGTCTAAAATGCAATTTCAACACCCAAAAACTCCAGCTTTGTATTTTTTATATGGCGGCTTGATTGTTTCGGCTTCGGCACGGCTTCACGAGGTTTGTCTGCGGAAAATTTTTATAAGCGCTGTGCAGTTTTACATTTTATCTCTTTTTAAATATAATTTGGCTATGAATCAGGCGCAAATCAGAGAAAAAATAGTAAATTCCGAGCGAATCGTCTTCAAATTCGGCACAAATGTGCTCCGAAACGATGATAAAGAAATTTCGCTTTCAAGAATTTATACATTCATCGAAGATATCGCAAAACTCAAAAAACAAGGCAAAGAAGTCATAATCGTAACCTCCGGCGCCGTAGGACTCGGCGCAAAAAAGCTTAATGTCGACCCAAACGAAAGCATGTCCGTAAAACAGGCGTGCGCGGCCGTCGGACAATCGCGTCTTATGTCGATTTATGAGGACGGTTTTGACAAGTACGGGTTCACAACAGCTCAAATCCTGCTCACAGAAGAAGATTTCACCCAGAGAATAAAATATCTAAGCCTCCACGACACGCTCAACACGCTTATTTCGCTCGGCGCAATACCCGTTATCAACCAGAATGACACGGTTTCGACCGAGGAGCTTGCATTTTACAAAGATGCGTTTGAAGTCTGTTTTTCGGACAATGACAAGCTTTCCGCGCTCGTTGCGAGCGAGCTGGATGCGGATTTGCTCGTAATTTTGTCGGATATTGACGGTTTGTTCAATGACAATCCGAAAGAAAACCCCAACGCGCAAAAAATTGAGGTTGTGAGCGAAATAAACGAAGAGTTTGAAAGCTACGCCCAAAACGCGTCGAGCGGCGGACGCGGCGGAATGAAAACAAAACTAAAAGCAATGAAAGTAATCACCCGTTCGGGCGGAGTCGGCATAATCGCCAACGGAAAAGAGCCCCATATCATCAAAAGAATCTTTGAAAAAGAGGAATTGGGCACAATTTTTCTTCCTACGGAAGTTCTGGCGAACAAAAAGCGCTGGATTGCTTATGCAACCAACATTCAAGCAAAATTAACGGTCAACGACGGGGCGAAAAAAGCGCTTACGCAAAAATATAAAAGCCTTTTGCCTATCGGCGTGCTGAATATCGAAGGCGACTGCCAGAAAGGGGAAATCGTAAGCATTCTGGACACGGACGGAAATGAATTTGCCCGCGGAATGATTAATTACAACTGCTCTGACTGCAAAAGGATTATCGGACATCACTCCGATGACATTCTGGACATACTGGGCTACAAAAATTATGACGCAATAATCACAAGGGACAATATTGCGCTTCTTTGATTCAAAAAACAGCAGGTATTTAATATGACAACATTGCAAAAAATGGCTCAAAACGCAAAACTGGCTTCTTACACGCTCGCCTCGCTAAACAGCGACGTCAAAAACAGAGCGCTTTTGAAGATTGCGGAAAAAATCGAACAAAATAAAGAAAAAATATTCACGGAAAACAAAAAAGACCTTGAAATCGCGGCAAAAATGCTTGAAAATGAAGAAATTTCAGCCTCGACGTTCAACCGGCTGAAACTTGACGAAAACAAAATGCGCGATATGATTCAGGGCATAAAAGATGTTGCAAACCTTGACGACCCCGTAAACAAAAAGCAATGGGCAATGAAGCTTGATGACGGGCTGGATTTGTTCCGCGTGAGCTGTCCAATCGGCGTAATCGGCGTTATTTTTGAGGCTCGCCCCGACGTAATTCCGCAGATTGCGTCCCTAGCAGTCAAATCAGCAAACGCAGTTCTGCTAAAAGGCGGGAAAGAAGCCGCAAACACGAACATTATTCTCGCAAAACTCATCAACGAAGCGCTTTCCGAGGTCGAAGAATTCCCAAAAGGCACAATAAATCTGCTTTTGACTCGCGAAGATGTCAATGAAATGCTCAAAATGGACAAATATATCGACCTTTTGATACCGCGCGGGGGAAATGCGCTCGTAAAATACATTCAGGAAAACACAAAAATCCCGGTTCTTGGCCATGCGGCGGGGATTTGTCATATTTATGTCGATGAAACAACGGATATTCCAAAATCCGTAAAAATCTGCCTTGATGCAAAAATTCAGTACCCGAGCGCCTGCAACGCGGTCGAAACAATATTGATTAACAAAAATATCCTAAATGAATTTCTGCCTGAGCTGGTTAAAGCGTTTGAGGAAAACAATGTAAAGATAAAAGCCGACGAAGACTGCCGGATGATATGCAAAGAGCTTGAGCCCGCCCAAAAAGAGGACTGGGCGACCGAATACGGTGACAAAATCATCTCAATCAAAGCGGTAAAAGACATTTTTGACGCAATCGCCCACATAAACATTTACGGCTCGGGGCATACGGACTGCATTTTGTCAAAAAATCCCGAAAATATTGAACTTTTTATGAATCTTGTCGATTCTGCGGGCGTTTTCGCGAACGCATCGACGCGTTTTGCGGACGGATTCAGGTACGGGCTGGGCGCAGAGGTCGGAATTTCCACAAATAAAACCCACGCAAGGGGGCCGGTCGGGCTTGAGGGGCTTACGATTTACAAATACAAGCTTTACGGAAACGGCCAAACCGTCGGTGAATATTGCGCCGGAGAAAAGCATTTTAAGCATGAAAGACTGATTTAATGCCGGAATGCGCCTACATTCACATCCCTTTTTGCCGGAGAAAATGCGGATATTGCGCGTTTGTTTCGTACAATCGGCCCGAATTGCAGGGAATTTACGTCGAAAAGCTAATTCAGGAAATCAAAAGCAAATACAAAGGCGAAAATCTGAAAACAATCTACTTTGGGGGCGGGACTCCGTCGCTGCTTGAGATTTCGCAGATTGAAAACATTCTGAAAAGCTTTAATTTTGCCCAAAACACTGAAATCACGCTCGAAGCGAACCCGGATTCGGTTGATTTAGCTTATTTAAAAGAGTTAAAGCGGCTGGGAATAAACAGATTGAGCCTGGGCGTTCAATCGTTTGACAATGAACTGTTAAAAATTGCAAACAGGCTCCACAACGGCATTCAAGCGATAAATGCGCTCAAAAACACAAGAAAAGCCGGTTTTGAGAACATCAGCCTGGATTTTATTTACGGACTCCCCGAACAAAGCACAGATGGATTCAAAAACGACTTAAAAAAGGCGATTTCTTTAGGCGCAGACCATATTTCGCTCTACGGGTTAAAAATCGAGGACGGAACGCCGTTTTCAAAGCAAAAATTCGAAAATATTGCAGATGACGATATGCAGGCGCAGATGTATTTGAGCGCAATCGAGATTTTGAGCGGTTATGAGCACTACGAGTTCAGCAATTTTGCCAAAAACGGAAAAATTTCCCGCCACAACATGAATTACTGGGATAATGAAGAATATTACGGATTTGGAGCCGCTGCCCATGGTTATATTGACGGAAAACGGTATTCAAACGCGGGAAATCTCGAAATTTATCTAAAAAATCCGCTCATTCCGGAATCTGAACACAAATTAAGCGCAAAAGAACGCCTGGAAGAAGAAATTTTCCTCGGATTCAGGCGCTGCGCGGGGATTGATACAAAAAAAATTAACAAGAAATTTTCAATTGATTTTGACAAAAAATATGCAGATATTTTAGAAAAATTCCAAAAATCCGGCCATTTAGAAAGGACAAAAACCGGCTGGAAACTAAGTGTAGAGGGAATTTTGCTTTCCAACGAAGTTCTGTGCGAATTTCTTGATTAATATGCTAAAATAAAATTATGAGATACATTTTTGCCCTAATTTGCATATTTTTCTGCGCCTCAAGCGCCTTTGCGTATTCCAGCGGCTACGGCTCCGCAGCTTCGGCAGCAAGAAGCTACTATTCGTCGCATTCATATTACAATTCGGCCGGACGCGCGGGTTCAGGGTATTACAACTCGTATTCAAATTACAATTCCTCAGTTCCGTCGATAAATTCGACCTACACACGCTCAAGAAGCGGCTATTCCGGCAATTATGTCTATCGGCCGGCCTCATCAACCCCGTCATCTTACGCAGCCACGGCCGCAAGAATCAAACATACCTCAAATAACGCCGGAGTAAGCGTTGTTCCGTTCAGATACAACACCCTGAACTACACACGCGTGCGCAATATGGAGGCAGATCCGCCTAAAAAATACAGCGCAAAATGCACGGACATCGGCGATGCAAGTTTTTGCCAATAAAAAGCCCCCGCAAAGCAGAACGAGGGCGGAAAGAATATGGAATCATGCACTAAAATATGTTTTCCCGTTAAATTTTAGCGACTGTTGCCTGTTTCCCGAGAATTTGAAAGAAATATGCACCCATTCGGCCGCACCGGAACGCTCAAGAATCAGCTGATCAAAGCTCAGGTGCTTTTTACACCAGTTAAAAACCGCCTCGTTGCTCTGACCTTGAACAGTGAAATCGGCAGCTTCTCCGCTCAAATGCTGCGAGTTTGCAGCCCCGCCTACCGCGGTATTTAAGGCTTTTGTGCGGTATCCGCTTGTGATTATCACCGGATGGCCCAGATTTTTGCGCAATTTATACAGCACATTGTCATGAAGCCGGACAATATTGACAATCGACTGCGTATCGGGCGTATTATTTATCCCCCGTAGCCTTGCAGTGTCCGAATTTGTAAATTCCTCAAGTTTAAAATATTCAGATAAATTCATTATTCCCCTTTTCTTTGTATTAACAAATTTTTCACATCATTAATATCCTGATGAATCAACGACAGCTGTTCTTGCAGGTTCCTGTGGTTTTCGCGGTAGGTTTTGTCCGAAACATAATGCTCCGCAATATACTCGATTAACTCTGATTTCATCGCAGAAAGCTGTTCCGGAGTGACAAAAACCTTGTAAGCCACGAAAAACCCCATCACAACGATTATTATAGGTGCGTATTCAATAAATTTGTCCATTTTAAGCTTCCAGCTGAGATTTTAAAACCTCGCTTGCTTCGACGAGCTTGCTGCCGATAGCACCGATAGCCTCAACACCCAGTTTAAACCCTTCCAAATGTGCTTTTTTCTTCATTTCGTCCTCGGTATTGAGGATTTTTTCGTACAATTCGGTCAAATCTTCAATACTGTCCGACGCAAAATCGTTCAATCGCTCATAAGCCTTCCTTTTTAAGACAGGCACGACCTTTGATTCAATCAAATCCTTAAGATAAGGCAGCGCTAATTCCAAAATTTTAACAATGGCTTCTTTAAATTTCATAATTCCTCCTTTTTGTTTTTATATTGTGCAATTACATTGTTTTTGAACGGTTTATCATCGCTGTGCAGCCCGATTTTGAGACAAAACCGCTTTAATTTGGCATAAGCAGACTATTTTAGCCTATTCAGCAGCATCCTCCGCAGAATCTTGCGAAGAATCCGTCCCAATCCACTGAAAATCAACAGGAGCCGGCTGGCTGTAATCAATCTCAATCGCCCTAACCGCCTCAGCCGTCGCTGCCGCCTCAATCTGCGCCAAATACGCCGGAAACTTCGCGTTCCAGACCTGCGCCTGCACCTGGCCAAGCCCCATTAGCACCTCGGAAAGCTTCGTTTGCGTCAGTGCAATGGTCTCGTCCTCTTTCGTGTTCCAGTAAACAACATCCTCTGCGCCCAGCTGCCCCGTAATGAAGCCCAGCGCGTACGCAGTCAGCTTCCCGATGTTCCCGTCCGTCGCCTCAATGTGATAAATCGCCCCATCTCCTTGTGCCGGTGGGCTTGTCGCCCCGTCCGGCAAATCCCCCTCTCCTTGGGAGAGGGCTGGGGTGAGGGTCGTCCCGTCAGAACCCACACCATCTCCCAGAGAAAGCACCTGGGCATCCTCATAGGGCTCAACAGCAAACAACGCCTCCCCACTCTCAAGATACGCCCTTGCGCCCTCGTTGGCCTCCTTGTATTTCGCCTCCTTGGCCAAGCCAAGCTGCGCCGCCTCGTACGCCGCCGTATTGTCGACAACGATATCGCCCTCCAGCAACTCGTAAGCCTCCAACGCGTACAACGCCGTGGCCGTTTCCTCTATTTTTCTTCCGTTTTGATGATTGTGCACCACCACAAAGTCCGCTCTTTGCGCGTCTGTGTATGGTTTTTCCAGTTTGTATGACATAATCTTCTCCTTTTGTTTTTTTTATATGGCGGCTCGCCGGATTCGGCTTCGGCACGCCGGTTTCGTCTGTTTAGTGGCACAGCCACGTTTCATGATTATTGTGATTTTCACACGGGCGGCCCGCCTGTTTCGGCTTCGGCACGCCTATCGTGTCTGTTTGTCTTGAAAGCTCGCGATTAACGGCGTTACGGCTGTGCCCTGCGGCAAACCCTCCAGCCTCAGCTCGCTTTCGCTAGTGGCACAGCCACGTTTCTTGATTGTTGTGGTTTTCACACGGGCTCCCTCTCCTCGGGAGAGCCCGCCCCGCCGATGGCGGGACAGGGGGTGAGGGTCATCCCGTAGGGCCCAATGATAGTAGGGTGGGAAAAGCGCAGCGATTCCCACCGCAAGGACTCCCGCGTTCGATGAACGGTGGGAACCGCGCCAGGATTGAAGAATATATTCAACAATCCTTGCTTTAGCTTTTCCCACCCTACGTTCTGCCATTCCCACCCCACGTTCCTGACCTACGGTTTTCAACCATTTATTCAATGTACCCGGCCGTGTAAACAAAAAATCCGACTGGTTCATTATTATAAGGTGTCGTTATAACAAGAGTACTGCTTGTTTTGTATGCATTGTCAATACCTCCGTAAAGATTTGCCGGCCTTGCCACATTGTCAGCACTTATTTGAACATTCCAGGCGGAACTTGATTTATATGGCTTTAACAATTCTAAAGTAACGACATAGCCTGATGTCGTTCCCAAAATATACATCCACTGCTCGCAAAACCCGTTCGACCATACGCGATACCCGGTTAGGTCGTTCCCGTAGGTTTCCGTGACAACCGGCCCGCTGTCACCCACTCTCAAAGTTTCTTTTTCTTCCAAATAGGTTATTTTCCCGTTAGTAATTTGCCCGGAACCGCAAACAGCAGCTACCCACTCATCATTCGTCAGCTTTATTGTATTTTTTTCCGCATTATAATGATAATCCTTAACATCTGCACAAAAAACCGATAGATTGCTGCTTCCGGCCTCTTTTCCGTACCCGAAATAAGCCTGAGCACTGCCGGAAAAACTATAATTCAAACCGCCAAGAACAGATGTCAGATTTTCATTGTTCAATGTGCCGTTCTGGTTCCTGCCAGCAGAGGCAAGCACTTTTACACCTGAACGAACCATTAAATACGTTCCCCAGAAAGTAAAATTTTGCAAAACCGAATCTATTGAAGTAAATGCCGCCGCAGAACTCGTAACTATCGCTATCGGCATAGACAGTGTGTAGTCATCCCAGCTTGCGCCTGAGTCATCAGAATATTTAACTTCAAATGTTGAGGGGTTGAACCACCAGCCTGAAGTGCTTGGTGCTGTTTCAGAACAATAGAGCTCACCGGCAGCACAGCTAGTCAAATACCAGCCCGTTTCTTCGCCTGTCATGTAGAGCATGGGCAAATCCTGACGGTTCAGAAAGTTTTCCGAAGTGTAGTCTTTTGTAGTTGTATATTCTTTGAAAGTTTTTGTTACAGAATCCGGATAAATTAGCACTGAACCTGACTTTAGGACCAGCTCACCGTCTTCGTTAATCTCAAGCTTGATGTTTTGCGGTGATTCAAGAACACAATTTGTTGCCTGCGTCTGGGTGAGGCAGTTTGCCGCACTGCTTAACGAAGCAAGCCCCTGCTGGGTCTTTTCCTCAAGCCTGTTTGTGTAATCCTCAATAGAAACCGCATCATTCGACTCATTTGCAAGCTGAACCATTGCCCGTAAAGAGATTGTCCTCGGTTTAACCCTGTCACCCGTATTAACAACCGCAGAAGCATCAAACTGAAACGCACATCCGGCCTCCGAACCTGAAGAACCCGTATTATAACCGCCGCCCAACGAAGAAAATGCTCCCTCCGCAACTCCGGTCATTCTGTCATCCGCACCGAATTTACCGGTTATGTTTACAATCTGATCCTGAATATAATCACCGATATTTCCTGCTATTTTAGTTGCTTCAATAGAAATTTTATGCAAAGTCGGAACTTTGAACTTGTGATTAACCGTATCAAGTGCAAAAAAACCGCAATTGCCGTTATTATCCGTCATTTGCTGAGCATATTCTTCATAAGTGACGCTCGGAATCCGGCCTAAAACGAGCAAATTGTACGGATTGTTCTCCCCGGAAAAATCACTTTCCGAAAATTCCCCGCCATCACACGGATAAGCACCGTTAATGCTTTCATCAACACGCATTGTCCAAAAAATATCCCCTACATTTCTTCCGGATAGATTTTTGGGCTTGTGAACGTATTTAAGGTGCATCAAATTGTTGTTCAAATCATTAGGCTCATAATCCGCACCCTCTTTTGTTACATCGTCAATCCAAGGATAAAGCTCCTCAAGGTCAATATCCGAATCGCTGCCGCTATTTTCACCCGAATCCGTTGTTGAATCGGCACCAGAATCACTATCAGAACCCGTATCTGGCCCTGTTCCCGACTCAGTACCCGAATTTGTCCCGGTATCGATATTTGTTTCCGCGTCCGGAGTTGTATCTGTGTTTATTTCCGTATTTTCAGCGGAATTCGTACCGATATCTGTGCTGTTGTTTTCTTCTGTCATTGCTATCTCCTTTCAGGAACTACATTACCAGATTTTGTTGAGCCGCTTCGGTCAAATCCGAAATTAGAGCCTTTGAGGTCAAAAATGCACAAAAAAAGGGAAAGTTATTGCTAACTTTCCCTAAAATTTAGTATCCCTTTGCCCTAAAGCTTACTTTGCAAGTCGTCAGCTCGCCGGAATTCTTGTATGCTTTCAAAATCGCCGACTTATTCGTCTTTTGCGTAACAACAACATAAGCATCTATGCTGTCGTTTACCGTGCAAACGACAGACGGCGGGTTAATAAAGTCATATTCAACCAAAAGTCCGTCAGAATCAACGATTTCAAGCTCCCGCACAATCTCCTTGTCCGGAACATCAACAGAAACCTTAAAATTGGTCAATATCGTCTGAATATTGTTGTAAGCATTGATGGTAATTCTGAATTTGCAATACCTGAACTTGTAAGTTCCGTTGTTTACAATAATCCAGTCGCTCCAATTTTCGCCGTCATCCGAAAATGCCCATTTGATAACAACAGTATTCTGCTCATCAGCCGACAAAAAGTCATAATCAAACGTCACAATGCTCTCAAGCACCCCGCCGATATCAAAAACCTGACTTTCGTATTCACCGCTTTCAAAAACCGTGCTTCCCCATTTTCCGGCCGTCTGATAATATCCCGGTTCCTTGTTCCAGGGCTGATTCAGCCTGTGCCACACAACATCCGTATTCTTTTTCAATAGAAGCGTATTGTGATACGACTTCATATGCTCGCTGAATACACCGTCAAGGTCTTTTAACACGTCAATTTTCACGATTTCATTCACATTCGGCACACTGTCAATGCTTATAATGTCCATCGTGGGATTTTTTGAATAATTGTACCCGTTAAACGCTTTTATCCAAAATTTGTACAACCCCGACGTGGGAATTATTGTTGAAACCGTATTTTGCGTAATCCTGGAGGCAATAATGGTACCGTTTTCCCAGCTTTCGCCCATTCTTATCTCGTACATATCCGTCGCGCAAACATTGTATTGCCATACAAAATTAAACAAATTATTTGTCTGAACAACATTAAAATTCACGACATCATCCGGATATCCGTATAAATCGCCGAGATTTGAAACCAAAACCCGCGGTTCTTTTGACCCTAGTTCATCAGAATAAAGTCTTTCGTCATAAGTCCGCCATTCCACTGTAAAAACGCCGGTTCCGTCGTTTTTTACGCTTGTAACTTTTGCCTTGTAACGCTCAAGCCCCATCAAAAGCGAATCAAACATTATAACATCGCCCACCTCAAGGTCATAAGCACGATAATCCGTCTTAAACGACCCGAAATAAGGCTGCAAAATCTTCGAATTCACATAATACCAAGCCAATCGCGATGCCTGTGCAAAATTCGTACATGAATAAATGTTTACTGAATGCTCAATCGGTACACCGTCCCTGTATTCCGGAATTTCCGCAAAAGCCTCAACTTTTTGCCACTCATGGTCAGGTGAAATGTACTCGCATTTTAAAATGTCATAATGTTCCTCTTTCGGAAGCGTTTCAAAGGTTTCCGAGCCCTTTATTATGTCCTTTCCGACAAAAACCTTGCTCACGGGCTCGGCTTTGTCTATTTTGAACTGAAGTTTTCCGTTTTTTAGAAAAAGCCCGCCCCGGCAAGAACGATAAATCTCATCAATCAGCGTTCTGGCTGAAGTTTGAGAGTCAAAAATCATATTAAACGTAAATCTCGGCGCCCCGTCCACAAGCTCGTCACAAAACTCCGCTGCCTCAACAAAACTGTCAATATCAAACAACTCTGAAATCAAATCGTCGCTGATATTTCCGTAATTGTTCACCGCAAGCCCAAGCCCGTTGTAAGAAGTCAGAAAATCAAACATAACCCATGCAGGATTTTCACTGTATTTGACCTCATAGGAATACGCACTCGTATAAACCCTGATTTTTCGCCCTTTAACAATCGCTGTGAGGTTGTAATTCATATCGATTTTCTGAGAACGCGGCACGGTAATCGCCAAATAAGCCACATCCCTTAAAGAACCGACCTTTTCAACCCTTTCTTCATGCGTTGCGCCTCCGACGATAGGATCCACAACCTGATCATGCGTTCCGTAGTATTTATTCACCGTAATCCCGCTGATTTCGTTTATCGGAATGTCATTCAGCCTGATATCCGAAAAATCGCAGATTTCACCCTCAGCAAACGCAACAATCCGCTTTATTGTCGTCAAATAGTTCTCATCCTGCCAAATCCTGTTCCCCGCAAGCTTGCATGTTCCGTACAAAAGCGGAATCGGAAGGTCTTGATTTGTCTGAGTTTGCTTCACACCCTGCGCATAAGTCGGCGACATCGACCCAAAATCGGGCTTATTTACCGCCGCAAGCGTTGAAGAAAGAGCAATCCCGCCAAATATTACGGCATTTGCCACCATTCCCCATGTAACGGAAAAAGTACCCAGAGTAAAGGCCGTTCCCGCCATTACCGTGCCTATTGAAGTCAACACGGTGCCGATTGTTGCACTAATTGCACCTATTATTGTAGCTATCGCCATTTTTATACCACCCTAAAACATTTGTAATCCCTGAACATCTTCAGTCGACCAATCTGAAGAGAATTATCTCTAAAAACATGAATAATTTTCCCGAATTTGTAATAAACCGCCACATGCAGCTCGTCTTTGAATTTTGTCGCGATAATATCACCCATTTTCAGTTCTTCCGGGCTAATTTCGCGGCAATGTTCTCTCAATTTTGACATACCGTACCAGTAATTTTTGTCATCATCCGCAGAACGCAGTTTGTATCGCGGTTTTTCCGGATACAAAAACTGCACGGGATAAAAACAGCCCTGATACGTGCCGTCCTCATTGTTCATTTCATAAGGACGCCCTACTTGTTCAAGCAGGGCGTTGATTTTTTCTTCCATTTTTTGTTCTCCTCAACTTTATCTGATTTTTCCGGCAATATGTGAAAGCGCTTTTATCGCCTCGCGCCCGACCAGCGGCCTTTGAGAGGATTTTTCGGATAAAACGTTGTGCATTTTGCAATATGCAAAATAATGCGCATAATATTTTCTCGGCGTTGCAGAGAAAAACTCCTCATCGCTCCAACCCAAAATACTTCTCGCCACCGCATACATCGAAACCCAGTCGTAATCTATCCCGCCATCACATCGCAGGTCTTTTTTTTTAATTCCCCGTCACAACCGGGCGCTTCTTTCGCAACATCAGGCATAATCAACGGTTTTGCAAATGCAAACTGCAAAGAATACAAATTTTTATGCAAAATCGCCGGATTTTCTTCCAGTTTTTTCTTAACTTCCTCAATTTCGTCAGAACTATGATGTTTTATCAAACCTGCATAAAAAATCTGCAAACATTCGTCCAATTTTAAGTTGTTATCAAGCACAAAACTCTGAAAAATCTTAAAAGTTCCCTTATCAATCAGGTTTTCAACCGTCGCATAAGCCCTGTTGTCAAACTCCAGCTCATAAATTTTTCCGTCAATCGTCACTTTACAAGAAATGTTAAATAAATCTTTCATATTTTTTCTCCTTTTCTTATTTTCTTTGCTTTTCTAAGCATTTCTTACCATGTGCCTTAACATGTGGTTGTTGTCTTTTATTCCCTGGTAGGTAATTGCGTTGAGCAAATCCTTGTTATCCAGCAAATATTTCTGCACATCCCTGGAATCCCACGCTTTTATGTTGAAATTGTTAAACACAACGTTTGAACCTGCGGAATTTCTGTCATACTGAACATTTTCAGCCGGACTCAACACCCTTTCGCCGCCTTTTAGCAGCGCCAGCTGTTCATCTGTGCCGGGAATATTCATATTTGCACCCTCGGGAATAATCCCGCCCGAATGATGGCTCGGAATAATTGTCTGTACCGCGCTTGTGAGCGCAGTTCCGACTTTTGTTGCGTTAAAAAATCCGCTAACCCCGGTTCCGATTGCTTTTGCAAAACCGTAAGTCGCTCTGATGGCCGCGATTGCTGCCGCAGCAAGCCTTTCTTTGACAATAATTTCCATCAACGAATCAACCGTGATTTTCAGCATTTCGTTGGCCAGATTTTTCCCCAGATTTTTGAAATTTGTTTCAAAATTCTCAAAATCCGTCAACATTTTTGTCAGCCCTTCGGACAATTCTTCGGACATCCCGTCCACCATCTCGCCCACAAAGCCGTTTGCGGGTTCATCTTCGTTGTCCGGGTTATTTCCATTTTTCAACGAGCCAAAAAGCGACATTGCGGCCTTTTGTTTGTCGGGGTCATCGCTATATAGCGTCTGCATTGCTTTTTGCGCTTTGTAATATTCTTCTTGTTTGCGCAATTCTTCCTCCCGCCTGCGGTCGAATGCCGCAGAATCGCCAAACAGCCATTTTTCCAGCCCGTTTCCTTCCCATTCATCCGACATCACCTCCTCCAGCGTTTTCTGGAACTCATTGCGCGCTGTTTCAAGACGAGCACGAATTCCTTCCAGCAGTTCTTTCAGTTCCAACTCCGGATTGTTGGATGATTCTAAGTTTGCATCCCAAAAATCTTGACTCATGATTTCCTCCTTTGTTTTTTGCATACAAAAAAACAAGCAATAACTTGCTTGTTTTTTATAAAATTTGTGACTTAATTAATAATTAAATTTTCTTATATATTTATTTTCACCATTTGCATTATAATACTTTTCTCCTATCCAATGCCCTAACAATTTTTTATCCGGTGAATACACAAATGATTCATCACGTGAAACATCAAAAAACACTCTTGTTAATTTACCATTTGTATCATATTTTTTTCCTAAAATAGGATAAGTTTTGCTATTTTTGGATTTTACGCCTATAAATTCCAAATTACCCTCATTATCATAGAAATAGCTATAATTTATTTCATCTTTATAAAATACGGAATAATAACCATCCGAAAAAAACGTCACATACCGTCCGCGCCTACTCACCTTTGGCCGTCCGCCGTCTTTTTTCGCAGGCGAAATGTATCCCGGGTCTTTTAAGTATTTTTTGAACGGTTCCATGGATATTTCGTACTCTATCCCCTCAAATGCCGCTTTTCGTGCGCTTTCCACCGTGTAAACGACGCCACCGGTTAATGTTTTTGACATTGCGGGCAGGCTAAGCAGCATTATTACGAGAATTATCAGGATTTTTTTCATTTTTCACCGTTTTTTCGACTCACATTGCGAATATAGCACATTTTTCCGCCTTTTGCCATTCCCGCCTGCGGTCGAATTCCGCGGAATCACCAAAAAGCCATTTTTCCAGCACGTTGCCTTCCCATTCGTCAGACATCACCTCCTCCAGCGTTTCCTTGAATTCATTGCGCGCTGTTTCCAGGCGCTCGCGAATGTTTGCTAACGCTCGCTCATAGATTTCCTCCAATTTCCCTGGTTCCGGAAATGGAGCTAAATTATTTACATCCATAGTTTCTCCTTTCTTGTTTAACAAAAAAAACAAGCATAACGCTTGTTTTTATACTAATAATTCTTTAGATAAAAAGTACTTAATATGTCCTATAACCGCTCACTTTACCATGTTTATCATATTTAATATTACCAACCCAATAACCAAGCAAATTGCCTTCCAAGTCATACACAAAAGTTTCTTGAGCTCTAACTATAAG
>CALUPP010000084.1 GCA_944322685.1 Candidatus Gastranaerophilales bacterium
GCATGCACGATGTTTCCGTAGTTTGCGGCGAACGTTGACTGCTCTTTAAGGTTCAAAAGTCCCTTAAAATAGTACTTTTTCGGACATTTTAAATATGTTGAAATTGCTGACGGGTTTAGCTTTAAAATTTCGTCGTCGTTGATGATTTTTGTTGATTTTTGCACGGCAGCGGCGGAGTTTTTGTATAGTTTTGCGCTGCTTTCTTCATTTTTTTCAACGTAAATCGGATTTTTGGCCATTTGAAGAAAATACGCCGACGGCGCGCACTGCTTTTTGTCCTCAAACGCGTGCGTGGAAAGGGAAATGTACTCCTGCGCGCAAGAAACCGCCTCGCAAAACATCGCCCATTCGTCAGAAAGGTGCTGCTCGTCGGTTTTTGTGAAAAATTTGTATTTTGGATGAATGGCAGCGAGCATTTCGGTCAATTTTTCGTTTCCCGAGGGCGAAAGCAGGTTTGCTGCGTTGTTTTTTTGCGGGAGCGCGTTTTCAGTCATCGAGGGGATAAAAACGTATTTGAAATTTTTATGCACACCGAACGGAAGCACGCAAACACAGTCATTTTCGGGTGTTTTGTTCTCGTTTGAGCTTTCTGCAATCTCAATGAGCACATCAGCCGGGATTTTTGCGGAAAAAATGTCTTTATAAATCCTGAAAACGCCTTTTATCTTTCCGAGAACGCCAGCGAGCGTTTCTTTTTCAATGTTGAATTTTGCAGCGGTGATTGAGGCGGCCTCGAGGTATTTTTCTTCAACAAATAACGTGTAAAACCCTTTTATCGCGCCGATTTCCTGAAAAAGCGCGTTTTTCTGCGTTTCGTTGAGCAAATCCGCGTTTGCAAATAAAATATTCAAAAACGGCTGCCCTGTTTCTTGCAAAGAAAGCAGCCTATCGCGCACAAAACTGTCCTCGAGGGTTTCAGTGATGAGGTTTTTCAGGTGAAAGTTCAATTCTTCGTTAAAAATTTCTTCGTCCGAGCGCGAAAGCCTCCGCCGTAGCGCAAAACCGTTCGAAGAAAACTCCTCAACCCCCATATTTTCAAGGATTTTTGAGATTTTAAAGTTTCTTGCGAGGGTTCGTTTAAAATTTTCGTAATTTTCGCTTGAAATTCCCGCATTTGTCGGGATTTTGAGGGTTTTGAACAAGCCGGCGAGCTTTTTGCGGGCATTAAAATCCCTTATAAATACGCCGATTTCGCTGAATTTTGCTCCTTTTTCACAGAACGATTTTATTTTTGAGGCGATGCCCTCAATTTCGCCCAAAATGTCCTCGTAAACGTAAGATTCCCGCTGCAAAGCGGTAATTTCAGGCTTTTTAGCCGGCAGAACTTTTTCGTACAATTTTTCCAAAAGCGCAAGCTGCATTTCGCTCAAACCGTCAAAATCTTCAACAAAAACCGGTTCTTTCGCTTTGAAATTTTCGATTTTTTCGATATTTTCAACCAAATAAAGGCATGCTGACGCATTATCGAGAAATCCGTTGTCAGTGAGGGTATTTGTGTAGTTTTCGTAGGCTTTTATTACGGGCAAAAGTCGGTTTTTGTCCGTTTCGTGCAGGTTTTGCGCAGCTTGTTTAAGTTCGTTTATTGTTATGTTGTTCAAAGTGAAATTTGAAAAAATTTCGTGCAATTCTTTGAAAAACGAGGGCGATTTCAGGAGATTTTTGAGGATTTTGTGCTCTGAAAAAAGGTTTTTGCAAATCCCTGCGAGGATGTTTTGCGCAAGATAATCAGAAAGAAGCGTTTTTTCCTCGTCATTTTTGAAAATTTCGTTGAAAAGGCTTGAAAAAAATGCAGAATTTTTAAAAATCTTCGCCATCGAACCTCCTGAAAAAAATTATAGCAGATTAGCGTCCGCATGGGTAATTAAGAATTGAAAATTTCTGTTATATATAAATTTATGGAGTTTTTATGCTGAAATTTTTAAAAGAAAATCTGAATGAGTTCAAAATCTTTGCGCTTCGCGGAAACGTCGTCGACATGGCCGTCGGGATAATCATTGGAGCCGCGTTCGGGAAAGTTATTGATTCTGCTGTAAAAGATATTATTATGCCCCCATTGGGCTGGATGCTCGGCAGGGTCGATTTTTCGAATTTGTATTTGACTTTACCGGGCTCTAACGGCGAAATTGTGAAGTATCCGTCGCTTGAAGCTGCTCATGCGGCCGGTGCCGTCACTATAAATTACGGTATTTTTATTAATACGATAATTTCATTTATAATCGTGGCTTTAACAGTGTTTTTTATGATTAAAGCCGTAAATAAACTGCGCAAGCTTAAAGCTGACTGTCAAAAAGACGAAAATTGCACAACAAAAACCTGCCCGAGATGTTTTTCCGTCATAGATGTCAAAGCAACGAAATGTCCGTATTGCACGGCGGATATTTAAAACCCTGATAACAAAAAAGCACCCTGAGGTGCTTTAAAATGGTACTCCCAAGGGGATTTGAACCCCTGTCGCATCCGTGAAAGGGATGTGTCCTAGGCCTCTAGACGATGGGAGCCTATCGGATTTCGTCCGTAGGAATAATATATCTAAGACATAATCCTGTGTCAACACATCTGTTTCTATTTTTTTGTAAATTTAATTTTACAGCGCGTCTATGGCCGATTTTTTTGTTTTCTGGTATTATATTTGTAGGTAAAAACAGGATTTGGGGAATCCTATTAAGGGTCAAAAGGGAATAAAGGGAATATGAGCAAATCGGAAATAAATTTTATCAACAGCATGGATGTCGATTTAGAAGAAACTACGCCGATGATGCGACAATTTCTCGAAATAAAAAGAAATAATCCGGGCGTTTTGCTGCTTTATCGCATGGGTGATTTTTATGAAACGTTTTTTGAAGACGCAGTGACGCTTTCTAAGGACTTGGAAATAACATTGACAAGCCGAGAGGGCGGTGCGCTCGGCAGAATACCAATGGCGGGGATTCCTGTCAAAGCCGTGGATAATTATTTGCCTAAATTGCTTGAAAAAGGCCACAAAATTTCGATTTGTGAACAGCTGGAAGACCCTGCAACCGCAAAAGGGCTCGTAAAACGCGATGTAATCAAAACAATCACAGCCGGCACCCTCACGGAAACAAATCTCTTGCAATCTAATTCAAATAATTACCTTGCGGCCGTTTTGCGCGATGGTGAGCTCTACGGATTTGCCTATACCGACATTTCCACCGGCGAATTCAGGGTTACGCAGACGTCTTATGAGCAGCTTTTGAGCGAATTGGCCAGGATTAAGCCTTCTGAAGTCGTTGTGCCTAAAGTTCCTCAAAAAATCCTGCCTTTTCAGATAGTTCCCGATGAAAAACCGGATATTGACGACGAAATCGCCCAAAATTACAACTGTTCGCTCGTTTCTCCGTCGGCTTTTGACAAAAATCAGGGCGTGAAGAACCTTTTGGAAATTTTAAAGGTCACATCCTTGGACGCGTTCGGGTATGAGAACTTTAAAGTGGGTTTTCAATGCGCCGGAGCCATTGTTGACTATCTTTTCAGAACGCAGAAAGAAAATTTTCCAAAATTTGAGCGGATTGATTCGTACAGCCTTTCAGAATATGTTTCAATTGACTCAAACACGCGCAGAAACCTTGAATTGACCGAAACATCTAGGGATAAATCCAAATACGGAAGCCTTTTGTGGGCGATTGACCGTACGAAAACCAACATGGGCGCAAGGCTTTTGAAAAAATGGATTCATCAGCCTTTGAAAAATATAAATAAAATCGTTGAGCGTCAAAATGCGGTCGAGGAGCTGATAAAAAACACTTCCGCCCGAATAAATTTCATTACGCTGCTGGAAAAAGTTTATGATATTCAGCGCCTTTCGACGAAAATCAGCAACAACAGCGCTTCTCCGCGTGATTTTCTTGCTTTGAAAGATACAATAAAGCTTTTGCCTGAACTTTCCCGCATTGCCGATGAATTTGACTCAAAACTTCTTAGGGAGCTTGCGAATAACTATGAAAATCTGCTCGAATTCGCGGATATTATTGAAAAAACCATCTCCGAAGATGCTCCTGTGGCAATAAAAGACGGAAATATAATCAAAGAGGGCGTTTCAAGCGAGCTGGATAACTATCGGGATTTGCTCTCCGGCGGAAAAAACTGGCTTCTTAATTACGAAGAAAAGCAAAAAAGGAAAACCGGCATAAAATATTTGAAAGTCGGGTTCAGCAAGACTTTCGGGTATTTCATCGAGGTTTCTAACTCCAATCTTTCAATGGTTCCGGACAATTATATCCGCCGCCAGACGCTCACAAACGGCGAAAGGTTCGTAACTGAGGAGCTGAAAAAGCATGAATCGGACGTTCTTTCCGCAGAATCAAAATCCATGGGGCTGGAATACAAGATTTTCACGGATTTGCGCGAATATTCAAAAGAATTCGTCGAGCCGGTGCGCGAAGTAGCGGAAATCATCGCAGCGCTTGATGTCTTGGTTTCGTTTGCTGTTAGTGCAATCGAAAATAAATATACAAAGCCCGAAATCCTTGATTCTAACGAGCTTTTTGTCAAAAACGGCCGTCATCCGGTTCTTGAAAAGATTTTGCCGATGGGAAAATATGTTGCCAATGATTTGAGCCTTACAGCTGACAATCAAAGCGCTTCCGGCACGCAATTCATGATTTTGACGGGGCCAAACATGGCCGGTAAGTCTACTTACATGCGCCAGAACGCCTTAATTGTCATTCTCGGGCAAATAGGAAGCTATGTTCCCGCGGATTATGCGAAAATCGGGATTGTTGACAAGATTTTCACCCGCGTTGGCGCAGTGGACGACCTTTCGCTGGGACAATCGACTTTTATGGTCGAAATGAACGAAACTGCGTTTATTTTGAACTCAGCGACCGAAAAAAGCCTTATTCTGCTTGACGAAATCGGGCGCGGCACAAGCACCTACGACGGTGTGGCGATTGCGTGGAGCGTCGGTGAATATATCGCTACGAAAATCAAGGCAAGGACGATTTTTGCGACGCATTATCACGAATTGAACGTCATGAGCTCGATTTTTCCGCAAATTAAGAATTATCGCGTAACAATTTCTGAAAATGACGGCGAAATCGTCTTTTTGAGGAAAGTTGTAGAAGGCTCGGCAAGCAAAAGCTACGGCATTCAGGTTGCAAAAATGGCCGGTTTGCCCCAATCCGTAATCGATAAGGCTGGCGATTTGATGACAAAAATGCAAGTCGACTATGCAAAAGACCTTTCTGCGAACAAACGCAAGGTAAAATCGGCTGTGCCCGAGGTTCCGCAGCTCACTTTGGGCATTTAGCATTCGCACGGACGCGTTTTGCCATGCAACGGAAAATAAATTTAGGAATTGGAGTGAATTTTGCCGCTTTTGAGGCGGGGGAGATTTGTTTTTTCCTGGAGAACTTTATAAATGGCGATTTTAGCGCAAAAAAAAACCGACTTGCGCCGGTTAAACTTTACCACATATTAGAGAGGAATTAGAGAGAGAGAAAAAAACTTTTTTTTGTCCTCTACTTATATAATTCCCACTTTTTTGAATTTCTAAACGTGCATGATGTGATTTCTTTACAATTCGTTACAAAAGGTTTTAAATTATGATAAAAATAATGTGAAAAAAAGTGTACAGCTGCGCAAAAATGTGGAAATTCCTCTTTTCCGTTCCGATTCCTCCGGGCATGCACCGTAAAAAACTTATATTTCACGATTAACGAGCCCTCCCACATAGTCACTGCAAAGAGAAATTCCCCCATTTTGCCTGTTGGGAAAGGTGCAGGGTGGGGGAGTGTGAATATTTGCTTTAATTTTTGTTTAATTGGGCAGATTAGCGGGATTTTTGTTTGCAGTGACTATGAGGGAGCCCTCAATAATCGAAAATGTCTGAAAATTACGTCGCATGGGCGGAGGAATCGAACGGAAAACAAAAATTCCGCTCATTTGCACACCTGCGTGCTTTCAAAGCTGTTAAATGCTACGCAAAATACTTATCCAGCGCCGGTTTGTCAAAAACTTCAATGCTTTCTTTGCCATGGATAAAAATCAGGCATGAAAGCAGGGATTTGAACATTGAAAACTCGCTCAGCGAGAATTTTTTCATCAAATCGGCCATGTTTTCGGCAAGAAATTCGGTGATGAGCGTTTTATTCTTCAAAACAAGCGATGTGAAGTAATCCAGCCCCTCTTTCGAGCTGATTCCCTCAAAATAAAGAATATCCGGCGCCTGAAACTCAATAAAACGCATTGCCTTGTCCAGATTGAACCCGATATGTTCATTGAGCTCGCACTGATTGACGTTTTCGAGATTGTATTTGGTGATTGATTCGATTGTCATGACATTTTTGTGCGCAGCAGGGAGATCGGAGAGAATTGAATAAATCATGTGCGTTTTTCCGATGAGCCCGGAGCCGCAAACAAGAATAATCCCCGGATTTTCGAGCGCATTTTTAATCGCTGCGATTTTTTTAGGCTCAAGCCCCAGTTCTGTGAGTTTTTTCGGGGGTTTGTAGATTTTTAGCGATATTCTTTCGCCATGAATCGTCGGAAACGCCGAAATACTTGCTATCAGCGCCATATCATCCACTTTAAAGCTCAATTTCCCCAGCTGAGGCAGTTCTGATACTGCTGGGTCAAGATTTGCGAGGGTTTTGACCCTTGCAATGAACGAAGAAATCAAAATCGACGGAATCTCGCCCGTAGAGTAGATTTGCGCGTCTTTTTTGAAGTTTACGCTCAGCCCGTTAGGCACATGTTCAAAAAACAGCTCATGGATGTTCTCCGTGATTGCCTGTTTGAGAATTGAGCGGATAAGTTTTTGGATATGTTCGTCAGAAAGGTCTTCTTCGTGGAGTTCTTCGCGCCAGTCGTATTTTTTTTCGTCTTTTTCCGTAAAAATCTCGCCCACCGAGCTTCCGCTGTGGTAATATTCTTCGATTTTTTTCAAAACGGACGATTCTGATGAGATTACGGGCTCGATTTCGCACTGCGCGTCTTCAACAATCTTGTCAATCGCAAACAAATCAAGCGGATCGGACATCGCAACCGTCAAAATTCCCTCAATTTCAAAAAGCGGAATCACTTTATATTTCAGCGCATCGTTGAAATTTATGTAAGAAAGGCATTTTTTGTCGAGCGAGTAGTCGTCGAGGTTTACATAGGGGATGTGGAGCTTGGATTCCAGAAATTTCAGCAGTTTTTCTTCAGAAATAATGTTCGAGCTGATGAGAACCTGCCCGATGTTGACATGCTGGGCTGATGCGACCTGTTCTGCGAGCTCCAAATCCTCATATTTAATCAATCCGTCGCGAACGAGGTCGTATTTCAGCTTTTCGAGCGTTTTATTTCTGACAAACTCCATTTCCGCCATTTTTGCTTATCCCAGATATTCTTCAACTTTTTTGATTACGTCGTCCAGCTCAAAGGGTTTTGTTATGTATTCATTTGCGCCGGTTTCTTGGCCGATGAGCTTGTCTTCGTCCTGAGAGCGGGCTGTTACCATAAGAATCGGGATATCTTTGTATTTTGCATCGTATTTCAAGAGGCGGCTGATTTTGTAGCCGTTCATTTTGGGCATCATGACGTCCAAAATCATCAAATCCGGCATCAATTCTTTTGCCATAGAAAGCCCGGTCTCGCCGTCATAAGCGCAATGGCACTCATAACCCTGTGCTTCGAGCATAAATTTCAATGTTTCGACGATATCCTGTTCGTCATCGACAATTAGAATTTTTTTAGCCATGTTTTATACCCCGTTTTATGATTTTTTGTTTAAATTCTGTCATTCCGAGCTTGTCGCGGAGCCGCAAAGCCCGTGCGTCCCCGATTCAAGTTCCAAAGGACGGTATTTTGTGAGATTTTTTCGCACCGCAGCCAGCAATTCTTCTGCATTCTCGCCCTCCTCAGGCGCAAGTGCCGTTGAATATACTATATCATATTTTTTGTCCGCGGTCGCGTTTTGTTCAAGGTGCGTTTCGATTTTCTTTTCAATAAAGTTCCTTGCGAACTTGTCGCCCTCGGGAATTGAAATTAAAAGCCCTTTTTTGCCGTTTTCTTCGTAAAAAACCTCTTTTGTGTTCGTTGTTTTGCGGATAATCGAGATTTTTTCGGACTTTATTTCGTCGATAAGCGGCAATTCCGCCTCTTTTTCCTCCTCAATGCATACCAGAAGCAGCGGTTTTGAGGCATTTTTTACTTTTTGTATGTCTTTGTCGAGCTCAATTGTGAAAAACTCTTTTTCGCTCAAAATCGGGATGATAAAAGAAAAAGTCGTGCCCACATTCGGCTCGCTTTCGACCCAGATAAAGCCTTTGTGCGCTTCGATGAGCTGTTTTGCAATCGGAAGCCCAAGCCCTGTTCCGCCGTTTTTTCTGTTGAGCGAATTTTCAATTTGCTGGAATTTGTCGAAAACTTTTGTGATATCTTCGGGCGCAATCCCGATTCCGCTGTCAGAAACCGAAACTTTTATGTAATTTTCGTAGAAAACCGGGTTTTGCATGTCGAAAATCTTTGATTTATCGACCTTTTCGAGCGGGATTGTTTCGGTTTTGAGGATGATTTTGCCGTTTTCGTTTGTGAATTTGACCGCATTGGATACCAGATTCGTCACAACCTGCTCAATTCTTTGCGAATCAAAGTAAGTCTGCGCAATATCCTTTTGCGCGTCGAGTTTTAGCTCGATTTTCTTTTCTTTTGCGAGGTTTTCAAAGGTATTTTTCACAAATTCGACGGGCGAATTAATATCGCCTTTTTCAAATCGAAAATCCATTTTTCCGGCCTCGACCTTTGTCAAATCCAGCAAATCATTGATAATCCCCGAAAGTCGCGTTACATTTCGTTTTGCGAGGTTCAAAAATTTGTCCATTGCAGCCGTTATTTCGCCGGTTTTTCCGCTCAAAAGGATATCCAGCGAGTTTTTAATCGCCGTGAGCGGGGTTCTGAGCTCGTGCGACACGATTGACGTGAATTCCGACTTCAAACGCTCAAGTTTTTCGAGTTTTGTGTTCGTATCTTTGATTTCTTCGTACAAAGAAGCGTTTTCAAGCGGCAAAGAAACCTGCCTTGATAGCGTCTGGAAGCAGGTTGTGTCCTCCTGCGTAAATTCGTTCTCTCTGAAAACCTCAATCAGCCCGAAAAATTTCTCGCCGACATTTATCGGGGCAAAAAGGTTGTCAAATTTGAGAATATTGAGGTCATATTCCTCGAGCGGGTGTTTTATGTTTTTTATGACCTTGATATCTTCGACATTTATCTCAAAGGGGATTTCTTTCTTGTCAAAAAGCGCTCTGTAACTGAGAATTGCGCGTAATTTCAAGGAATGTTCCAGCCGCGTCGAAATTCCGTACAAAGAATTTATAATAAGGTCGATATCCTTTTCCCCGTTGAAAATCAGCGTCGAGGAAAGCGAAAAACTCAAACTTTTTTCCAGCCCGTCAATCATAATGTTGACGAGTTTCTGCTTGTCCAAAGAGCCTGCAAGCTGCGTGCTCGTATTGTACAAAACATCCAGCTGATAAAGGCTTTTTGCGAGTTCGCTGTTGTTTTTTGAGAGAATATCGAGCGATTTTTTCATTTTCAGGTTGGCGAGCACTGTTGCGCTCAGAATTTTTTCGTCAACCGGCTTTAAAACCTGCGCATTTGACAATTTCATCACGTCATAGCCCGTTTTTTCGGCTTCGACGAGAAGCACAAGCAGCAAATTTTCCGTATGGAGGAACGCTTTTAGCTTTTTACACAAAATCGGCGCGTCAATCGTCCCAGCCTGAGCGTCAACAATCACCAAATCAACAAGCCCGTTCTCCACGCAGGAGAAAATGTTCTCCTCATCAACCGAAACAATCGTCGAAACACCGCAATGAAGCAAAGTTTCCGTGATTATTTCATTTTGTTTTTCGTTATCTGATACCAACAAAACTTTAGACATGGTAATATTTTAACATAGCTTGAATTTGAGGGCTAATTTTTATCTATTATTTAACACATCGGATACGAATTGAGGCAGATTTATGGCAGAAAAAGAAAAAATGCTCAACGGCGGGATATACAAGCCTTTTGTTGAAGAATTGACAAAAGACAGAGAAACGGCGAAAATGCTCTGTTTTGAATATAACCGTCTTTCGCCCGAAAAAACCGAGCAAAGAGAGGCTATTATCCGTAAATTGCTCGGAAAAACGCAAAAAACGTTCCTTATCGAGCCCAATTTTTACTGCGACTACGGCTACAATATAGAAATCGGGGAAAATTTCTATTCAAATCACAATCTTGTAATCCTTGATCCGGCAAAAGTTACGTTCGGCGACAATGTTTTTATCGGCCCCAACTGCGGTTTTTACACTGCACGCCATCCGCTCAACGCAAAAGAAAGAATTACCTTTGTTGAAGACGCAAAACCCATAAAAGTCGGTGATAATGTGTGGTTTGGCGGGAATGTGTGCGTTCTTGCGGGCGTTACAATCGGCGAAAATTCCGTCATTGGCGCAGGAAGCGTCGTAACGAAAGATATTCCCGCAAATGTCGTCGCGGTCGGAAATCCTTGCAAAGTTATCCGTAATTTATAGTTCATTTCGCGCATAAAATTACCCGTTGCGACAATGTGTTTTCTCAATATCGGGTTATTATAGACATGTAAGGAGTGATTATGAACGAAAACGTACTGGATAAAAAAAATGACAGTCCTAAAATCGCTAAAAAGCATGTAATGCGCTATATTGACGATTTGCAGCGCCATTTTAACCTTTCAGACGAACAAATTGTGAAAATTTTAACCGAATCAACCGCCTCTTTCAAGAAAAAAGATAGTACAAAAAAATGGTGGCAAATTTTTTAAAAAGTACTACAATATTCGTGTTTATATGTGAAAGGGCACTTGAATGGACGAAAAAGATATAAAAATTGACTCGGATTTTATCAACAAACTTTATATAACCGCGCAGAAAAACCCTCCGGAATACAACGAAATCACTCTGGACAGCCTTAAAGAAGTTCTTGAAGATATTAACACGCAAATGGCAAAACTCCGCCTCGCTGCGTCACATGCGGGTGAAAAATTCCAGGAATTAAAATCTCCGCTCAAGCAGGAACCCAAAAGTCAAGAAAGCGTCCTTATTATTGACGATTTGTGCATAATCACCTATCAGCTCGGGGTGCTTTTTAAGGGACTCGGGTACAATGTTACCGTTGCGAAAGATATTTATGATGCTGTGGACAAATTCAAGAAAAATCACTTCAATCTCGTTATTCTTGACCTGTTTTTGCCCACGGAAAAGGACGGTTTTATTCTGCTTGAAGAACTTGTTAAGCTCAAAGATCTCCAGCCGCAGGGCGTCAGAATCGGCGTAATGACTGCATCTTCAAAAGAAGAACACAAAAACATGTGTCTTGAAAAAGGTGCTGATTTCTTCGTAGAAAAAACCGAAAATTGGCAGAAAAACCTTGTTCTTGCGGCTAATGTCGAAAAATAACAGGCTTTAATCTGGGTTTTGGTGTAAAAAGCGTTTCGCTGTGAATGTTGTTTAAGCATCGAAATTCGGCCTAAGGGAAATTATCTCATTCCCTCTCCTATGGGAAATAGTGAGGGGGATTTTGCAAGGAAATAATTGCCAAATCTGTCTATTTGATGGCCGCCGCGGCCTGACAGCAAAATATTCTATCAAAAAATGCCCGCAAATCTATGTGATTGCGGGCATTTTTATGAAAAACGATAATTAATTCAATATAAAATTCAAAAGCGTTCTTACGCCCGCGCCTGTCGCGCCTTTTGAGTTAATTTCGCCCATTGGTTTTTCGATAAATGCGGTTCCGGCAATGTCAATATGCGCCCAGTGCGCCTTTTTGACGAAATTCTGCAAAAATAACGCCGCAGTTTGGGTTCCGCCCTGACGTGAGCCTGTATTTCTCATGTCTGCAACGTCGCTTTTTAAAGAATCTTTGTATTCTTCGAACATCGGAAGCTGCCAGAGCTTTTCTCCGCCAATATTTCCGCATTTTATGAGTTTGTCGATGAGCGCTTGATTGTTGCCCATAATTCCGCTCGCAGCGCTGCCCAGCGCGACAACGCAGGCACCTGTGAGGGTCGCAACATCAATAATTACGTCAACACCGAGCTCGCTTGCATAACAAAGCGCATCAGCAAGGGTCAATCTGCCCTCTGCGTCGGTGTTGTCGACCTCGATTGTCTTGCCGTTCTTGGCTGTGAGGACGTCACCCGGCTTGTAAGCGCTGCATCCGGGCATGTTTTCGCATGCTGCGATGATTCCGTGGAGTTCGACGTCGGGTTTGAGGTCTTTTATTGCGTTCATTACGCCCAAAACCGCTGCGGCTGCGGACATGTCGTCTTTCATTGTGAGCATTGATGACGGAGGTTTGATATCCAGCCCGCCGCTGTCAAATGTTATGCCTTTGCCGATGATTGCGATTTTTTTGTGGGCGTTTTTAGCCTTGTATTGCATGTGGATGAATTTTGGCGGCTGGCTGCTGCCTTTTGAAACCGCCAGAAACGCGCCCATGCCCATTTGTTCGATTTCGTCTTTTTCATAAACGCGCACATCAATATCTTTCAAAGATAAGGCCGTTTCTGCCAGTTTTGCCGGTGTTGCGTACTGTGCGGGTTCGTTTGCGAGGTCGCGGGCAAAGTTTACTGCCGATGCAATGATTTTTCCTTTTTTAATGCCGGCTTTTGCCTTTTTGCAGTGTTCTTCGACCATGTCAACGATAACAAATTCGTCGATTTTTTTCTGTTTTTTGTCGGATTTGTACTTGTCGAACTTGTAACCGCCAATCATTGCGCCTTCTGTAATCATTTGGGCGCAGATTTGCGGGTCATATCCGCCGA
>CALUPP010000085.1 GCA_944322685.1 Candidatus Gastranaerophilales bacterium
GATCGTGCCGTATAAGTCGTATTCGTCGGCATTTGTGATTTTGACGAGCTCAATATCGCCCGGAATCAGCTGTTTTTCGGTGTCAATGTAAACCAGCCCGTCAATTTCGGGCGCATCACGGTATGAACGCGCAATAACCTGACCGTCCTGCGTAAGCGCCTCTATAATGCAGGGCATGTTTTTTCCAATAAATCCCTCGTTAATTTGCCGCGAAATTCCCTGCTGAAGCCGCAAAAGCTTATTTTTTCTGGCCTTTTTGTCCTTTGCGTAAACCTGATGGGGCAGTTTGTAAGCGATTGTATTCTTTTCCTTGGAATATTCAAAAACACCCATCTTGTCAAAGCGCATATCTTTCACAAATTCAAAAAGATGCTCAAATTCCCGCTCGGTTTCGCCCGGATAACCTACAATAAAGGCTGTTCGCAGCGCAATATCGGGGATTTCCGTACGCAGTTTGCCGATTAACGCGCGATAATCCATAACAGGACGGCGCATTGCCCTCAAAATCGCCTTATCCGAATGCTGGAGCGGCATATCGAGATATTTTACGACTTTTTCGCTGTCTCTGATGACCTCAATCAGCTCATCATCAATCAGCGACGGATAAGTATACATAATTCTTATCCAATTTATTGAATCAACGCGGTTTAGCTCCCGCAAAAGCCTTGCAAGCGACGGTTTTCCGTAAATATCAATTCCATAGCTCGTTGTATCCTGCGCAATCAAAACTATTTCAGAAACACCCTTTTCGCCGAGACGGCGGGCTTCTTCAACGATATTTTCGATAGTTCTTGAGTGATACGGCCCCCTTAACTGCGGAATTATGCAATATCCGCAATGATAATTGCATCCATCCGCGATTTTTATGTAAGAACTTGCCCCGACGGTAATCTGCTGGCGCTCAACCTCCTCAGGGTAGATATATTCGGGCTTTTTCTCAATTTCTTCGATGTAATCCGCGTCGCCCCGGTCGATACTTTTTACAACATCGACGATTTTTTTAATATTTGTAGTGCCGACGAGCGCGATTGCCTCGGGGATTGCCTCTTTGAGCTTTTCGCCGTGTTTTTGGGGCAAACAGCCCGTGATTATCACCTTTTTTCCGTCGTTAATCATCTCGATTATCGAGTGAACCGACTCTTTTTCAGCGTCATGGATAAATGAGCACGTATTTATAATTACAATGTCCGCTTTTGTTTCGTCGAGCGTAATTTCAACGCCCGCATCCGCCAGCATCCCGAGCATCAGCTCAGAATCCACGAGATTTTTTGCACATCCATGATTTAACAAAGCAACTTTTGTCATTTATGCCTCTTTCTCCAACTATTTTACATGAAAAAAGCAATATACGTAATACACGCCCTGTCAATCAGTTGCATCTAATTATGAGTTTTTGTTTTTGATTCCTTTTTGGGGTTCAAACTCAATGAAACCTTAGTAATCATTACCGCAAGCAACAAAACACCAAGAACCATTATCAAATCTATAAAATTCACGGCATATTCCTCCCCAAAAGTTCTTCTATATCTTGATTTATCTTTAATAAATTACTTAAAAATAAAAAATCGAAATAAATTCCGGTTAAAAACAAAAAAGCAACCATTATTTTAGATAGCTTTACAAAAAATAATCCCAAAACACCCGTAGTCAAAACAATAACAACAGTAAAAAGATTACTTCTTAAACTTATTAAATTTTTTAATCGCTCTTTATCAACTTCATTCATAAAATAATTATATATTTTATTATTTTTACGAGCAATCATTAAGAAATATTAATTTATGTAAATCTAGCTATACAATATGCGCTCAACCTATATAAAAAAAATATACTAGATGATAATATAATTTCAGAGTTAGTAGTTAAGAAGGGGCAATTTTATGTTTTGTTGCGAGAAATCCGAAGAAAAATCACTGAAAAAAGTTAAAAAACTCTCAAGAAAAGCATTGAAAGTACTGGGCAAAAAGAATTTTGCGCTAATCGTTCACGGAAACAGCTTTCCTGCCGAACCAGGCAAAAACACCGGCTTTGGGACGCCGAATTCAAATGCAGGAAAGGGTTTGATTGACTTTGCAAGCGATTTGTTCACAGCTATCCAGCTCGGGCCCGCAGGCAAAACAAAAGCAGTTGATTCATCCCCCTATACGGGCACAATTTTCTCAACAAACCCGCTTTTCATCGATCTTGAATCGCTCACAACAAGCGAATGGAAAAATATTCTTTCAAAAGAAACCTACGAAAAAGTCTGCAATGAAAATCCCAACAAAAACACAAACAAAACTGCTTATTCGTATATTTTCAACGCACAAAACGAAGCATTGAAAGAAGCTTACGAAAATTTCTTAAAACTCGACGACAAAAAGTTAAATAAAGAGTTTGAAAAATATAAAAAAGAAAACGAATCATGGCTTGATAAAGATTCATTGTACGAAGCGCTGATTATCGAAAACAACAACGACTACTGGCCGCTGTGGAAAAACGAAACGGACAAACGCCTTTTCAACCCGAAAAATGATGAAGATAAAAAGGCAAGCTTCCTCAGAATAAAAGAACTGAAGCTAAAATATGCGAAAGAAATCGATTTTTATTCATTCTGCCAGTTCGTGGTAAACAAACAAAACGAACAAACAAAAAAATACGCGCTAAAACACGACATCAAAATGATTGCCGACCGTCAGGTTGCATTTTCTGACCGCGACAGCTGGGCTTATCAGTCGTTGTTCCTTGAGGGCTGGTGCTTGGGGTGCCCGCCGGATTATTTTTCAAAAACCGGCCAGGCTTGGGGCTTCCCGGTTGTAAACCCTGAAAAAATGTTCAACGAAGACGGTTCCCTCGGCGAGGCAGGCATCTTGATGAAACAGCTTTACAAGAAAATGTTCAAAGAAAACCCCGGCGGCGTTAGAATTGACCACATTGTGGGGCTTATTGACCCGTGGGTTTACAAATCAGGCAAAAATCCGATGCCCGAAAACGGCGCTGGAAGGCTTTATTCCTCACCTGAACACCCTGAACTTTCAAAATACGCTATCGCGACGATGGAAGATTTAGATTTGGAGCTCGGCTCGGACAAAGAAAAACGCGTAAAACAGCTTACGCATGAACAGGTTAAAAAATACGGCGCATTGATTGAAAAAATCGTCATTGCAGCCGCAAAAGAAGAAGGTCTGAACAAAGATGCAATCGTCTGCGAAGACCTCGGAACGCTTACGTTCCCGGTTGAATCGGTTATGAGAGAGTACGACTTGCAGGGAATGCGCCTGACCCAGTTTGTAAAACCTGAAAAACCGCTCCACCCTTACAGATGCTGCAACATCGTTCCCAGAAGCTGGGCAATGGTCGGAACACACGACAATGAACCAATTTCAATGTGGGCTGACGAGATGATTCACACACATGAGGGCTATTTGCACGTCAAAAACCTCGTTGAAGACATGTTTGCAGAGCTTTCCAATCAGGAAAAGGACGATTTAATCGTAAAATTAACAAACGACGCAGTTTACCTCCAGCAGGTCAAACTGGCCGAAATTTTCGCATCAAAAGCGGAAAATATCCAGGTATTTTTCACTGATTTCTTCGGAATCAAAGACGTTTACAACAAACCCGGCACCTCCGGCGACAAAAACTGGTCTTTGAGAATGCCTGACAACTACGAAGAAGTCTATTGCAACAACTGCAAAAACGGCACGGCATTAAATCTGCCATTAATCCTTAAAATGGCGATTGAAGCACGCGGCAGCGAATTTGCAAAGAAAAATGCAAAACTCATTAAAGAATTGGAAGAACTTATTTAATGACAGAACTAATTGAAACAAACGCCCTTGTTGAAGAACATCTTCACGGGGGCTTTGGCATAGATTTTGCAAAATGTGAAACAGACGGGTTCATTGAGTTTGCAAAAAGGATTAAAAAGCACGGCGTGTGCGCATTTTTCCCTACGCTTGCGACCGATTCCGTTGAAAATCTTAAGCTTCAGATTAAAAGAATCAAAGAAGCTCAAGCAAAAACCCCTGCCGATGCCGCAAAAATCGCCGGAGTGCACCTTGAAGCCTGCTTTTTAAGCCCGCAAAAAAAGGGCATCCACGATGAATCGCAGCTTTTGGCGCCCACCATTGAAAATTTCAAACTTCTTGAAGATGAAGTCATAAAAATCGTAACACTTGCGCCCGAGCTGGACAAAAACTTTGCGCTTTGCGATTATCTGGCGCAAAAGGGGGTAAAAGTTTCCGCAGGACATTGTTTGGGGGCGGATTTATCTCATGTTTCTCAGGTTACGCATCTTTACAATGCAATGGGCGGATTTACCCACAGAGAGCCGTCAACCGTGGTTTCTGCGCTGCACGACGATAGGATTTCGGTTGAATTGATTGCGGATATGCAGCATGTTCAAAAAGATGTCGTCGATTTAACCCTAAAAATCAAACCACACAGCAAAATCATCCTCATAAGCGACGCACTCCCCATTGCGCACGCGGATTTTGACAGTATGGAGTTCTGCAACAAAACCATTTTTCTTAAAGACGGAAAAGCCGTTGACAAAAACGGCACAATTGCAGGAAGCGTCTCTTTTGTCGCCGATATAATCAAAAATCTTGTAAAAACCGGCGTTATTGACCTGAAAACCGCCGTTCAAATGGCCTCAACAAACATCATGCCCGTTCAGCACAAAATTCTCTGGGACCAAGAGCTTAATATTTTTATATAGGGCGGGAGATGGCATCAGTTTTTGCACGATTATAACGGTTGTTTAGTGGCACAGCCACGTTTCGCGATTCTAAGCCTTTATCCGGCGGGGATTAGGGCGGGAGATGGTATCAGTTTTTGCACGATTATAGCGGTTGTTTAGTGGCACAGCCACGTTTCGCGATTCTAGGTCTTTATTCGGCGGGGATTAGGGCGGGAGATGGTATCAGTTTTTGCACGATTATAACGGTTGTTTAGTGGCACAGCCACATTTCGCGATTCTAGGTCTTTATTCGGCGAGGATTAGGGCGGGAGGTGGCATCAGTTTTTGCACGATTATGGCGGTTGTTTAGTGGCACAGCCACGTTTCGCGATTCTAGGTCTTTATTCGGCGAGGATTAGGGCGGGAGATGGCATCAGTTTTTGCACGATTATAACGGTTGTTTAGAAAGTAGGGTGGGAAAAGCGCAGCGATTCCCACCGCAAGAAAGCCCTTTCCTATGAAGGAGTATGGATGTAAACAACCAACCCAACAACGCTATCATTTCCGCGAAAGCACGAATTCACGGCACCGCCGAACAATCAAAAAGGGTCTCTAATCTTGACGATTGGTGGGAATCGCCATAAAGATTAAAAATTATATTCAAAAATCATTGTTTAAGCTTTTCTCACCCTACAATGACACAATAAAAGCCGCCCGGGCGAACAAAACTAATTTATAATTCGTAACAAAGCACGAAAGACTTAATCTTTCTAAACCAAAAAATCGCGATGATTTCACATTCAACAACTTTTTAAATATAATTAATACAAATAAAAAGAACGGGCAAAAATTATGGATTTTAACTACAAAAAAATAAACAGGCTAAAATTTTTCATTACTTTGGCGCTTATTATAATCGCCGGATTCGCAATATACATATTTAAAGATGTTTTTAGCCGTGTTGAAAACAGACTGGTTGATTTCAGAACGTCATTGAGCACGGACAGCGGCATTTTCAGCCACAAATTCAAACCTGCTGATGATAATATCGTGATTTTGTCCGTAAACGACCTAACTCAATACGAAGCGGCACGCTCCAGCGAACTGAATTTGACACGATGGCCCTGGTCAAGAAAAGTCTGGGCAAATGTGATAAATTTTCTGGAAAAACAGCAGCCCAAAATGATTATCGTGGACTTGAACTTTTCAAATTACGAAGATTTGGCGCTAAATCAATCCTCGGCTGACATTATCCTTTCAAATACGCTGTGGAACTATAATAATATCATACTGGCAACCGCGCTGAGAACGCCGTATAAAGCAACAGAAAATATGGTTTCGGCAAAAATCCTGGATAATTTTGACAACCCGTATTATCCGGCGCGAAAATCGCTAAATGTCAATATTTCCGACCAAAATTTGGATAATAACATCTCATATTACTCGCATACGCCGATTCCCGATATTTTTACGCGAAATACGACAATGGCGGTGACAAACCTTGTAAACGACGAACAAAACGGCATAATAAAATACTCACAGCCCGTCTATAAACTGCTGAAAGGCAACAAAACCTATTATATCCCCTCAATCCCGCTCGCTGCACTGATAAAATACGTCGGCGACGATAAATTGGCCTTTGAAAACGGGGCTTTTACCCTGAAAAATCATAAAATTCCCGTAAACGAAAACGGTCAGGTGCTCATAAACTGGCACGGAAGCGACAATACGTACACGGATATCCCGATAAACGCCCTGCTTTTAAGCATGGTTCGGGGCTCAAAACACATTGAATATGACAACATGCAGATTCCATTGAGCTTTTTCAAAGACAAAATTATCCTCATCGCCCAAACTCAAACCGGAACAGAAACCCACAACACGCCTACGGCAGCGGATTTGCCGGATGCGCAGATTAAAGCGACAATTATTGACAACTACATAAACGACGGCGACATTACAACGCTTAAAAAACGCACTTTTGCAAAGCATCTTTCGCAGCCAAAGACGATTATTCTCACTGCGCTCTTTTGCGCGGCGGTTATTTTCGTAATTGTGATTGCGACAAACATGCTTTTGGCGTTTTTGAACTCATTTTTGATAATTCTCGCCTATTGCTGGCTGTCGATTTTGCTTTTTTGCCACCCGAGGTTCCATCTGATTCTGGATATGGCAGTTCCGCTTTATTGCATGGGGGTTGCGCTGGTTTTGACTTATATTTTAAAAGTGCACCATGAATTTAAAAAACGCAAAAAAATCGAGAAGATTTTCGGCAATCTGGTTTCGGAAAAAGTGCTCAAACAACTGGTAAACAAGCCCCACAAGCTAAATCTCAAAGCAGGGCTTCAAAAAGTGACGATAATGTCGTGCAATATTTACAACAACATCGAAATTTCGGATTTAATCAAGCCGGAGGACTACATTGAGCTGATTAACCGGGCTTTCAGCACGATTGAGGACATTATTTTTAAATATAACGGCACAATTAACAGATTCGTCGGAAATTCCGTGCTGGTTTACTGGGGATACCCGATTCACAGCCGAAAAGACACGGAAAACGCGCTGAAAGCCGCTTTGGAAATCCAAAATGCAATAGAAAACTTTAATCTGGAATTTCTCAACGAACTTTGCGCGCCCAACGATGACAAAAACATCTTTGTTGACGTAAAAATCGCCGTAAACACGGGAACAGCCCTCATCGGACAAATCGGCTCCCGGGATATCTCGGATTTTACGCTTTTGGGCGATACTGTGGATATTATTGAAAAAATAGAAAATGTTTGTGCGGAATTTAACAAAAAAATCCTCGTTACCGAAGAAACCCTCAAAAATCTGGACAGACCTGCCAATGCGGATTTTGCGGGCCAAATCCGCCTGAAAAATTCCGATGAAAAAATCAAAATTTACGAATTAAAGGGGCTTGAGCTGTGATTTGCCCGGATACGCTTTTGACAGAGGCATTTGTTAAGGAAAACAAGGACTTTTTTGAGGGTGCAAAGGTGCAAAAAATCCAGCAGCCAACCAGAAAAGACCTGATTTTGCATTTGCGTTCAAATTTTGAATCAAAAAAGCTCTACATCAACATAAATCCGCAATTCTACCATGCAGCGCTGATGAGCAAGGAAAACGAGGCAAAAAGAGCAATAAAAATCCCTCAAAAACCGCCCATGTTCTGCATGCTGCTGCGAAAACACATGGAAGGCGCCAAAATCCTCCGGATAAACCGGCCCGAACACGAAAGAATAATCGAACTTTTTTTTGAAAATTACGATGAAATCGGCGCAAAGGTCGAAGAATGCCTGAGCATTGAGCTGATGGGAAAACACAGCAATATCGTGCTTTACAACACGGAAACCAACATAATAATCGGCTGTGCGCACAATATCGGCGCGGAAAAAAGCAAAGAACGCGAACTTGCGGGCGGTTTGCCGTATATTTACCCGCCAAAGCAGGAAAAACGCGAACTTTTGAGGACTCGTTCCGATTCTTTCAAAAAAATCCTGAAAAAAAGCCAAGAACCTTTGAAAAAGGCGATTTCAGAGAACTTTTTTGACATAACCCAAATTCTTGCGCAGCAAATATGCGAACAGCTCAAAATTGACGCTGAAATCCCGGCGGATTCCGTTGACGAAAATGATTTGCTGAGGCTTTTCGCGGCTTTGCATGAATTTTTTGAAGAGAAGCATAAATATTTTATAACCTCTGATTTTGAGCGGTTTTCGCCGTTCTATTCCGACGGCGCGTACGAATATTCGAGCGCAAATGAGCTGATTGACGACTATTTTGCGCATCATCAGGAGAAATTCAACATAAAAAACCTCAAAACCAGCCTCACCGCTGCCGTGCAAAAGGAACTAAAACGCCTGAAAAGCAGCTTCAAAAATCTGCAAAAGCTTTATGAAAATGAAGAAAAAGCAGAAAAGTACAAATTTAAGGCTGATTTGATTATGGCGAATCTGTATGCACTGCAAAAAGGGCAGAAAAAGGCAGATTTGGCGGATTTTGACGGAAGCGGGAACATTGAAGTCGAGCTGGATGAAAATTTAACCCCGATTGAAAACGCAAACAAATACTACGCCCGCTACAACAAGGCAAAAAAAGCGTACAAGGTGGCTTTTGAGCTTGCCGAAAAAGCTGAAAACGAAATTCGTTATTATGAAGAACTTTTGTTTTCAATTGAGCTTGCGCAGAATTTATACGAGCTTGAGGAGCTGGAAAACGAGATTAAGCCCGAAAATTCCGGCGAAAAACAGAAAAAATCGAAAGAAACCGTCGTCGAGAAACGTGAAATCAACGGTTTTTCCGTTTATATCGGAAAAAACAACAGGCAAAACGATTATATTTTCTCAAAAATCGCTGCTCCGGATGATTTGTGGTTCCACGCGCTAAATGTGCCAGGCGCGCATATTTTAATCAAAACAAACGGCCAAAATCCCGACGATTCGACGCTTTTAGAAGCCGCAGAAATAGCAAAAGCATTTTCAAGGGCAAAAAATTCCGGGAAAGTACCGATTATTTTTACAAAACGCAAATATCTCAAAAAACCGCCAGCGCAAAAGGGCGGAATGGTCACATATCGCAACGAAACAGAGATTGTCGTTGAATAATTTGCGTTTTCCCCCAACCCGCAAGCAACAATGGCTCAGAAAGCCGCCCCAGCGAACAACACGACAATCCTGAAACGCGGCTGTGCCGCTAAACAGGCAAAACCGGCGTGACGAAGCCGAACCAGACGAGCCGCCCGTTCGCACAACACAACAATCCTGAAACGCGGCTGTGCCGCTAAACAGACAAAACCGACGTGACGAAGCCGAACCAGACGAGCCGCCATATAAAAATACACTCAAAAAGTATTGTCTAAGCTTTTCCCACCCTATGAATACAGCTATTGTCTGACAACTGACCTCGCAAAGGCCATTTCCAAGCGGCAAATTTTCTTAAAATGTCCGCATCAATATAATTTTTTAATAAAATCGAAACAAATTTTTGCAAAATCGAAAAAACCATCCAAATTTTATAAAATGGCGGAAAACGAGCCGTTTTCCGCCCGAATATCCCTACAATTGCAGATCCAGTGACCCTGAAACGCTCTCGACCTTTGAATACGCGTTTGCGGATTGTTGGGCCTTGATTGTTTCAATCACATCGCTGCCGTTTTTTGAATCATCATTGTTATCTGATTCCTCCTCCAAGCCCTCTGCCAGCTCCGTCAACATTTGCCGCTGCAAATATTGAATCATTTCGTCAACAGTGACCTTTCCGTCCCCGTTCAAGTCCATTTCGCTTGAAGAAGAAGCGGACGAGCCGCCCGATGACGAAGATGAAGAAGCAGATGCGCTCTGCGCTTCATCCGTAGACTGAAGACTGTCAGAAATAGCCGAGTACGAAGCAGAATCACTCGCCTGTGAACTGCTTTGCACTGATGAGCTCATATTCATAAGCTCAGATTTGAACAGACTTTGCACGGACGTCGCCGAGTCAATGCCTGATACCATAGTAGTAACCTCCTTCCTTATCCTTTACATGATGTACGGCATGAGACAGTCATGCATCATGCAAAAGGAGGAATTTGCCGCATAAAAAATCATCCGCGAATCTGAAAAGGGCATTTTTCGCAGCGAGCCTTGGGCACAAGGATTAAATTATCCTCCAAATCGTACATTTTCGCGATTCTGGTGATTAATCTTGAGCCGCAAACAGGGCATTCAATATCCTCAACATCATGATCGAGAATTTTTTGCTTCAAAAAGGTAATTTGTTCGGTTTCAGGCAGCAATGACAGGTCAGGATGCTTTTCATAAGGCTTTATTTCTTTGGGCATGAGCCGCAAACCCTTGGCGAGCTTTTGTCTTATCGTAGAAGCAAGAAAAAGTTCACGCCCGCTTTCGATTTCTTCGATTGTTTCAATGGGAAGCGAACATTTTTTAGCAAGCCCGGACTGCGAAAGCCCGAGCTTTTCTCTTGTTTGTGAAACGAATTGTGCCAAAGACAACTGCGTCAACCTAAACTCCCGCTTTTTCTCTCACCGGAGCGACAGTTTTCTTTGAATCCTGCTTTTCTCTCCACCAGTCAAGCAAAGTGCTGGCAAAGAATATGCTGGAATAAGTACCAATCGCAATACCGACAATCATCGCAAGAACGAACTCTTTTGTCGTTTCTCCGCCGAATAAATACAACGCGCCTAGCGTAATCAATGTGGTTAATGAGGTGTTTATGCTTCTTGCCAGAGTCTGGTTTACGCTGGCATTAACGATTTCCGGGAATGACGCTTTTTTAGCGAAAAATCTGCAATTTTCACGGATTCGGTCGAAAACAACGATTGTATCGTGGTTAGAAAAGCCGATTACCGTCAAAACCGCGGTAATAAACAACGCATCAATATGCACATCAAAGAAAATCCCGAGAATCGAGAAAAATCCAAGCACGAAAAACGCGTCATGAGCAAGCGAAATCAATGCAATCACCGCATAATCCAGCTGAAAACGTATCGTCAAATATGCAACGATACCCAAAAACGCTAAAGTAAGCGCCAGCATTGAGTTTTTGAACAACTCGCTGCCCATTGTCGGCCCGATTGAGCTGATTTGCACGAGTTTTGCATCGGGATAATCTTTTTTGATTACGTTTGCAATTTTTTGCTCAGAAAGCTTGTCATTGCTTTGAAAAGCCGTTCTGACAGATATAATTGTACCGATTTTTTCAGTAGTTTTTTCATTTGAAATCGCGGAACTTGGCTTCAAAACCTGAATAACCGGAGTTTCTATCCCGCCATTTTCAAGATTTTTTCTCAAAACCTCAATCTCAGAGTTCGGAACATCTTTTTGCACCGCATACTGGGAAATTGTGCCGCCCGTAAAATCAATGCCGACTTTAACCGGAAGATGCGTCGGATATGTCATTATTGAGTAAATCATAGCTACAATTCCGGGGATAAGCAGCAACAGCGACAGCCCGAACCAAACCCATCTGTATTTTACGACGTCTATTATCTTTTTATGATGTAAAATCGTTTCACTCATTTATATTTCTCCTATATTTTTTTATTTATCCCCTCTTGCCAACGGCAAAGGGCAAAATGGGGTAAATTTTCTTCCCCATACCCGGGAAATCTCCCGAAATCCGCTAATCCAGCACGCCGAATTTAGCTTTTTCGCGTTTAGTTTCGGTTGCCTCATAAGCATGACCGATTTCGCTTTCTTTTATACCGAACCAGCCCGGATGTTTGAGCTGACCGGCCCCAAAAAGAAGGTGCATAAAGTTTTTAGTAACGGTAATCGCCGTAAACATACTGACAAGCACACCGATAACCAAAGTCAGCGCAAACCCTTTAATAATGCTTGTTCCAAGGAAGTAAAGGATTACGCAGGTGATGATTGTCGTCATATTTGAGTCAAAAATACTCGTAAACGCACGGTCAAAACCGGCATTTATCGCAGTAAAGAGCGTTCTTCCCGCTTTGAGTTCTTCTTTTGTTCTTTCAAAAATCAAAATATTAGCATCAACCGCCATGCCTATACTGAGGATAAACCCGGCAATACCGGCAAGCGTAAGCGTAACGGGGATTATGTTGAAAATTGCGAATACAAGCACGCCGTAAATCATCAATGCCAAATCCGCAATTAAGCCCGGCAAACGGTAATAAACAAGCATAAAAAGCATTACAACGCTTATACCGATAATTCCTGCGGTTTTACTTTTACCAAGGCTGTCCGCACCCAGCGTCGGCCCGACCAAACTTTCTTCAATGATTTTTGCAGGAACCGGAAGCGCACCGGCATTGAGCAAATCAACCATTTTCTTTGCTTCTTCATAAGCAAAACCGTTATCTCCGCCCGAAATTTGTGCATTTCCGCCCAAAATCGGCTCCTGAATAACCGGCGCAGAGGTCAATTCCCCGTTAAAGAAGATGGCCATTGGTTTTCCGACGAGTTCTTGAGTCAGCTGGCCGAATTTTTTTGCTCCGGAGGGCTTAAACTCAAGCGAAACAACCCACTGTCCGCCCGAGCTTGTTGAAACCATAGCTTTCTGGACATCTTTTCCGGTCAAACCAGTAGAAGCCCAGCTTTGAGTACCGTTAAATGCCTCGACAGGGCGCTTAAATTCAAGATCCGCAGTTTCTCCGAGGAATTCTTTGGCCTTTGCAGGGTCGGAAATGCTCGGAATTTCAACAATCAGCCTGTTGTCGCCCGCTTTTTGGACGGTAGTTTCAGAAACACCCATCGCGTTTACACGATTTTCAATCGCATACTGCAAACTGTCCATCATATCAGGCGTAATTTTCGCAATATTAGCCGTTTTTTGCGCCTGCAAAACCAATCTCGAACCTCCGACCAAATCGAGCCCGAGTTTTGTAGGTTTTTTCCAGATTACAAAACCTGCCGCAATAACGAGCAGAATTATTGCCCAAAACATCAATTTTTTATTTCTCATAAATAAAGCCCCTGTCCTTAAATTATCTTCTTGCCCATGATTGTAACAGAAAAACAAAATTCAAGCGAAAATATTAAAAAAAATTACCCACCCAATCAAAATTTCACCCGCCAGGGGGAGCTATATTGACCATCTCAATCCAAACGAGAAGGACACGCCCTGACGCCCACCGGATCTGAACATTGTCTGCAAAAAGCCCGTAAATCTCTCGCCCCAGCGCTTCTGTACTCCGACTCCGTACGTTACAAACGGGCGAACTGACATCTGTGGCAGCATTA
>CALUPP010000086.1 GCA_944322685.1 Candidatus Gastranaerophilales bacterium
AAAAATCCCATACTTTTTCTACACAGTATCAAGAGGATACTCGCTGCCGACGAGCTTTACAAGCTGGCTCGTTGCTTTTACGTATTGTTTAATGCATAACGGCAGCATTTCCAACGGAATAATCGCGCTTATCGGTGTCACATTCGCACATTTGGGCACAAACCTCTTTGATGACCTCATAGACACGATTTTCAAGGTACCGAAACAAAAATGCAAAACAGAATACCTTGACAAAGGGATTATTTCGCTCAAAACCGTCGCGATTGTTTGCTTTTTGTATTTTTTAATCGCAATTTGTACAGGGATTTACCTGTTTTTTGACTCGGGAATAAAAGTTCTCATTATTTCAGCAATTGCAGCCATGATTATGCTCGCATATCCGAAACTAAACCACTATGCAATGGGCGAAGCAGCGATTGCAGCCACTTACGGAGTGCTTTTGTTCGCGGGAATCAGCGTGGTAATGTGCGGATTTGTGGATTTTAAGCTCCTGTTAATCTCCGCACCGGTAGCCTTGTTAATTATGAACCTTTTATACGCCCATTCTTTGATGGATTATGATTTCGACGTACAAAATAACAAGAAAACACTTTGCGTTCGACTGGGCTCAAAAGAAAGGGCTCTGAACGGTTTTTTATTAATCGGATTCGCTGCACTTTTTCTTCATTTGCTCCTTATATTCGGCAAGATTTTACCTGAAATAGCTGTTATTGTCATAATTCCGCCTATATTTTGGTATTATAAGGCGTATTTATTGCTAAAAAAATACATATCCGACAAATCACATCAAGAAAACGATTTTATGGACATTTTTAAGCTTGTCAGAAACGCCTCCATCGCATACAATTTACTTGTCACAATAATAATTCTGCTAATATGACAAACAAACGTCCTGAAAAAATAAAAAAAATGTTTGATGAGCTTGCACCGGGATATGATTTTATGAATTCAATGATTTCATTCGGCGTTCACAAGTTGATAAAAAAATCAGGGATAAAGTTTCTTAAGCTGCAAAAAAACGCTGTTGCTGCTGATTTATGCTGCGGAACGGGCGATATTGCAGGGCTTCTTGCTGAAAATAAAAATGTAAAAAAGGTTTTTGCCGTTGATTTTTCAGATGAGATGCTAAAAATCGCCAGGAAACGGAAGAATTCATCCAAAATCGAATTTATTAAGGCTGATTGTACGGATTTGCCCTTTGAAAATGCTTCTTTTGACGTTTGCACAATGTTTTTCGGCCTAAGAAACCTAAACGACCCGCAAAAGGCCGTTTCAGAAATAAACAGGGTGCTAAAAAACGGCGGACAGTTTCTGCATCTTGACATATTCAAGGGGATTGAGCCGTTTAACAGCATTTTTGACGGTTTTGCGCGTCTATTTGCAAAGCTTTTCAGCAATAATCCCGAATCGTATAAATACCTCATTGCATCAAAAAACGAATTCTATTCACCGCAAAAATTGGCGCAAATTATAGAAAAACACGGGTTTAAATGCTCTAAAATGCGAAAATGGGCATTTGGAATCATAAGCGCGCAGTTATTTATTAAAGATTGTTCTCAACCGGAATAATCGGCGCGCCAACTACCCTTTCAAGGTTCGCAGCCGACGTATTGTACTGGGTCAGAGTGTTGTAGTAGCCGAGCTGTGCGTTCAAATAAGTGTTTTGTGCGTCTTTCAGCTCAACAGCATCGCCTAAACCAACTTTATACCGACCCGCAGCCAAATCATAGCGGTCTTTTGCCTCATTCATTGAAGAAAGCGCAACAGGTATTGATTCCTGGGCATTTTTAAACTGGATATAAGCCTGTTTCACTTCGAGATAAACATTTTGGCGCTGAACTTCGTAATCTGCCTTATCTTTTAAATAAGTCAGCTTTGCTTCATCAACCTGCTGTTTCAAAAGCAGAAGATTCAAGTTTTGATATGCGATTTGTGCACCGATTTGGTAGCCGTAATCAGTTGACGGAGATTTACCGCCGCTTGTATAGCTGCCAAAACCGGTCAAATCCGGCAAGAATGCGTATTTTGAAGCTTTAATGAGGATTTTTGACCCCTCCATCTTCTTTTTAGCAGCAAGAAGCTGAGGACGCTGTTCATAAGCAACTTTTATAATATCATCAAAGATAATATCATATTTTCTCGTTGTAAGTTTTTCTTTTATTTCATAATCGGCGAATTCCGGCAGGCCCATAGCATTGTTCAAATCAGCATAAGCGCTGTCAACGGCATTTTTTGCCTGAATAAGGTTGAGTTTTGCATTATTAAGGTTGTATTGAGCCGTTGTGACATCAATTTTAGCCTTAGAACCAATTCGATAATACGCCTCCGCCTGTTTAAGATGAATTTCATACTGCGCAACCGCTTCTTCCTGCACTTCAACCTGCTGAATTGCATACAAAAGCGTATAGTAAGCGCTTTTAACGTTGTAAATAATCTCATTAATGTTCGCCTGAAGATTTTCCTCGGACGCTTCAAAGCTTTTCTTTGCAACTCCGGCTGAAGCTGAAGTTTTTCCAAAGTCAAAAAGCAGCATGTTAACACCTAGGTTTGGTGAATTCCAAAGATTATACTTTTGAACGGGAAATTTAAAATTTGACATCAACATATCATTTCTGGAAATACTAACTCCCGCATTAATTGTAGGAAAGTAGTTTGCCCACGCCTGAGCAACTTTATTCTTATATATGTTCCTGTCCATCATCTGAGAAATGATTGACGGGTTGTTTTCCAGAGCCAATTTTACGCAATCATCAACGGAAACTATCTTGTTCGCTGTTACAGAACCGGTCATGACCTGTGTGGGTGCTTCGTTAGTAGTATTATTCACATTTTGAAGATTCTTGTCAGTTTCTGCCGGTTGATTTTTAGCTTTTTTGCCGGATTTCTTCTGTTTTGCCGCTTTTTTATTTGCTTTTTTTGCAGCTTTTTCTTCGCGTTTACGGTTATTATAGGCTTCTTCGGCATACTGCGTAGCCTTTTTAAAGCTGTGCTCATTAGATTTTTGTTTCGTAACTTTTTCTTTTTTATTTTTATTGAAAAGGCTGAATTTTTTCTTTTTATTTTTAGAATTTGCAGATTTTACTTCGCTTTTTTCTTCAACGGCAGCACCGGAACTTTGTGCAGGGGCAAATGCATCGTCAGATGCCTGCTGATTTGAGCCCGCAGCAAAAGCAAAAGGCACATTAACACTTAAAAGCGATATAATTATTATTAATGTTGTCAGTTTTTTAATCATTTCTTCCTCTTATTCATAACAGATAGAGTTTTAGCTACATTATGCATTATTTTTGCTCATTTTTCTTGTGAGCAAATCTTTTTTCAACCCAATCAACCATCGACTGGATTATTACGTAAAAAGCAGGTGTTAAAAGCGTACCGATTGTACCAGCCGCAACCATACCGCCGAATACCGTGCTTCCAAGTGAGATACGGCTCTGTGCACCTGCGCCTGTCGCAAGCACGAGCGGTAAAATACCAAGTACGAAAGCGATAACTGTCATCATGATTGCCCTGAATCTTATATGAGCAGCCTCGATAGCAGCTTCTTCGATTGATTTTCCGTCCTCCTCATGGAGCACCTTTGCAAATTCTACAATCAAAATCGCCTGTTTTGCCGCCATACCGATAAGCATAATCATACCAACCTGAGAATACAGGTCAAATGCCTGCCCCATCATAAGTTGGAATATCAAAGCACCAACTGCCGCCAAAGGACAGATTAAAAGTACTGCCATCGGAATTGTCCAGCTTTCATACAAAGCAACCAAGAACAAATATACAAATGTCAGCGCCATCGCAACGATAAAGCCAGTTTGACCCGAAGATTCAAGCTCCTGCTTTGAAGTACCAGACCATTCAAAAGAAATATCATTCGGTAATGTTTCCATTGATACCGCTTCCATCGCTTTCATAGCCTCACCGGAGCTCTTACCTGTGGCAGGCTGACCGCTGAACTGAACATTTCGATACTGGTTGTATCGGGTAATCTGGTTCGCACCGACAGACTGCTTCAATTCGACCATTGTTGAAATCGGTGTCATGATTCCTTGAGAATTTTTAACGTAAATGCCCGAAATATCAGTTGCTTTACGTCTGTATTTCTGCTCTGCCTGCAATTGAACCCTGAATACACGGCCGAGCTTGTTAAAGTCATTAACGTAGTATGTTCCCAACGTCGAAGACATCGTGCTGTACAAATCACTCAGGCTGACGCCCTGTGACATCGCTTTTTCATAGTCAACATCAACAATATACTGCGGAACATTTGCCTGATATGTAGTATAAACGTTATTTAAGTCCTTATTTTGATTTGCAGCCGCGAGAAGTTTATTAGCCCAAGCCTCCATCTCCTGCGGGGTATATTCACCCTTAGAAAGCATCTGGAATTCAAAACCGCCAAGCATACTCATACCGGAAATCGCCGGAGGAGAGAAAACACCAACCTGTGCATCTCTAATTGGCGCAATTGCGGTTCTTACGCGGCCCAAAATTGCGTTTGCTGAAAGGTCAGTATCTTTGCCCTGAATCATTCTGACTAATTTTTGCCAGATATTGAATTCACGTTCAGACCATTCTTTCAATTCAACAACCATGAACGCAGAGTTTGAAGCCCCCATACCAACGAACATAATTCTGTTGCTTACACCTTCAATATTGCGTATAGCTTTGTCCATCTGCTGGGCAGCCTCAACGGTTCTGCTGATTGAAGAACCGGCAGGCATTGTAATTTGTGCAAGCAAAACGCCCTGATCCTCATCAGGGATAAATCCTGAGGGAATAACCTTAAACAAAATTAAAAGCAATATCAAAAATCCGCCATAAACCTTTAAAGTCAGCTTTTTATCATAAACGAAGATTTTAACATACTTCATGTAAACATCAGTAAGTTCTTTAAAGTACACATTAAATTTTTCAAATATGAATTTAATCAGCGCCGACGCTTTGTTTGACGGTTTTCTGTTCGGATCTTCTTTTCTCAGGATAATCGAGCACAATGCAGGCGAAAGTGTCAACGCGCAAACCGCCGAAAGTGCAATTGAAACAGCAATACAAACCGCAAACTGCTTATACATCAACCCTGATAACCCCGGAACAAAGCCCATAGGCACAAATACCGCCATAAGTACAAGCGCCATTGCAACAAGCGCACCGCCAACCTCTTGCATAGTCAGCTGAGTCGCTTCTACTGGGTCTTTGCCCTCCTCAAGGTGCCTTTTTACGTTTTCAATTACAACAATCGCGTCATCGACTACGGTCGCAACCGCCAGTACCATTGCAAATAGCGATAACAGGTTGATTGACATTCCGAAAAACGGCAAAGCAAAGAAAGTACCTATCAATGACACAGGAATAGCCAAAAGCGGAACCAATGTAGCCCTTGGGTCACCAAGGAATACAAATATAATCGCAATAACGATAATTGAAGCTTCAACAATCGTATGAACAACTTCTGACATTGATTCGCGAATAAACTGAGTGTCATCGTGCATGATTTTGACGCTTACGCCGTCAGGAAGCGTTTTTTGGATTTCCTGAAGTTTCGCTTTAACTTCATCCACAATTTCAATTGCATTTGCACCCGGAATTTGTACAATCTGCATAAGAGCAGCCGGTTTGTTGTTGACTTCACCGTAAATATTGTACGATTCGGCGCCAAGCTCGACTCTGCCGATATCTTTCATTCTTATAATTGAACCGTCAAGGTTTGCACGGATAATAATATTTTCAAATTCTTCCGGTTCAAGCAATCTGCCCTTTGTACGCAGAGTAATCTGGAATTTTTGCTTATCAGGGCCCGGTTCCTGACCTAAAGCGCCGGCAGAAACCTGAATATTTTGTGTTGTTATAGCATTTTGAATTTCTGTAACAGAAACGCCAAGATTTGCCATTTTTTCGGTATCAAGCCAAATACGCATACTGTAATTGCCCGCACCGAATACGTTAACTTCGCCGACACCGTTCAATCGCGCGATTTCATCCTTAATAAAGATTGATGCATAGTTAGTCAAATCCAACTGCGACCAGGAACCGTCCTCAGAAACAACGTTCAAAATGCAGACACCGGAGCCGCTAACCTGTTGTTTTGCAGTAACACCGAGCCTTTTTACGTCTTCAGGAAGTTTCGGCTGAATCTGCTGGATTCGGTTTTGGACATTAACAAGGTCAATATTACGGTCAGAACCGACTTTAAAATAGATTTGAAGCTTGTAGGATTCATCCGAGCTCGTCGAAATCATGTAAAGCATGTCCTCAACGCCGTTCACCTGAGCTTCGACAACAGCCGCAACAGACGATTCCACAACATCGGCACTTGCGCCGGGATATGAAGCAGAAACCGCAATCTGAGGCGGGGTAATATCTGGATATTTTTCAAGCTGCAATCCCATGATGGAGATTATCCCGAGAAGCGTGATAAAAATTGAAATTACTATCGCAAATCTCGGCTTCTGGATAAAGAAATACAGATTTTTCTTATTATGTTGTCCGTTGTTATTCTGTTCAGCCATTATTTATTATCTTTCTGGTTATTTTCTTGTTTTTGTGCATCTTTCGCAGGAGCTTCTTCAATTTTAACCGGAGAACCGGGTCTGAGCTTTTGAACGCCGGTCGAAATAACTTTTTCTCCCTCACTGAGCCCCTCGAGAACCTCCCAATCGGTATTTATAGCATCACCGATTTTAATTTTTCTTTGCTGAGCAAGCCCATCTTTATCAATTATCCAGACATAAAAGCCCTCAGTACTGTCTGAAACCGCTACTTGAGGTACAAGAACGACATGTCTTGGCTCTTTTGACGTTGCAGTAACGTTTATAAAGTCACCGGGGACGAGCAGATTATCTTTATTCTGGAAAGTAGCTCTTAAAGTAATTGTACCGGCCGTAGGGTCGACTTCGTTGTTAACAAATTCAAGTTTTCCGTTTTCATTGTATTCGCTTCCGTCAGAAAGCTTGATTTTTACGTTCATGTTAGAAAAATCCTGATCAGACTTGTCGCCTTTTTTGAACTTCAAATAATCTTCACTTTTCAAAGTAAAAATACCGTAAATCGGGCTCGTGCTGACGATTTTGGCGAGCGAGCCTGACTGCGAATTAACAAGGTTACCCTCGGTAATCAAGATTTTACCGATTTTACCGTCAACAGGCGAGGTTATTTTTGTATAGCTTAAATTAAGCTTAGCATTTGCAAGTGCAGCACGAGCCGCCTCGAGCGCAGCCTTATTTTGGTCGCGGGTTGCAAGCGCCTGATCATAGTATGACTTGCTTACAAAGTCATTTTTTACCAGTTCACGTGCACGAACCAGTTCTTTTTCAGCATTTACAAGTGCGGCATGGTTCTGATTTACAGAAGCCTGTGCCTGTTGAACCGCGATTGCATATTCATTCGGCTGAATCAAGAAAAGCGTCTGGCCTTTTTTTACATAGTCGCCTTCTTTAAAATAGCGTTTTTGAAGCCATCCGTTTATACGGGCAACAACGTCAACAGAATATTTCGCTTCAATTCTGCCGACAGATTCCGTTTTTTGATAGATATCCTCCCCCCTTACCTCGGCAACCTGGACTATTTGGGGACGCTTCATTGCTTCAGCAGCCAATTTTGCACCTATTACAGTCATAATCTTGTTAAAGCCAATAGGCACAATCATTATTGCTAATATTATTATTATCCACAGCTTCTTTTTATCCATGTAAAACCTCTATTAACTTACTATTTTAGTTAGCACACTAATGTTATCATAATAACATTAGCATGTACATGCAACATTTTTACATTAATATACAAAAAAATAAATATACCGATTAGACGAAAAAGCTCCCGTGTAGGGAGCTTTTTCAAACCAATAAGAGTAGACTAGTCGTCCAATGCAGCGACACCGGGCAGAACTTTACCCTCGATAAACTCAAGAGAAGCACCACCGCCCGTCGAAACATGCGTAAAATCATCAGCATTGCAGAATTTTTTAGCCGCAGAAACCGAATCGCCGCCTCCGATAACGGATGTTGCTCCGTTTTTCGTAGCCTCAACGATTGCTTTCAACACAGCTTTGGTTCCTTCTGCAAATGCAGGGTTTTCAAACGCACCGACAGGGCCGTTCATCAAGATAGTTTTTGAATTTTTAATAACCTCTGCGAATGCTTTCTGAGTTTCCGGGCCTGCATCAACGCCCTCAAAACCGTCAGGAATAGCGTTTACGGGAACAACTTTGTTAGTACCGTTGCCGGAGAAGTCATCCGTAACCAAAACATCGGTCGCCATGATGATTTTAACGCCTTTATCAGCTGCTTTTTTCTCAATAGCTTTAGCAACGTCCATCTGGTCGTCTTCGCAGATTGAATTTCCGATTTTTCCGCCGTTTGCTTTAACAAAAGTATATGCCATGCCGCCGCCGATAATCAGATTATCAACTTTATCAATCAGATTTTCAAGAACGCCGATTTTTGAAGAAACTTTCGCTCCGCCAACAACAGCCGTGAAAGGTCTTACCGGGTTATCAAGCGCCTGAGAAAGGCATCTGAGTTCTTTTTCCATCAAAAGACCGGAAACAGCAGGTTTCAAAACTTTTGCAAGCTTAGCCGTTGAAGTGTGATTTCTGTGAGCAGCACCAAACGCGTCGTTTACATAGAAATCGCCCAATTTTGCAAGCTCGTTCGCAAAAGTCATATCATCGTCTTTTGCTTCTTCAGCTTTGTAGAATCTAATGTTTTCAAGCAAAGCAACCTGGCCGTCTTTTAAGTTTTCAAGCTCTTTATCAGCACCCTGCCCCACAGGGGATTTTACAAACAGAACATCTTCGCCGAGAACTTTAGAAAGGTGTTTTGCAACGGGTTCAAGCGAAAATTCCTCGGCTTTCCATTCGCCTTTTGGTCTTCCGAGGTGTGCCATAAGGATAATTTTCGCACCTTTATCTTTTAAGAACTTAACCGTAGGCAAAATAGCCTGAATTCTAGTATCGTCAGTAACGTTTTTGTTTTCGTCCATAGGAACGTTAACATCTACACGAACAAGCGCTCTTTTGCCCTTGATATCGCCTAAATCTTTGATTGATTTTTTCATAGATACCTCTTTTCTTCGTCTCCGTACATGGATATTTTCGTAAAAACATAAAAATTAGTAAAGATGTATTGAAGAAAAACGATTCCAGTGCTAAAACAGAGTTTTTGTCCGCATTTTAAACTTATAGTGCGCTTTCCATGCAAGTAAAAAGAAATGTTGTGTTGTTTTATTTGGAGTGACTATGGAGGAGGCGGCAAGCAGTAAAATAAACAGAATATCCCGAAAAATCCGCCGGGGGAATCGGAACGGAAAATAAAACAACACAATATTTCTCGCATCAAGGCAAAATGCATAAACTTGATAAAAAAACTCGGTTTATTTTATACTGTTTGTTATGAAAACAATTGATAACGTACGTAATTTTTGCATAATTGCACATATTGACCACGGAAAATCAACACTTGCGGACAGACTGCTTGAAGCGACCGGAACCATCGCAGAACGCGACATGCAAGACCAGCTTCTTGACACAATGGATATTGAGCGCGAGCGCGGTATCACAATCAAGCTCAACGCTGCAAGAATGAACTATAAAGCCACAGACGGCAAGGATTATATCCTAAATTTGATTGACACACCGGGTCATGTGGACTTTTCTTACGAAGTTTCACGCTCGCTTGCGGCTTGTGAGGGCGCTTTGCTTATTGTTGACGCTACTCAGGGCGTCGAAGCGCAAACATTGTCAAATGTTTACCTTGCAATTGAGCAGGATTTGGAAATTATTCCGGTTATCAACAAAATTGACCTGCCCTCAGCCGACGTTGAGAGAGTAAAGCAAGAAATCGAAGAGGTTCTGGGCATTGATGCCTCAATTGCCATCCCGGTCAGTGCAAAAACAGGCGAAGGAATCGACAAAGTGCTTGAGGCCGTTGTAAATTTTGTACCGCCGCCTCAGGACACCTCTGATAAACCGCTCAGAGCGCTTGTTTTTGACAGCGCTTATGACCCGTATCTCGGCACATTATGCTTTTTTAAGGTAATCGACGGAAATATTAAACTTGGCGACAAAATTAAATTCATGGCATCGGGCAAAGAATACGAAATTGTCGAATTGGGCTATTTGAACCCCAAACGGGTTCCTGTAAATGAGCTCAAAACCGGCGACGTAGGCTACATGGCAGGCTCTATTAAAGAATTAACAAGGTTTGTAGGCGATACTGTAACCCATGTTGATGCGCCTGCGGCAGAACCGCTTCCGGGGTATAAAGAAGCGCTTCCGATGGTATTTTCCGGAATGTATCCGGTCGATAATGACGATTATCAGGACTTAAAAGAGGCGTTGGAAAAGCTGAAACTGAATGATTCATCAATCACGTTTGAACCGGAAACGTCTTCTGCGCTTGGTTTCGGTTTTAGATGCGGCTTTTTGGGAATGCTGCACATGGAAATCGCGCAAGAGCGCCTCGAAAGGGAATATGACCTTGCGCTCGTTACAACTGCGCCTTCAGTAGTTTACAAAGTGCACAAAACAAATGGAGAAGTCGTTGAAATCGACAATCCAGCCAATTTGCCGGCAGCACAGTATCGCGACTACATTGAAGAGCCTTATGTAAAGGTAAATATCATCGCGCCGAACGACTACACGGGAACTTTGATGGATCTTGCGCAGTCAAAACGCGGGATTTTCGTAAATATGCGATATATCGACAAAATCCGCGTAGATTTGGAATACGAAATCCCTCTGAGCGAAGTTATTGTTGATTTTTACGACCAATTGAAGTCCAGAACAAAAGGTTACGCGAGCATGGACTACGAATTCAAGGAATATAAGCGTTCTGACCTTGTAAAACTTGATATTATGCTCGCAGGCGAAGTTGTGGACGCGCTTAGCGCAATTGTCCACAAAGACAACGCGTTTTATATCGGGCAAAAACTTACTGCCAAGCTAAAAGACATTATTCCCCGCCAGATGTTTGAAGTTCCGATTCAAGCAGCATACGGCGGCCGAGTAATCGCAAGAACTAACATAAAAGCGCTCAGAAAAAGCGTTTTGGACAAATGTTACGGCGGTGACATCTCCCGTAAAAGAAAACTTCTTGAAAAACAAAAACGAGGGAAAAAACGTATGAAAGCCGTCGGACGGGTTGAGGTTCCGCAAGAGGCGTTTATGGCTGTGCTTTCGCTTAATGATGATTAAAAGCCGGGAATAGCGTGCTTTTCTACTTATAGTAATATTTCTTAACAAAATTGCCCCAAAAAGGCAATTTTTTAAAATATATATCCTTTATATATGTAAGAAATAAAATTCAGAGGACAGAGATGAGCACAATCAACGTAAAAATCACAGAAACAGGCTGGCTTTTAACAAAAGGCGACAAAACTATCTCAATAAAAGATAACGGCGACGGAAAGCTCGGAAACGGCGACGAATTGTCATCGGAATTGTCGGGCTCGGGCTTCACGCAGCAAGATATTAAGCTCGTCGCGAACACACTCAACAACCCGCAGCAGGCACAAACGCAAACCAAAGGCAATTTCTGGGGAAATTTCGGCGGATTTATGAGCGGACTATTTGGCGGAATGTCCTCACTGTTTAATTTGGGCGGATTGTTCGGATTTGGCGGACAGGATTCCTGGGCATTCAACGGATGCGGCGGTGTCGGCTTCAACGACATGCGAGTCTGGAACTACGGACTTAACTCAATGTGGAGCGGCGATATCGGTTACACAGGCAGTTCTCAAGGCGCCTATGATGTATTGGGTAACCTGTTTGGAGGCAGCCTTGGAACTCTTAGCGGTCTGCAATCTGATGATGACGGACTCAATCTGAAAGTAACACCAAAAACAGAAACAGAAGTAGAAACCGATGACGGCAACGGCAATGGCAACGGCAATGGTAATATAAGCGGAGCCGGAAATGAAGCAAAAACTGGATCTGGAAACGGCGCTGGAAACGGAAATGGCGACGGCAATGGTTCGGGTTCAGGTACAGGTGACGGCAATGGTTCAGGCACCGGCTTGGGTGATGGAAATGGCAACGGAACCGGAAATCTTAACGGAAATGGCGATGGCAACAGCACTGGCGACGGCAACGGAAATGGCAACGGAAATGGCAATGGCAATGGCGACGGAAATGGCAACGGAACCGGAGCAGGCGGCAAAAAAACGGGGCCGCGCTTCTACACAGGTGACGAATCCGATATTGATAAAATCAACGGCAGCGGAAACGGTAACGGCGGCAAAAAAAGAAGCATTACTGACTAAAAAAAGCGCAAATTGCGCTTTTTTTTATTGTTCAGTCACTCTTAAAACTTCATAAATATTGATTTTTTTCGCCTTACCCTTTATCGCAACTTCTCTGATTTTAATCACATCAACAATATGCGAAATTCTGGCATAAGTAAACTGGCTGATAAGAACATGGGTCTTGTAGATTTTATTATAATCTTCAATCCTGCTTGCAATATTAACCGCATCACCGATTACAGTATATTCAAATCTGTCGGCAGTACCGACATTTCCGACAAAAGCCTCGCCAGTATTTACGCCGATTCCTATGTCAATGCGCGGTTTTCCCTCACTCAACCATTTTTCCTGGATGCTTTTTACCTTTTTATTGAGCTCATAGGCACACAAAACCGCGTTTTTTGCATGATTCTTGTCCTGAAGCGGCTCACCGAAAATTACAAGAACCGCATCGCCGATAAATTTGTTAATTACGCCGTTGTACTTGTTAATAATGGGCTCAATCAATGAAAAGTACTCATTTAACAGGCTAGAAACTTCTTCTGCGCTGTGAGTTTCGGACAAAGAGGTAAAACCGCGAATATCCGCGAACATAATCGAAATTTCGGCCTTTTTTCCGCCCAATTCAGCATTTGTGTCGTTTTTTAAAATCTTGTTTTTTATATCTTTGGAAATATATTTGCCGAGAATTTTTTCGATTTTGTTATTTTTGCGCTCAAGAAAGATTCTGCGGTAAGTTCCTGCAAAAATAGGGCTGAAAATCATTGCCGCAACCGGCCCTGCGAGGCTGACAAAAATATAATGGTCAAAAAGCAGCTTATATGCGGCAAAATACGCAAAAATGAAAATCAGCAGAATAAAATACTTAACCCAGCTATGCACAGTGAGCATGAGCAGCAAAACCGCAAACGAAACGGTCAAAACAACAATCAGCCTTGTGTTTTCGTCAGCAATCCGCACGTTTTTATCCTTTATGGCATGGTTTATCAGGTTAGAATCATAAGTATCAAACTTTTGCTGAACAAGATATGTATCAATCCTGTTGTCAATGTACTTAAAGCTCAGGTGATTTATTGAATAAATCACGCATAAAAAAGAAACTATAAAAATGATAAGCAAATTCTTCATTTCCATAGTTTCATTTTACTTTTAAGTCTATTTTAAAGCAACATATTATGATTCAGCGATAGAAATGCTTGTAACACCGGCATTTCTTGCTTCATCCATCAATTTAACGAGTGCACCATGCGACGCCTCCGGCTGAGCGAGGATTAAAAGCCCGTCCGGGAGGTCTTTTGCTTTATCTTTGATGACGGGAATAAGCTGAGAAGCCGAAACCTCTGAATCATCAATAAGATATTTATCATCATTTGTGACTGTGACAGAAATCAGCTTGCTGTCCTTGACATCTTCTACCTCGACATTGTTCGGCACGGCCAAATTCAAGCCCTGCTGGTCAAGCAAAGGCGCAATTACCATCATAATGATTAACAGCACAAGAAAAATGTCTGTCAGCGGGGTGATATTTATATCATTAAATTCATTACGTTCTCTTGCCACGATTTTACCTCTGTAAATTTATTCTTCTGACGGAATCTCGCCGAGCGTACGCCTGTATTCGTCGTTATTTTGTTCTTCTTTAGCTTTATTTGAGCTTTGCAGAGCTTTTTGTTCTTTTTTGCTAAGCGGTTCGCCTGCAACAATGAGTTTTTCGTACTCAGCAGCCTGCGCAGCCTGCATGACTTTCATTATTTCTTTACTTCTTGCGTCCTTATCGGCTTTTACAACGACTTCTTTCTTTTCAAGGCCGTCTTTAATCTTTGTAAGCTCAGACGCAATCTGATCAGACTGAACTTTTGTGCCGTTCACAAAGAAAGAGCCGTCTTTTGTCACTGAAACAGTCGCATTTTTTTGTTCAACAGCAATCCCGCTGTTAATTTCCGGAACTTTTATGTTGTTATCAATCGACTGGAACGTTGGAGCGATAACCATCATGATAATCAACAGCACCAGAAAAATATCCGTCAACGGAGTTATGTTGATTTCAGTAAATAATGAACCTTTTGATTTTTTTATAGCCATTTTTTTGCTTTCTATAATGCAATGTTGGTCTGAGTTCCCGAAAGTGTAACTTCGTCGTTATTATCAACAAAACTCAAGAACAAGAGCTTGATTAATTGGAAATCGTCTTCAAATCTTTTTACAATTGACTGGAAATAGTTGTAAAAAATTACCGCAACAATCGCAACGCCAAGACCTAAAGCCGTAGCAATCAACGCCGAAGCAATACCTGTTGCAACAGCCGCAGACTGGTTGCCCTGCAACGCCAAATCCTGGAAAGTGTACAAAATTCTTACAACAGTACCGAACAAACCTAAGAACGGGCAAACACCGCCGATTGTACCGAGGATAGTAAGGTGCGTTTCAAGTTTTCTGGTTGCAAGAGCCGCAGCAATATCAAAAGAGCGGGAAAATCCGGATTTTTGTTCCGTAAAAATTCTCACAGCTTCTTCAGAAACCTCGCCGACAATTCCGCCGAGCTGAACGCAGAGATTTTGTGCGGAATCAAGATTGTTTCTTGCGAGTTCTTTTTGGAGCTTAGGAATAAAAAGCACAACATCGCGTTTATTCTTGTGATAATAATAGGCTCTGTTAATAACAACGCCGATTGTCAAAAAGGAGCACAGAAGAATGGGGGCAACAATCCAAATATCTTCAATCATAGCTCTTAAAAGTAAATCCATAGTTTTAATCCTCTTTCTGTATTATTTCTTAGTAATAACTTGTTGCGCCAAAGACATTGTAGTCAAATGTGAACTGAATATCGACACTGCTGCCTTTGTATTCGGGCGGCAAGGGCTTAAACGGTGCCGTGAGCTCAACTGCGGCTTTAGCTGCATTGTCCGCAACCGCAAGACCCGATGATTTCAGGACTTTGTTCGACAGAAGTCTGCCGTCGCGGCCGATTCTGAACAACAGAACAACACGTTTGCTTTCATTACCCTTGGGCGGTTCCCAATTCATTTTAATTCGTCTTTGAAGTTCTCTCATATAAGGCCCAAAATCCGGTTCTTTGACGGCATCAATGCCGGGAGCACCTTTTGGGTTGCCGGGGCCGGGATTGCCGACGTTTCCGCGGCTTCCGCTGCTGCCGGATGATGAGAATCTTCCGCCTGAAGTGCCTCTCGGGGCAAAACTCGGAGACGGAGCACCTACACCGCTGCCGGATTTTGAAGAAGAACCGCTTTTTGAAGCAGTAACCGGCCCTCCGGGGGTGCCTGCCAATTTAGGCGCGGAAGTTTTTGGTATCGGAATATTAAAATTGCCCTGAGGTTTAGCCGTAGGCTTGGGCGAAGTCGGTTTTAAAGCCGGGCGCGGCGCAGGCGTTGATGCTTTTGGCGTGCTAGCCTTTGGTGCAGGAGCAGGCGACGGTTTTTGAACCGGTTTATTGTCCCAAGGCATCTTAAATTGAGGTTTTTGCTGAACCGGCTGCTTTTTAGGCTGTTGTGCTTGTTGTTTTTTAGGCGTTTGTTTTGCAGGAGCAGCCTTTTGCTGCTGTTTAGCCGGCGCAGATGACGGTGATGGCATCGAAACAGGACGTTTGGGATCATGTATGCCGCCGGCACGCGAATTCATGTCAGCACGATAAGGTGTATTTTTGTTTATTGGTTCAGCCTCTTTATTTACAAGAACAAACTCAATATCTTTAGGCGGCTGCGCGGGTTTATGAAAAAGCTCCAAGTTAATCCCGACCAACGCGAGCAAAAAGACCACCAGCCATGCCAAACCGGCAACTGTCGGATGAAGAAGCGCTGAAATAAAAACGCATGACCTCAGAGGCAGTTCTTCTTCTGCATCCGCCTGATATATAGACGGAACCTCGTATTCTTCGCGAAGTTCTTCTTCCTCATATATATTTTTATCGCCGAGTAGTGTCATTTTCTCCCCAAATCTCGTTTATGGCTTATTACATAAACATTTTATTTCTGACTTCGTAATAAGTCTAGCAAAAAATCATTTACAAAACAAATTGCCTGATTAACTAATATTGCATGTACTATTGCTGAACAGTAACTGTTATCGGCTGATCAACAACGATATCAATTTGCGCTCCAGCCGGAATTTCGACGGCAACACCCTTATCCCACAGGGATTTAGCAAGGCCGACACCAGCGCCAACCGCAGTACCGTATGCAGCGCCTTTTCCGACCTTACCTCCGGACAAAGCACCCATTACAACACCGCCGACAGCACCTGCACCGGCTCCGACAGCAACATCTTTTGCATATTCTTTAGCACTGTCGGTTTTTGTACCGCCGACAAGAAGCCCTGTGCCGTCATCGGTTTTTATATGCCCGGAAATCGGTATCATTTGGCCGTAAGGAGTGATTATATTTGTAAATTTAATCATCAATCTTCCGTTAACACCAGCTCTGCCGGCTTTTTTAACCTGCACAACAGTGCCGTTTATGCTGCTTCCGGACGGAGCGACAAGAGAATTGCTGTAATAGAAGTTTTCACATACAGGAATTGATATACTTTGCCCCAAAGAAAGTGTTTCAGAGCTCAAAACCGTATTTGTGAGTGCTGGAATACTTACTCCAGCCGGAATCATGACAACTTTGCCCTTTAATGTCTGTGTGTTGTAAGACGGCTGTTGAGTATATGTAGAATATGGATTTGTCGTTTGTTTTACTTCATAATTTGCAGCAGCAAATGCACCGGAAGTGCTCAATGTCATAGATACAATTATTAATGCTGAAATAAATCTTTTATTCATAGTTCTTTGCCTCCGTATTTAACCTTGGTTTACCAATTATAATGTCCTGTCAGCTAATTTACAATAGGTTTTAATTTTAAAACTATATATTTATGTAACATAATGAATACAAGATATTCAAAAATCAAATCTTATAGTATAATTATTAAAGATTTGTTTATATGTTATAATTAACGAAATTCGGGTTAAAAGGTTCAAACTTAAATTTCGCGAAAATTTCACAAGAATGTTACGAATTGTTAAAATTTTTAATGAAATTCCTCAAAAAAGCGCAATTTAAATTTTGTTCAATCTTTATAAAAATATCAAACCAAGCATGTGAAAGTATAAATAATACAATTTAATTAAAAAGTGGAGGTTAAAACCAAATGGCTATTCAAGCAATTTCATTCGGACAAGCTGATCCGGTACAAAAGAAAAACGCAATGCCCGCAGCAGCTACCGCAGCAGCAGTTCTCACAGCAGGCGGCGCTGCAACCGGCTATTTCACAACAAAATTAAACGAAGACAAGTTTGTCAGAGCAGCAGTTGCTGATCAGGAAAAATCTGCTCAAAAAGACATCAAAAAAGCAGAAAAAGAACTCAATACTTTATTGAAAAAAGTCGACGGCGACGCTAAAACTAAATTCGACGCTGATATGAAAGCTCTTCAGGGCGACATCGACGCAAGAAAAGACTTAACAACTGCTGAACAAAATCTTAAAAAAGCAGAAGCTGATTTTGCAAAAATGAAAGACAAAGACGGAAAAAGATTAGAAAACGTTTCCGAAGAAAAATTCAACAAAGCTCAAAAAGCAGTTGACGACGCAAAAACAGCTAAAGATACTGCATTCACAAAATACAACAAAGATGTTCCGGCTGAAAAAAGATTCAGCACCGAACAACTCGAACAAAGAGGCAAAGACATCAAAAAAGCTGCATTAGAATCTTTGCAGGGCGATGACAAAAAAGCTGTTGAAACCGCTCAAAAAGTAATTACGGAAAAAACTCCCGTAATGAACGAAGCAAAAACAGCAGCAGAACATTTGAAAGATACAAAAGACATTTCTAAATCAGAAAATGCACTTGTTAAAAAATTCAAAGAAATGTTCTCACCCGGTGAAGGCAAAAAACGCACCGAAGAAGCTGAAAAATTAGTTCAAAAATTAACCAGCGCAGCTAAAAAATCAAAAGCAATGCTTTACGGCGGAATCGGCCTCGTTGTAGGCGCAGCTGCAATGCTCGTTGCTCACTTTTCAAACAAAAAAGCTTAATTAGTCACATTTAACTTCTAACAATAAAGCAAAAGAGTCCGATTATGTCGGGCTCTTTTGTTATAAGACAAAGATTGTATTTTTTGATATAATAAATTAAAAATTTACAACGGAGGATAAAGACATGGCAAAAGACAGCAGCTTTGATGTGGTATCGGAATTCGACAAACAAGAACTTTTGAACGCAGTCGACCAGACAATGCGCGATATTAATTCCAGATTTGATTTAAAAAACACAAATTCCACAATTGAGCTCGACGCTGACAAAACAATCACAATTACCACCGCTGATGACATGAAACTCAGAAATATTTTGGATATCCTCCAGTCAAAACTCGTAAAAAGAAACCTCGACATAAAAATACTTGATCCGCAGCCCGCAGAAAACGCTCTGGGCGGAAATATCAGACAGGTTTTCAACTTAAAAAAAGGTTTGTCTCAAGAAATCGCAAAAAAAATAGTCGCGGACATAAAAAACTCAAAAATCAAGGTACAAGCCTCAATTCAAGGTGAACAGGTCAGAGTTTCGGGCAAAAGCAGGGATGATTTGCAAGAAGTCATAAAACTGCTCAAAGGAAACATCGACGCGTACAATTTGCCGCTGCAATTCACAAATTACCGCTAAATTCCAACTTTTCCAAATAAAAAGCCGCCTTACGGGGCAGCTTAAATTTTCATCATGGAGAAAAGGAGTGGAAGAGAAAGTATAAAAGAGAATTGGCTACATGTATATAATGCCCATTTTTTTGATTTTTTAAACATATACAACGTATATATTTTACATATCTTTACAAATGGCTGATTTTTTTGAAATTTGATAAAATAAATAAAAATACTGTTAGCAAGGACGGGGGAAAATGGGACAAACAATCGCAGAAAAGATAATTTCGCAGCACGCAGGCAAAGAGGTAAAAGCCGGAGAACTTTGCATTGCAAAAGTGGACGTAGCAGCGGTTCAGGATGGCACAGGGCCGTTGATGGTACAGGAATTTAAAAAACTCGGCAAAAAAACACTCGCAAACCCGTCAAGAAGCATACTTTTTATTGACCATGCGTCCCCCAGCCCCAGAAAAGAGCTTTCAAACACGCATTTGGTGCTGAGAGAATTCGCCAAGGAAACCGGAGCCGTCATGTCCGATACAGGGGCCGGCGTTTGCCACCAAAGGCTCGTAGAATCGTTTGTAAATCCGGGCGAAATCCTTGTCGGCGCAGATTCGCACACATGCACATCCGGCGCTTTAGGCGCATTCGCAACGGGAATGGGCTCAACAGACATTGCTGTCGCCATGGCGCTGGGAAAAACTTGGCTTAAAGTGCCTTCAACATTCAAAATCGAGGTAAACGGAGAGTTTCAGAAAGGAGTTTACGCAAAAGATTTGATTTTGCACCTCATCGGTCTTATAGGTGCGGACGGCGCAACATACAGAGCGCTTGAATTTTGCGGCACAACCATAGAAAATATGACAATGTCCGACCGTTTTACGCTTGCGAACATGGCTGTCGAAGCTGGAGCAAAGGCCGGGTTGTTTTCTGCCGACGAAAAAACAAAAAAATACCTTGAAGAACAGGGACGCAGCGACAAATTCAAAGAAATCAAGCCGGATGCCGACGCGGTTTATGAAAAAGTAATAAAAATTGACGCCTCAAAGCTTGAACCGACAGTTTCGTGCCCGCATACGGTCGACAACACAAAACCGGCGAAAGATTTGAAAGATGTAAAGGTAAATCAGGTTTTTATCGGCACATGCACGAACGGACGAATTGAAGATTTGAGAATTGCGGCAAAAATCCTCAAAAATAAAAAAATAAACCCTGATGTACGCCTGATTGTGGTGCCGGCGTCTCAAAAAGTTTATTTGCAGGCAATGGACGAGGGGCTTTTGAGGGTATTTGTCGAAGCAGGAGGCCAAATTCTCGGCCCGGGCTGCGGGCCTTGTGTGGGCGTGCATGCAGGGGTACTCGGCGACGGAGAAGTTTGTCTTGCAACGCAAAACAGGAATTTTCAGGGCCGCATGGGCAACACAAAAGGATTTATCTACCTATCATCGCCCGCAACGGCGGCTGCGTCGGCAATTACGGGCTATATAACGCCTGCTGACGAATAAAATATTAATTTTACAGCCCCAAAATACTATTAATGGATTATTTCGGGCAATTTGCAAAAGTTATTCAAAAATATGTGCGATTTTCTTTGACTGTCGGCACAAAAGCCGGATTGCAGCTATTTTGGGTAGTTTTTCGTGCATTTTTTAGCAAATATCTCAAAGAACCGATAAGAAACGCAAATTTTGCATAAAACAAACATTATTGTAAAGAAATATTAAGAAAGTATATACTCTGTTACAATAGGCGTTTTCCGGAATATAGTTGACTTTCAGAAAAAATAAGTATAAAATTTAAAAAAATTTGTATATATTTTTTAAATTAACTAGCAAAAAAATTTCGTTTCGTGTTTTATAGCATGCAACAGGAATTAATTAAAAAAAATTAATAGCCGGAACACGAGATGGGCCGCAAAGCTAAAAAAGCAAGAAACATCAAAAGCAAAACGGCCGAAAAACATAAAAATAATAATAATGGAGAGCAAATAAATGGCAGAACTTAACAACAATTTAAATGTCGGCGCGATGTCGCAGGGTTATGTTCCCAGCTTTAAGAAAGGCGAGGACAAAACTCCGCCTACTATCGAAGAAAAATCGGCAGCACCGAAAAAAGAGACTTCGCTGGACAACGACCCCAAGGCCATTGCCGGAAAATCGCAGATAAGCAAGTCCTCCACTGTAAATTTCAAAGCAGACATGGATATGTTTATGAAAAACCCGAAACTCGCTATGCATGCCATAAATGCGGGCGATCACGCATACGAGCTTATGGAAGCCGACGGCGTTGCGAATGCTTATGAAAAAGCCTGCTGCGGCTCGCTGGATGCGGCATACGAAAAATGCAAAAAATAAGCTTAAATAAATAGTTTATTGTATAATTTTCATATGGATATGTCAGACAAAACTCCAGATGAAAAGATTTCTTTCCAAAAAATTGCCATCGTCTACAACGAAGATGTGCAGAAATCTTTCTCCACGGCAAAAACAGTACAGGACGTGCTGAAAACGAACAATTTGCCATCAGAAACAACACCGTCGACCAAAAAAATAGACGCTGATTTTGTAATCACGGCCGGGGGCGACGGAACATTGTTAAAAGCAGCGAGATTGTACCCGGAAACGCCAATTTTCGGGATAAATCTGGGCAGACTGGGTTTTTTGGCGCAATCAAAACCGGATGAAATCGAAAATGCGGTAAAAAAGCTCATATCCGGGGAATACACCATTGAAAAGCGGATGATGCTGGAAACAAAGGCCCCCAAAACAACCGCGCTGAACGATATTGTCATAAAAGGCGACTCTTTTTCGAGGACATCGCGGCTGGATTTGTCAATAAACGGAAAGCGGGTCTGCGATTACCTTGCGGACGGGCTGATTATTTCAACTCCGACGGGTTCAACGGCTTATACGCTTTCTGCGGGCGGGCCGGTGATTTATCCGGCGATGGATGCGGTCGTAATTGTTCCGATTTGCCCGCATACACTGACAGCGCGGCCGCTTGTGATTCCTGCGGATGAAAAAATAGAAATTTCCGGCTGCGGAAGCTGCTCGGGGATGAAACTTTCAGCGGACGGGCAAAATACAATAGATATCAAGGAAAATCAAACAATAATTATCGAAAAAAGCCCAAAAACCGCAAAACTTGTGGTCTTAAAGAGAGAAAACAACGGATTTTACAGCCTTTTGAGGCAAAAACTGCAATGGGGGGTCGCACCGCGCGCATAGTATGATTAAATCGTTGAAAATAAATGATTTCATATTAATTGACGAGCTGGAAATCGCTTTTGACAGGGGATTTAACGTAATCACAGGCGAAACAGGAGCGGGAAAAAGCATAATTATCAACGCAATCGACCTCGCGTTCGGCGCAAGAGCCAGCAAAGAGGTCATAAAAACTGGCAAAAACCGTGCGGTTATTGAATTATTGCTAAATGTTTCGGAGGATTTTGCAAAAACACTGCTTGAGGAGCAGGGGATTGAGGTTTTTGGCAATGAACTGGTAATTTCGCGCGAAATCTCCGAATCAGGCACACGCTCAAGAATAAACGGCGTAATGGTTTCCCAGGACGTAATGAAAGGGATACGCGAGCAGCTAATCGACATACATTCGCAGCACATGACCTACACATATATCCAGCCAAAGCACCATATAAGGCTTTTGGACAGCTACGGAGGGCCGGAGCACCTTGAAAAGCTGCAAAACTACAAAGAAATTTTCTCAAAATACAATAACGTTGCAAAAAGGCTTGAGGAGGCGAAAAACAAGACCGAACTTTCCGAGCAGCAGGTAGAATTCTTAAAATTTCAAATAAATGAGATAGAAGAAGCCCATATTGAGGACATAAACGAGGATGAGCAGCTGGAAAACGAGCTTCAGGTGCTTGCTAACGCAGAAAAGCTGAAAGATTATACATATTCTTCGTACTGGAGCCTTTACGGCGATGATTCAGCCATTGTGCCGGTTTTGGGCAAAATAAAAACAAATATCAGCAAGGCTGGCGAGTTTGATACAAATCTTTCTGAAATTGAATCCGAATTAATCAACTGTCAGGAGGTTTTGAGGGATATTTCGTCCAGATTGCGGGATTATGCGGAAAATATGGAGCTTGATGAAGCAAGATTGAACGATATCCAGGAGCGGCTAGACACGCTGGAGAAAATCAAGCGCAAATACGGCAATTCGCTGGAAAAAGTGCTTGAAACTTACGACGGATTCGTGAAAGAGCTAAATTCGGTTGAATTTTCGGAGGAAGAAATCCAAAAACTTGAGGCGCAAAAGGCTGATTTGCTCCAAAAAATGACAGAAAGCGCCAAAAATCTTACCCAATCGCGCAAAACTATCGCCAAAAAGCTCGGCAGCGTGCTCAGCGAGGAGCTGGAAAAGCTGGATATGCCGAAAGTAAGGTTCGAAATCGGCATAAACGCTTGTGATTTCAATGCTAACGGCGCAGACAACGTGGAATTTTTAATTTCAACGAACGTTTCGGAAGCGCCAAAACCGCTGGCAAAAATAGCCTCGGGCGGCGAGATTTCTCGCGTCATGCTGGCGATTAAGACGATTTTTGCGAACACGGACAGCATAAACACCATTATTTTCGACGAAATCGACACGGGAATATCCGGAAAAGCTTGCCAGGCGGTCGCCGAGGAGATTTCTTCGCTCGCAAAATCGCACCAAATCATCTCAATAACCCACCAGCCAATCATTGCGGCAAAAGCCGACCGGCATTTTTACGTTTCAAAAAGCCAGGAGGACCGCACGAGGGTGAAAGTTTACACGCTGGACGAAGAAAACAGGGTTAAGGCCATTGCAATGCTTGCTGCGGGCGATATTACGGAGGATTCGATTAAATTTGCAAAACAGCTGATAAATGCGTGAATTTTGCCTAAAATTCGGGGAGTTATATGCAAAATTTCACAAAAAAGGGCTTAAACTTGCTCATTAAACGCAAAAAGCCGGACAAATCTTGCGCCCATTCCCAAAAATCCCAGTTTTCGCGGCAATTTTGCAACGCAGCTTGAAAATATCAAAGATTTTCAAAAAATCGCCAAAACCAATAATAAAAAAACACATTCAGCGCCCCGAAAAGGCAGCAGCAAAGCAAATAAACTAAAACCGCTGCAAAATCGAGCCCAAAATCCCCGAAAGAGCCGCAGATTTGTTCAGTGTGTAAAAATGAATGCCCTTAACCCCTGCATTTATGAGCTCCTGGCATTGTGCAGCCGCGAATTCAACGCCGATTTCCCGCACGGAGGCCGAATCGTCCTTGTATTTTTCGATTTTCTCAAGGAATTTCGCAGGAACGGTCACTCTGCACAAATTTGTCATTTTTTCGAGCTGTTTAAAAGAAGTTACGGGCAAAATCCCCGGAATAATCGGGATAGCTATGCCGATTTTCGCACAAAGCTCCAAAAATATGAAAAATTTTGAATTATCAAAGAAAAGCTGGGTAAAAATAACGTCTGCTCCCTTGTCGACCTTGAATTTCAGCCATTTTAAATCTTCCTCCAATGAAGAAGAATCAATATGCCCCTCCGGATAGCCCGCAACGGCCGCAGAGAGCTTGTGATCGGACTTTATGTAAGAAACAAGGTCGCTTGCATGCCGGAAATCCGAAAAATACGCGCCCTCCGGGATATCACCGCGCAAAGCGAGAACATTTTTGACGCCGAGCTGCTCAAGGTTGGTCATATAGGAGCGGATGTTCGCAAAACTCGAAGAAACGCAGGTAAAATGCGGCATTGGCTCAATATTCAGCTCGGTTTTGAGCCTTTTTACGATGCCGACAGATTGGTTTGCGTTGCTTCCTCCCGCGCCGTAGGTTACGGAAACCAATGCGGGGTTAAAATTTTTAAGAATTTTCAGTTCGTTAAATAATTTATCCTCTTTTTCGCCGTTTTCGTCGTCTTTTGGCGGAAAAATTTCGTATGAAATCACAGTTTTGTCCTGTGAATAAATTTCTTTCAGTGTTTTAGTCATTTATGGAAAAATAAATCTCTTTCAGTCGTTTTTTGCTTACATGCGTGTAGAGCTGGGTCGTGGAAACGTCGCTGTGACCGAGTAGCTCCTGCACGACCCTCAAATCCGCGCCGTTTTCGAGCATGTGCGTCGCAAAACTGTGCCTCATTGTGTGCGGGGAGATATGTTTTTGCAAAATTTCTCCCTGCTTTCTTATAAAAACATAAATATCCTGCCTTGTCATCAGTTTGCCGTTTTCTTTGATTAAAAGGCGTTTTGTTGCGAGTTTGTATTTTTTCAGGTAAAAATCTCTGATTTTCAGATAGTTTTTTATGGATTTTTTGGCTTTTTCGCCGATAGGTATGATTCTTTCCTTGGAACCTTTACCAAAACACCGCACGTAGCGCGAATCCAGGTCAATATTAGGGATTTCGAGCCCGACAAGCTCCGAAACCCTCAACCCTGCGCCGTAAAGCAGCTCCATGATGACAGATTCGGTTTCGTTCAGGTGGTTTGAGAGGATTTTTTCTATTTCAGTGACCGAAACGACTTTAGGGAGCCTTTTGCTGAGCTTTGGGAGCTCAATACTCAGGCTCGGATCCTGCAAAATGACCTCGTTGGCCAAAAGCCACCTAAACCAGCCTCTTATTGCCGCAATTTTTCGCGTAATGCTTGCCGGAGTGTAGTTTTCGTCGTGCAGCTGCTTAATATAGCGATTTATGTACGTTCTTTTTATTTCTTCAAAGGTTTTTATGCCCAGCCCGGCCAAAAACTCGCAAAAAGCCTCCAAATCGCGCCCGTAAGCCTCGATTGTGTTCTCGGAAAGCCCCCGTTCAACCTCCAGCGACTCCAAATATTCAGATAAGAGCTGCACAAACATAAAAATATTATACAGAACCGGCCGATTTGCGGGTAAAAAGTACAAAAACCTTAACAAACCACCTTGCCCAAAGCAACAAAATAAAAAAAAGGAGATTTCGCCCCGAAATCTCCGCATATGTGGTTAATAAGAAATTTTTATTATGCTTCATCAGGATTGTAAGCGCCTGATGCTTTGATAGCTTCTTTGATTTTAGCGTTGAACTCATCTAAGAGCTTGTCAGTGTTGATTGTGTATGTACCGCCTGTTGAGATGTTGCCGTTCATTGTTACCCAGCTTGTTTCGTTGAGAGCGGCTTCAGCAGCTGCGTTGATTATGTTTTCGATTTGCGAATCATCGATTTTTGGGCATTTTTCTTTGATTGCCTTGATTGCAGCTTCTTTATAGGGTGCGATTACGTTGTTTTCAGCGTCGGTTTTGTAGTTTCCGCCTATCATAGAAACTGTATATTCAGATTTTACGTTGCTGACTTCAGCTGTTTTTACGTCGTAGTTGTAGAAATTTTCATATTCGCCTTTGAGCTGTTCTCTTTCTTTGTTTTCAGCCTCTACTTCGGCAGAAGATTTACCGCCATTTGCACACATAGTGTCAAATTCGTCAAAGAAGTGATTTACAATACCTTGTACGTTGTATGTAGCTCTCACCTCACTTTGACCGTTTCTTTTTCCATACGCGAGTCTGTCCTCGGTAACGGGACGAGTATAATCACCGCCATCTGCATGAAACTGATATGTATTATCATTGAGATATTGTATTGTATTCTGTATTGCTTTCTCAATATAAGAATCCATTTCATCAGTCAACTGATCTCCAAGCGAAGCTCGCAATGCAGAAGCAGCTGCATCCAAATCAGTACGCGCCAAAGACAATGCTTCAGCACGAGTTGCTGAGCGATCATCAGTTCTGTTTGCAACTCTGGTAACTCCAACAGTGTAATCGGTACTGATAGAAGAATTGTACATTACTTCGCTTCTATCATACTCAGGAATAGCACTTTCATCCGAAGTAAGCTCACCTGTGCCTGTTTCAGAACCTGCAACATCATCAATCGGATTAGAACCGTTCACATTTTCAACGTGAGTATGATCGCCAAATGAGCCTGTTTGATCAAGTTTTTCAAGAATTATGTCAATCAAAGCCTGTTTATATTCGGCAGAATTCGGCTCAAGCGCATTCAAAGCAGCCAGTTCATCTTCTGTTATCCACTGTGTGACAGTTGCGCTCAAATATTGCCAATTATTCAATGCTTTTTGGTATTCTTCATCGGTTGCATCCTGCAAAGCGGAATCAAGAATATAACAAGGGTCAAATTCTTGAACAGCATAAGTAATATTTCTGTAAGAACCGTTTACGGTATATTCCTGGCGCTGCTGGCCATCCGAAAGGTCAGAAAATACGAAATCTGTGACTTCAGCCGAGTTTTGGCCGAGTACAATCGTATCAAAATTATAAGTTTCGGTATCCAGCCCGAGTGCAGCTGCCGCCGTTTGCGTGTCGGTAATATGTTTGTACTCACCGGAGTTCCAGTCTATTTCATAATAGCCTTCAAGGTCTTCTGTTTGGTACATTTGTGTGTTATTTGCACCGTTTACGTATCTGTTAGTACTCAGCGTATTGCCGTCAGTGCCATCGCCATAGCGTGCATCGCCGGTTTCAATAACGTTTTCAAATCCTTGCATTACCGTATCATAATCAACGTTGAGCTGACGAAGATACATCTGAAAAGAAAGTCCGGAGCCGCCTCTTTGTGCCAAAGCTGCCTGGTAGTTTTTATAAAGCGTCTGGTAGTACGAATTATTCGCCATTGATCCGATGCTGTCAACCATTTTCGTTGCTCCTTACTTACTTAAATTAATTAACCACATATATATAAAAACAATTTATATATTGAGTATTCATTTTTTATATATTTTGTTACAAAAGTTAATATTTTAAAAAGCTGGCTCAAATTTGGCTCAAAGGAGTTTTTCAAGGTAAAATTTTTTGCAAATTTCAGCAAAAATCCATGCGTTTTTCAACACTTTGAATCGCAGCTGAGAAAAAAGAGCAAAACGCACGTGGCATCATGCTTTTCACTGCAAAGCAGGCAAAAATGAAAGTTTTTTGGGCAAGTTTGCGAAAAAATAAGCTTACAACGGGTATTTTTTCGCGTTTCCGGATTTTCTGGGGTATTTTGATGGGGTTTTTCCCGTTTTTTTCACGATAATCAGCTTTCTTGTATGATCCTCGAGGTTCGGCAGCGAATATTCAATAACGTCAACGACCTTTGCGTTAAGGGTATTGAGCGCATTTTGCGCATTTTCGATTTCCTCGTCAGCGGTTTGCGCTTTATATGCAACAAAATACCCGCCGACTTTCAAATAGGGCACGGAATATTCCAAAAGCGTGTTCAATTGCGCCACAGCGCGCGAAGTCGCAACATCAAAGCTTTCTTTGTCCGAAAAAAGCAAATCTTCGGCTCTTTTGCTTGCCGGAGTGAGATTTTCAAGCCCCAAAAGCTTCTGCACCATTTCAACGAAGCCGATTTTCTTAGAAATCGAATCAATGGCAAGAATCGGGCACGAATCATAAAAAATCGCAACCGGAACCGCCGGGAAACCGCCGCCCGTACCGATATCAAGCATGCGAAATTTTTCAAGACCGTATTTTTTAAAAAAAAGATTGATTGCGAGCGAGTCGTAGATGTGTTTTTCAAATAAAAACTGCTCATCATGCCTGCTGACGAGATTTGTGTGCGAATTATAGGCCTTTAGCGCCATCAAAAAGTCGTTCAGGCGCGTTTGGGCGGTTTTTGTAAGGTTTAAGCCTAATTGTTCAAGCAGTTCGGTTTTCATTTTTTGATTCCTTTCAAAACACGCTCATAATCGGCAGGAGGAATGAGATTCTTCACCTCGGAAAGCCTCTTTTCGATTACCGCGAGCTCATTTTTATCAAAATCGCCCTGCATGAGCGAATCTTTTGCGCTAAGGTAAGCTTTAAGCGCTTTTTCGCAGTTTTTTGCCGCAAAATAGCAATCACCGGCCCGCAAATAAGAATTTACTATATAAAATCTATCTTGCAAGTGTTTTGCGGCGCCCAAGCCCTTTAAAACGAAGTTAAGTTCCAAATCGGGCCTGATTTTGTGAGCAATTTGCGCGAGTTTTTCACAAAGGTAATAAATTCCGTCATAATTCGCCAGCTCAGAGTCGATTTTCAAGGCTTGTGCAAAATATTTGAACGATTTTCGCTCATCGCCGGATTCTGCGCAGATTTCTGCGATATTTGTGTAGGCTGAGCTCAAATAGGGATTTTTTTGAAAATCATCGCATGCCTGAACGGATTTTTGATAAAATTCCATCGCATTTTCAGCCTCAGACGCGTCATCCAGCAGCAGTGCGTATTTAAAATAAGCCTCGGAAAGCTCCGCTCCTGTTTTTTCGGGGTCAATCAATGAAAAAGCCTTGCGGTAATGCTCCGCAGCAAGCCCTGAATCCGAAGAATCATCGGCAATTTGCGCAAGTCCGATATGCGCGTAAGCAAGAATTTCGTGCGAAACCGGAAGTTTTGAGTTAATAAAGCGCTCGTAAATGTCCTTTGCTTTCAAAAACCGGTACGAATTTTTATATATGCCGGCGATTTCAAGCAAAACCTCGTTTGCATCGTCATTTTTGCCCTTTTCGTAATAAAAATCGTAAAGAGAATCAAGATATTTCACGGAATCATCGATTTTATTGAGTTTGAGGGCACATTCCGACGCATTTTTAAAGATTTCGGGCACAATATCCTCCGCATCACCGGTAATTTTGTGCACAGCGGAATCATAAGCGTCTAGCGCGTCTTGATATTCGTGGTTTTGTTGAAAATTCAGCGCCTCATGGAAAAACTCAAGCGCGCTTTTTTCAGGAACCGGATTTTCACGCCCGTGTTGTTCCCGCGCAGCCGCCGGCACGGTGCCCGACGACAAATCCACCGGCAAACCGAGCAAAGCGAGCTCATTTTGGGTCAATTCGTATTTTTCAAGCGACTTTTTGCGCTCATCGCGGGATTCTTTGCGCGCAGGCCGCTCGCGCCGCTCATGTTTTGTTGACTTTGGACGTTCTTTTTTGGGCTCGGGCGTTGACCATTCGGCAAAATTGCTGTTTACATATCCCAGATATGACGTATCGAGCTTTTTTCCGGGTTTATCAGACAAAAACGACGAATGATAAGCGATTTGTTCTCTCATTGTCGTTCTGGAAAGAGGCATGATGCGTTGAGCGGGTTTAAGCGGAAGCTGTGACTCAAAAAAGTCGTATAAATACTTATGCAGCTCCTGTTTTTCAAACAACGAAACGGAGGAGAGCCAAAATTGCTTCAAATAGCCTTTCATATAGACATAACCTGCACCAAAGCTTAAAATTTTTCTGTCAATTAAGTAATTTAGCTGCTCTAAGGTAAAAAATCCCGCTCCTATGAGAAATTCTTTTGATAAACCGATTTTTGCAAGCGCCAGCAGGGATACGGATTTTTTCAGCGCCTCCGGCACAAAAGAGGTCAGTTTTTGAAGCAAAAAATCGCCGTAAGAGGTTCTTTTGACCTCAAATTCTTCGATAAAATCCTTGAGCGAGGTTTTCAAAATCGAAATTATGTTCACAGTCAAAGAAATCTGGCTTGTATTGCCTTTTGTTGCCTGAAAAAGCCTGAACAAGTCCTCCTGCTCGGCATTTATGCCCGAAGCTTCAAGATACAAGCCCATTTGCAGCTGATTAAAAGGTTTAAGCTCAATCGCTTTCTGGTTTTCTACGGAAAATTCCTCATTTTTTCGCGAAATAACGAGAACTTTAAACTTGTTCATCCTCACAAGGTGCTGAACGAAGCGCTTAATTTCCTCATGGTTTTCCGGATTCGCATTCAAGCACTCAAAAGAGTCAAAAACAAACACGCATGGCGCTGAAATGTGGGTCAAATAGGAATTTATTTTTTTTGTGAGGGAATTTGTTTCAATTTTTATCGCGGAAATGCGCCCCATTTTGCAATATGTACGCAAATCGGCAAAAAGTGAAAGAAAAATATCATCCAAAGTCGTCGCCTCAAAGCACTCATAGCGAAAAATCAGCACATTTTCGTCAAGCAATTGCAGGGAAATTCCCGCGAGTTTTGATTTAAAAGTACCGAAAGAACCGGTGATTTGGCACAATTTTATGTCCGAATCCTCGTAAAAATTCAGAATTTCTGCAAGTTCGGCACCGTCTTTGAAAAAACCGCTGCGCGAAAGCCCGTTTTCTTTCAAATAAGAGCCTGCATCCATGGCGCCGGACGCAATATTTTTCACTTCTTCCTTTATCATTCTAATATTTTATCACATCTTTCAGGGTAGTTTAAAACTACCATTTATATGAGATAATTAATATGAAATTTTGCGATAAATCGAAAAAACAGAAAGGATTTTATATGATTAAAGTCGGAGTATCGGGAGCAGCAGGAAAAATGGGCAGGGAGGTTGTTCAGGCAGTTTGCAAAGCAGAGGACATGGAGCTTGTCTGTGCGATTGACATAAATGAGCTGGAAAAACTCACCTGCTCGGACATCAGAATCCACGGAAACCTTGAAGCGGCAATAAAAGAAGCAAAACCGGACGTAATTGTTGATTTCACCCAGCCAAAATTTGTTTTTGAAAACGCAAAAAAATGCATTGAAAACGGCGTCCGCCCCGTAATCGGCACAACAGGGCTTTCTGACGAACAAATCGCCGAACTTGAAAAAATGTCGCAGGAAAAAGGCCTCGGCTGCTTGATTGCACCCAATTTTTCAACAGGCGCGGTGCTCATGATGATGTTTGCGAAACAGGCGGCTAAATATTTTAACAATGCGGAAATTATTGAACTCCACCACAACCAAAAAAAGGATGCACCATCAGGCACGGCAATAAAAACAGCCCTGATGATGTCAGAAGCACGCGATGGAAGCTTCACAACAGGCAACTGCGACGAAACAGAAACACTCGCAGGCGCACGCGGGGCAAAATCTTACTCTGACATACACATTCACTCGGTAAGAATGCCCGGATATATCGCTTCGCAAGAGGTTATTTTCGGTTCTTCAGGCCAAATTCTCAAAATATCGCACGATACTATGGACAGGCAGTGCTATATGGCCGGTGTTCTGCTCGCGGTAAGGCATGTGGCTCAAAATAACGACTTTATTTACGGATTGGAAAAAATAATGTAAAAAATAAAGGCAGATAACCAAATATCTGCCTTTATTTTTGATTAAACAATTGTGCCTTCGTCATCTTTGTCAGCCTGCGGCCCAAAATACATATCAATAATGTCCTGCGGAACGCCCAGATTGATAAAATCTTGTTTAGTGTAGGATTTTTGGGTCGTGTCAACTTTATTATCAGCAAAAAGCTGGCCCTCTTCACCGGTTGTTTGGGCAGATTTGATATACTGCGTTACAAAGCTTGCAGGCAGCATATTTACGTTTACACTGTTGACATCACTCATAGTTTTTACCTTTCTTTTTTGCTTACAAGTTTTTTATCGGCAAGAATGTGCAAATCTTTAACCTGGTAATTCAATTTGTACGGTTAAAATCCAATAATGAAAATAAAAAATGGATTTGTAAATTTTTTTTAAGCATTTTAATAATCTTTTTATTATATAATTGTTTTGTAATACAGAATAGGCGGAAATAAAATGAAAAAACCCAATATTGCAGTGCTCGGCGCAACCGGCGTGGTCGGAAGAGAAATCCTCAAAATTCTTGTTGAAGATAATGTACAGTACAACGAAATAAAATTCCTGGCGAGCGCAAAAAGTGCCGGAAAAACAATAGATTTTAAGGGGGAAAAACATACAATTATCGAAGCGACGCCTGATTCGTTTGAGGGCGTAAATATTGTTCTCGCGTCGGCTGGCGGAGGCACGTCATTGAAGCTTGCACCTGAAGCTGTTAAAAGAGGTGCGGTTTATATCGACAATTCCAGCGCATTTCGCATGGAAAAGGATGTTCCGCTTGTTATTGCGGGCGTAAACGACGATGATTTAAGAAAACATAAGGGCATAATCGCAAATCCGAACTGCTCAACGTCGCAATTAATGCTGGTTTTGAAACCGCTGCACGATTATGCGCAGATAAAAAGAATGATTGTAAGCACTTATCAGGCGGTTTCCGGCGCAGGACTCGCGGCAATCAACGAACTCAGAGAAAACACAATCGCTGAAAACGAGGGAAAACCGTTCCAATGCGAAAAATTCAAAAAACCAATCGCTTACAACGTAATTCCGCAAATAGACGTGTTCTGCGAAAACGGCTACACAAAAGAAGAAATGAAAGTGACCAACGAAACGAAAAAAATTCTTCATCTTGATGAAAAAACGCCGATTTCCTGCACAGCTGTACGCGTTCCGGTTTTTCACGGGCACTCGGAAGCCGTAACTATTGAATTTCAAAAGGAAATCACCCCCCAAAAAGCAAGAGAAATCCTTGAAAATGCTTGGGGCGTCGAAGTTATGGACGATATTGAGAACTACGTTTACCCGACACCGCGCGATGCAGCCGGAAAAAACCCGGTTTACGTCGGAAGAATCAGAAAAAACATAGCTTTTGACAATGCAATCGACCTATGGTGCGTCGCGGACAACATCAGAATCGGCGCTGCACTAAATACTGTCAGACTAGCGGAAAAAGTCATTGAAATGCAGCTTTTTTAAAAGGAAAAATTAAAAAATGAGCTTTGGTAAAGAAAAAACAATGATGAAATTAAGCGATTTTGACTACGAACTTCCCAAAGAGCTCATAGCCCAAATTCCTGAACAAAAAAGAGAAAATTCAAAGATGATGGTGCTCGACAGAAAGGACAAAACCATTGAGCATCGCCATTTTTACGATATTTGCGACTATTTTGACGAAAACGACGTGCTTGTGCTTAACAATACAAAGGTTATCCCCGCGCGGCTATACGGAAAAAAGGAAACCGGCGCAAATATTGAGGTTTTTCTGCTGAAAATCATTAGCGGCAAGACCTGGCAGGTGCTTTTGAACCCGTCAAAGCGCATTAAAGAAGAAATGATTATAAAAATCTCCGACGAGCTCAGCGCAAAAGTCCTGACACGCGAAGATAACGGAAAATGGCTAGTTGAAATGATTTATGACGGAAATTTTTACGATATTATCCGCAAAATCGGGAATATTCCGCTTCCGCCATACATTGAGCGCAATATGACGAACGAACAGCTAAAAAATCTCGATTATGAGCGTTATCAGACCGTTTTTGCACAAAAAGAGGGTTCTGTGGCCGCGCCGACAGCAGGTTTGCACTTTACTGACGAAATTCTTGAAAAACTCAAGGCAAAAGGCGTAACAATCTGCTACGTTACGCTAAATGTGGGCCTGGGCACGTTCAAACCCGTAAAAACCGAAAACATTCTTGAGCACAAAATGGAATCAGAAGAATTTGAAATTTCAAAAGAAACAGCAGAAATAATTATGAACGCAAAAAAGGCAGGGAAAAGGATTACAGCCGTCGGAACAACCACCGTTCGCACGCTCGAAACCTGCATGCAAAAATATGATGAAATTTTGGAAGTTATTGATGATTCAACGCTTTTTATTTATCCGGGCTTCAATTTCAGGGTTATTGACCGGCTGATTACGAATTTCCATCTGCCAAAATCCACGCTGATTATGCTGGTAAGCGCTTTTGCCGGGAAAGATTTCATTTTTAAAGCGTATGAAGAAGCGATTAAAGAGAAATACAGGTTTTACAGCTACGGCGATTGCATGCTCATTGAATAATTGTAACAAAATCTTAACATAGCTCTTGATTATATCAATTTTATATACGAAATATCCTTTATTTTAATAGAGAGATTACACTAGACTATCTAAAATACGAGGAATATTATGTCATTGATTGGAGCAATCAAGAGCTTCCTTGGCGTAGGAGAAGCCAAAACCGAGGATTCAAAAAAAGAAACCCAAATAAGAACAGCAGCCGACCCCGCCACCGGAAAAATCGGCACAATGCTCCTCACGGGCCAAATTTCAGAAACGGAAGCACACTCAGGGCAAAACGGCCAGCAAACAAACACCGGCGCAGGCGACACTTATACTGCTGCTCCCGTAAAAGACGTCGAAATTGACGTCAAAAAGATGGCAAAAACATACAAAAAGAACCCGCTTGAAGCGCTCAAAGACGTCACAATCGGAAGAACATACTCCGCAGAAGAAGCTGAAGAACTCAAAGAACTTTTGCAAGACAAAGATGACCTGCAAAACTATTTTGAATTGGCTAAAAAGGGAACTTTGTCCAACAAAGACATCATTGCAGGTTTAAAAGAACTCACCGCTAACAAAACATCATATTTGTGGGGTTTGATTAAAGGAAACAAACTCGATGAAGAAAAATTTGCATCAAATATGAGCAGAGTTCGCAAAATCAGAAAAGAATTCACTTCAAACGGCGTAGCGCACATATCAAAGGTTATTACAAAAAATGAAGAATTCACGGATACGGCTGTTCACATGATGTCGAAACGCGATACTTACAACGAAGAAAACGTCATTGAGGGCGTAGACTATATGGAAGAAAACCCTAAAAACGCCGAAGCGTTCTTCAACAATATGGTTGAGATGGAAGAAATCCGCAAAGACAACGGCGCGATAAAATACAAAGGCGACACAATCTTGAAAGTAACGAAAGCAAGAACGTCAAACGCCCAAATTTCTACTGCACTTATAAAAGCAGCAAAAAGAACGGACATGAACGACGAAAGTTTGACAAAAATCACAGATAACGTTGAAAGCACGCCGCAGATGGCAAAAGCAATGGAAGATTTCATTGATAAAAAGAACTCAAAAGGCGAATTTACATTCAACGCTAAGAATTTGGAAGATCAATCATCATACTTAGTGGGAAAAAGCACTAAAACGATTGAATCATACAGAAAAAACACATTGGAACTTGCCGGATATGACAAAATGCTCGGAGATGCGATAGTAGAATGCGCACAAAGAGTAACTGACTACCCGCAAACTCTTGAAGAAGTCATGACAGCCGCAGCAGACAAAAATATCAGCTGCGAAGAGGTGGTCACGATTTCAAAAAGCCTTACAAATCCGGCAGAAGCTTATAATACACAAAAAGCTACTGCAAACTCCGCAGCAACTAACAATTTTGCAACAGAAAAAGAAAGCATCGCTACTGCAAGTGAAGCAAAATACGTTCAGAGCGGCGCAAATTACTTACAAACAGCAGAACCCCAAGAATTAAGAACATCACAGGCAATGACTGCACCGATGAACACAGAAACTACGGCAAGAAAAGATATAACAAGAGTTTTTGGTAACGAAAGCGACTTTGAATATGTTGCTGAACAGGTAAAAAAAGCTCCTGAACTCAAGCCAATCATTGCAAAACTCTATTTTAACCCTAACATGCCAGCAAATAAAATCGCAGGACTAATAAAACAGTATTCAACGCAGGAACTTGAAGTTTACGCGAACGATCCTATTTACTTTGAGCAAAACCCGCAAATGCTGAAACTTTACATCAAAAATAAAAGCTTTTTTGACAAGTTAAGTCTATACGGTGTACCCGCAAAACAAAAAGAGCAGCTTGCTGCATTTGCGAGCGGGCCGTCAAAAGAACTTCTTTTTGAAATGCTCGACAACGGCATCTCAGCGGACAAAGTTCTTTCATATCTCACGACAGCAAAACAAGAAAACAAAGAAAATGAGTTAAAAACACTTGTAACAGACGCCACTATCAACAGCGCAGAAAGGCTTGCTAAATTACGCAACAAAGATTTTACCAAAACTACTGTTTAACAAATTTTAAAAGGGTTTACAGCAAAAAGCGCAAAAGAGCGCTTGACCATGCCACAAGTTAATGTTAATTTATACATGGCGTTGGCTAAAATCCACAGGAAAAAACTCAATTTCGACTTTTCTAAAAGAGTTAAGCTCATAAACGCCAATTACCGGTTATGAAAAGCCACGGGCCTGTGGCACTCTGCCGAAAAAAAACGATTGAGTATCGTTTTTTTGAGAGGTAGGTAGCGTCGCTGCCGCTGCGCCCGATTGACAAGTTAATAATTTCATATCGCCACGAGCCTGTGGCACTCTGCCGAAAAAAAAGGATGGGGAATGGTTTTTGATTGGGAGAGGGGCCGGGAGGGAAAGAGGGTAGAATTTCGTGGTTGCCGGATCCATAAAAAAAAAAAAA
>CALUPP010000087.1 GCA_944322685.1 Candidatus Gastranaerophilales bacterium
TAATGCTGCCACAGATGTCAGTTCGCCCGTTTGTAACGTACGGAGTCGGAGTACAGAAGCGCTGGGGCGAGAGATTTACGGGCTTTTTGCAGACAATGTTCAGATCCGGTGGGCGTCAGGGCGTGTCATTCTCGTTTGGATTGAGATGGTCAATATAGCTCCCCCTGGCGGGTGAAATTTTGATTGGTTGGGTAATTTTTTTAATATTTTTTTATTCCGCTCGCTTTTTGTGAATAAACTAAATTCTTGTTTTAAATTCCAGATGCAAAAATTTTATAAAAAACAAAATCGTGCTGAATAAAAGTACCGCACCAAAAATAATGAGAGTATTTGATATTCCAAAAACCTGTGCAATAGAACCTGCCACAAGATTGCTTATTGAAGTTGCTCCCAAAAAACAGATTGAATACAAACTCATAATCCTTCCTCTTTTGTCATCATCGAGAATTGACTGTAAAAGAGTGCTGTCCGACGTTATTGCAGAAGTAAAGCCGAGTCCGACAAAAAACATTGTGATACAACTGCCGGCAGTGCTGTGAATAAGCCCCATAAGTATAAATCCGCAGCTTAAAAGGGTTGCGCCGCAGCAAATAATATATTTCAGACCTCTGAGAGAAGTTTTTGAAGCAAGAAAAATAGAAGAACACAACGCACCAATCCCAGTAGAACTCATTATCCAGCCCAGTATATCAGCACCCGAGTGTAAAACTTCTTTTGTGTATATAGGCATTAACAAAGGATATGTCAGAGCTATAAAGCTAAAAACTCCGGCAAAAGCAAGCAGAGTAGTTATCTGCGGAGAATGAAAAGCATATTCTATACCCTCTTTTATTCCTTCGAGTATGGATATGCTTTTAACACTATCGGATTTTCTGTCTTTAAAATCCATCATCATAACAAGAAATACGCACGGCAGTATGCATAAAAAATTTATGGTAAAACACCACGCAATGCCGACAACAGAAATCAAAACACCTGCTAATGCAGGGCCGATAAGCCTTGCGACATTAAAACAAGCTGCATTCAAAGAAAGTGCATTGCTCAAATCCGCTCTGTCATCGACAAGCAAAACATAAGTGGACTGTCTTAAAGGAGCATCCACAGCTGCCACAATATTCAAAAACAAACCCAGCACTATTATATTCCATATTGCCAGATGATTGCTCATTGCACAAAACGCCATTAAAAAAGCTTGCAGCGCAAATAATATCTGTATTATCATAAGCAATCTGTGTCTGTCGAATTTGTCAATAACCATGCCCGCAAAAGGTGTAACAAGGAACAACGGCAGTGTGTTTACAAATAAAATCCCACCCATCATAAAGGGGGATTTTGTCAGAGAATATACAACCCAGCTGATTGCAACATTTTGAATCCATATTCCGACCTGCGAGGTAATAAGCCCCGGAAAAAACAAACGGAAATTTTTATACCTAAGCGACCGAAATGTTGTTTTTAGCCTGTTCATTTGTCGAATCCTCTGCCGCAGCTTCTCCTGAATTATTCTCCGGTAAAAACCAGTCAATAAGAGGCTTTTTCTCTCCGAAAAGAAAGTGAAATGTTTGTTCAAAGTCCTGGCTTGTCAAAAATTTATAGCTTACGTTAAAAGCTGTCGGTTCTTCTTTCACGCCCAGCGCTTTAAATTTTCTTGATGAAATTTTTGTGCCGCGTTTGTTCATAACGTTTGAATAGTTGTATCCCTCAAAACAGCAGAACGGTGCTTTTATTCTTCCGTCTTCAGATGTTGTCATGAGCCCGAATGATCTGCAAATTACGCCTCGGTATTGATATACAGAGCATACATCATTTACCAAAAACGGGCAATCATACATAAATTTTTCACCCTTAAAATTTTTCTTTTCTTCCGCAACTTTTTGAAGATTTGCTTCAATAATATCCTGCGTGGCTTTGTCCAGTCTCAAAAATCCGGCTAAAAGGTATTTTATTTCCATGAGCGAATAGGGAAATTGTGCATTTTTGCAGCATTTTCCGCAGCCTTTTGTGCAAAAAATATACTGTTTTTGGCTGTTGAAAAATTTTGTTAGCTTTTCATTCAAAAATTTCAGATAAATTTCGTAATTTTCAAACATTTTTTTACTTTCCTTTTTTCGGCACGGCCAAGCCGGCTGTGAGAATTTTTCACAGCACGATTTGGTCGTTTTTATTGGCGGGTGCTTTTTATTTGTCTTATTTTTCGATTATTTTAGATATTTTTTAAAATACTCGTCCAATTTTGCCAGTGACTGTCCCATATATTGAGGAACATCATACAAATCAACATGCGTTGCATCTTTTATGACAAAAAGTTCTTTTGGTTCTGCTGCCTTTGAATAAGCATCTTCACTAAAATACTTTGATACAGCATTTTCACCGACTATGAACAACACCGGTCTTGGCGAAATTGTTTCTATCTGCGCAAACGGGAAAAAGTTCATCATCGAAGCAAGGCTTGTGTATGAATACCAGCCGTCAGAGTTCGGATGATAGCCTCTTTCAGGGTTTTCATAGTATTCAATAAATTCACGTGCATATTGAGGGGTATTTTCGTCCACTTTTACGGGCAAGGCTCGTATATCTTTTCTTTTTTCACCTCTAAATTCACGTGTTCTTTGTTTGCCGATTTCATCAAGGGTTTTCATACGTTCTTCGTAAGATACGGTATCACCGACACCCTGTCTTCTTGCTCTGCCCATATCATACATACTAACGGTAGCAATGGCTTTGATTCTGTGGTCTATTTGTGCTGCGCTTACAGCATAACCACCGCCGCCGCATATTCCGATTACGCCGATATTATTTTCATCCACGAGCGGATAATTGCTCATAAAGTCAACAGCAGCACTGTAATCCTCAACACGGATTTCCGGAACTTCTATCTTTCTAGGAAAACCACCGCTTTCTCCGTAAAATGATGCATCAAAAGCAAGGGTAATATATCCCTTTTCTGCCAGTTTTTGGGCATAAAGGCCTGCTGTCTGTTCTTTCACCCCGCCGAACGGATGTCCGACAACTATTGCGGGATATTTTTTGTTTTTATCTATATTTGCCGGAATATACAAATTCCCTGCTATTGTGATATCTATTCTGTTTTTAAACTTTACTTTTTTGACAGTAACTTTATCGCTTGATTTTGGCGGAGCATAAGCAGATGCCTTAATTGCGCCGAAAGTAATACATGCCAGAGCCGCTATACCAAATGTAAAAATCTTTTTTATATTCATAAGTTATCCTTTCTTAGTTTTGGAAATTATCTTATAAGATTGATAATCATCTCCGCTGTTTCGGGATCCTGATGAGAGAAGAAAAGGCTCTTGCCAGTGTCTAATGCTCTGATTTGGTCAAGTTCCTGTTCTGTCAATTCAAAATCAAAGATATCAAAGTTCTGTTCCATTCTTTCTTTTTTAACAGACTTTGGAATAACAATCACACCCTCTTGAGTGAGAAAACGCAATGCAACCTGAGCAGAAGATTTTTTATATTTTTCTCCGATAGAAACGAGAGTTTCGTTCTTAAACATATTGTTTTTACCTTCTGCAAACGGACCCCACGCCATAATCCGGGTGTTGTATTTGTCCAAATATTTTCTTAATTCTTTTTGCTGCTGGAACACGTGCGTTTCTACCTGATTTATTGCAGGCTGAATCTCGCAAAAGTGTGACAGGTCGACAAATCTGTCAGGATAAAAATTGCTTACGCCGATTGCTCTTAGTTTACCGGCTTTATAAGCCTTTTCCATCGCGCGGTAACTTCCGTAATAATCACCGAACGGCTGATGAATCAACATAAGGTCAATGTAGTCCGTTTGGAGCTTTTTCAAGGAATCCTCAATCGAAGCTGCCGCTTTTTCTTCGCCTGCGTTTGAAATCCAGATTTTTGTTACAATAAAAAACTTTTCTCTCGGTATTCCCGATTTTTTTACCGCATTTCCAACGGCTTCCTCATTTGCATAGGATTGTGCCGTGTCAAACATTCTATAACCAACTTCTATTGCCTCAGAAACGGCTTTTTCGCACTCGGCCCCGTTTGCGACCTGATAAACACCAAATCCCAATAAAGGCATTTCTACACCGTTATTTAATTTTACTGTTTTCATCTTTATTCTCCTGATTTTATAAATATTTATCGCATTTTGCTTCATATCCCGAATATTTGAGGAAATTCCGAAAAGCTCTAATACAATTATTTAAGTTTTTTAAGTTTTTTGAAGACCTGTTCCTGTCTTTTTCTTATCTAATTCTCTCATTGAGTCAATTATGACAAAAAAGGGTAAATTCTTTTGAAAATTTGAAAATTAACGCTTTTGAATTATAATGAAAAAAGGGGTATGAATTGGAATCTAAATATACTGCGATTAGGGACATAATACTAAAGCATATACCGGGTGTCGGAAATTTTCCGACATCGATTGACGGCGTGAGAATCGTCCGCAGGAACAATCCTACGGAATTTTTGAAATGTTTTTATCATCCAAGCTGTATATTGGTTTTGCAGGGGCTGAAAAATATGATTTACGGCGATGACAGCCTTGTTTACACAAAAGGTCAGTACGTTGTTTCCTGCACGGATATTCCGGTCTCAAGCAGGGTCGTTGAGGCCACGGAAAATGAGCCTTTTGTTGTGTTGATTTTGGAGCTTGATTCCAATTTGATTTCAAATCTTATTTTGGAAACAAAATTGCCCCGAAATATCGATTCCGGCGTAAAAGCAATGGCCATAGCCGATACGGATTCTGAACTTCTTGATTCTTTTTACAGGCTGGCGATGCTTCTTGATAAAAATGAGGCTGAACAAAAGATTTTGGCGCCAATAATAATAAAAGAAATCTATTACAGGCTGCTCACCGGTCCTTTGGGGTCGCAGCTCAGGCTTATTAACACAAAAGGCACATATTCAAACCAAATTGCCCGGGCAATTGCCCTTTTAAAGGAAAAATACAGCGAAAAAATAAATATGGATGAGCTTGCGCAAAGCGTAAATATGGCTCCGTCCTCTTTTTACCGGAATTTCAAAAAAGTCACACGCGTAAGCCCCCTGCAATATCAAAAACAACTGAAGCTTTATGAAGCGCAAAGGCTTATGTTATCGGGAAATTACGATGCAGCGACAGCAAGTTTTGAGGTCGGCTATGAAAGCCCGACGCAATTCAGCCGAGAATACAAAAAACTGTTCGGAAATCCGCCCAAAACGGATATAAAAAGGCTTGCTGCCGTTTAAGCGCGTTCAATGCTTTACATAAGGTTTTTAAATTGATAAAATTATTGGCACAGTATATTTTATAGGGAAGTTATTTATGAAAAACGTTATCTGTATGAAATGGGGCGACAAATTCGGCCCTGAATATGTAAACAGGCTGCACAGAATGGTAGAAAAAAATCTGACTGTTCCGCATCGGTTTGTGTGTTTTACGGATAACGGCGGGGGGCTGAATGAGGGGATTGAGGTGCGGCCTCTGCCGGAAATGTCGCTCGATAAGTCGCTTCCGGAGCGCGGATGGCGAAAACTCACGGTTTTTCAGGAAAAATTGGCTGATCTTGAGGGCCAGGCGCTTTTTTTGGACTTAGATATTGTTATTGCGGGCAATATTGACGCGTTTTTTGAGGCTGAGGGTGAATTTCTTATCATAAAAGACTGGGATTTCCCCAAAGATGTCATCGGCAATTCTTCTGTTTTCCGTTTTGAAATCGGAAAATATCCCGATGTGCTCGAATATTTCGTAAACAACGGCGAAAAAGTAAGAAGCGAGGTGCGCAACGAACAGGCTTACCTTTCATACAAAATGCATGAAAAAGGCATTTTAAAATACTGGGATAAGAGCTGGTGCGTAAGTTTTAAGCGCCAGTGCCTGCATAAATTCCCGCTCAACTATTTTCTTGAGCCGAAATTTCCGCAAAACGCGAAAATCATCATTTTTCACGGCCGTCCCACGCCGGAACAGGCATGCGAGGGTTATTTCGGGAAAATGGGCTTCCGCTATGTAAAACCTACAAGCTGGGTCAAAAAAATCTGGGAAGAACAGTAAAATGGGTAAAAAAATCCTTGTTATAAGGTTCGGAGCAATCGGGGATGTTGTGCATTCTTCCATAATTCAGAGCGCAATAATGTCGCAATATCCCGATTCTGTCGTGCATTTTATGACGTCAAAGATGATTGCGCCGATTATTGAGCGCGACAAAAACCTGAAGAAAGTTTTTTCTTTTGATATGTCGAAAAAAGACGATTTTTCTTATCTTTTCAGGCTTGGCCTTGAGTTGAGGAAAGAAAAATACGATGCCGTAATCAGCCTGCAAAACAGCCTGCGCAACCGGTTTTTAGGCTTGATGGCCGGCGGAAAATACATTCCCCGCCTCTCAAAAGGCGCAAAACATGCCACTGACGCGTTTTTTGCCAGTGCAAAGGCCGTTTTTCCCGACCTGCAAAAGCCAAAAGAATTGAAACTTTTTCTTGATGACGGGATTCTTAAAAAAGTTGAGGCGATGACGGCTGATTTTCCGCGTCCGTTTTTTATTATGAGCCCGGCCGGTGAAAATGATAAGTTCCGAAAAGGCCGAATCTGGCGTTTTGAGCGCTGGAACGAGCTCGGGAACAAGCTTATTGAAAAATACGGCGGTACTGTTTTCATAGTCGGGTCAAAACCCGAGGGCGAGCTGCATAGAAAGTTCATTGATATCAAAAATGCGAAAATATTTTCAGGAGAGCTTTCGCTTGATGAGAGCATTCATCTGTTTTCGCTTGCTGACCTTTTTATTTCCGGGGATTCCGGGCCTTTGCATATTGCGTCGGCGCTTGGCGTGAAAACTCTGGGAATTTACGGGTCAACATCGGCTGTTTTTTGCGCTCCGTACGGCCAAAACGGCAATGTTATACAAACCCCGTACGAATGCCGGGCCTGCGACAGCAAAACATGCTCAAAAATCACAGAAAATGAAACCTACACGCCCTGTATGGACGCAATCAGCGCAGAAAATGTTTTTGAGCTCATTGTTAGGGAAGATCTTGTAGATTAAGCGGTTGATTTTTGATGTTTTAATTTTCCTCCTCACGAAAACGAGATTTGTGATAAAATATTATCGTTGAGTATAGTTCAAGCTGTAAATTATGAGGTTTATATGAGGAAATATCAAAATGCGGCAATAATAATTTTAGCGGTTGCGGCTGTTTTTTATGCGGCGTTTCTTTTTGTGGTGCCGAATGTGATAAATTTGAACAATTACAAAGGCGAAATCCAAAAAATCGTCGAAGATACCGCAAAATTGAAAATTGAGTTGGGTGATATGCAGATAGTTACAACCCCTGCGCTCCATGCCGGCGTAAAAATTCAGGATATTGTGGTTTCTTACCCTGATGAATGTGAAATTGCGTCTGCTGACGAGCTGATTGTGCGCGTAAAGCTGATTCCTTTGTTGTGGAGAACACTGGAGGTTGCTGATATTATGCTCGATTCCCCGGATTTGGGCGTCCTATTGCTTAAAAACGGTCAGTTTGACATTGTTCAATATATAAATGAAAATCTTGCCCAATCTCAAACCGCAGACACGGCAGAGGCTCAAATGCCCGTAAAAATTTCTCAAAAACTCCCCAAAGTTTATATAAAAAATTATGAACTCACGGCTTGCGATGCAAAAACAGGAAAGGAAATCGCACTTTTGGGCGAATATTTTTTGCTGGATAAGGCAAAAATCAATGACAGATTTGTTTTGAATACTCAGGGAGCTTTTTTGGTAAATGAAAAAAAGAATATCAATTATGATGTAAAAATCGACAGCTTTTGGCCCGAAATCCAGCCGGCAAAAGAACCTGCGCAGGCTGCTCCCGCTCCTCAGGTCGATTTTATCGGTGAAATTGCAAAATTTAACCCTAAAGCGGACATTAAAGCTGATTTGAAAATAAGAAACTCAAAAAAGGCCTTAAAAATCAATGGTTTTGCAAATGTTGACGGGTTGAGCATTGTTCTTGACGGAAACAAACTTCCCGACAGCTTTTTACATAGCACATTCGAGGGCTCAGAGGCCGTTATTGACTCGGATATCCATATTACAAAGAACGAAAAGGCCGATATTAGCGCGGATATCATACACGGAAGAAAAACTTCGCTTGATTTGAACGTAAAAACGGACAAAATCAGCTTTTCGAGCATTCAAAAATTCGCAATGGCGCTTTTGAATTCGTTTAACATAAAAAATGAACTCGCTCAGCTTAATGTAACCGGATTTCTTGAGGCGGATTTTGCTTTGAAAACGGATTTGAAAAATTTTGAGTCAAACGGGTTTTTTAAAGCTCAAAACGGCTCGATTACCCACAAATCTCTGCCTGTTTCCATTAAAAATATTGCGGCTGACATAGATTTTGGCAACAATACCGTAAATATAAAAAATGCGGGTGCTCTGGTAAACGGCTCAAAATTGAGCGCAAAAGGCACAATTGATAAAGATTCAAACGCCGATATTTCATTAAAATCCGACGCAATTCCCTTGAACAGCCTTTATTCGGTGTTCGCTCCGGAAAATATCAGGGCTGCGTATGACTTGCAAAGCGGCGTTTTGACTTTGAATGCGGAATTGAAAGGAAAACTCGAAAATATTGAGCCGAAATTGGCGTTAATGCTCAATAATTTAAAAATTAAAGACAGAATAAACGGTTTTTATCTGACAAATGAAAAAATCGTAACAAATATCACGGCCAGCACAGACAGCAAAAAAGAGGCGTTTAAGGGTGAAGTTTCGCTGAAAAATACCCGCTTTAGGCTCATTAATCCGGCTTTTAACGTGTCCGTTCCTGATATTTTGATATCTTTGAATCCGAAAGATGTCATTATTCAGCCGTTTGACACTCTTTTGGAAACTTCGGTAATAAAAACCTCCGGTTCAATAAAAAATTACATAAAAAAGCCGGAAATAAATATAACTGCAAGCGGAAGCGTAAAAACATCGGACTTTAACAAGCTTCTTGATGCGCAAACCCGTGCTCTTATTGCAGCAAAAGGCTCTTTGCCGCTCCTGGCGGTTATATCGGGCGATGATAAGCAGCTGGATTTTGATGTTCAGGTTGGTTCTGATTCGCAAAATTACTATGCGCCCGTTACCGTAAGCAAAATGCAGGGGAAAAACGGGCTTGTGAATTTTTCTACGGTTTTGAAAGACAATTCTTTCAAAATAAACGATGCAGGCCTTTATATAACCCCGTCAAAATTCGCTTCTAACCTGAAAAACAACCTCAGAGGGGCTGAACAGCTCGCTGAAATTTCCGGTGCAATCGACGGGCTGGATTCTAAGGTTCAAAATATAAAAAATATCGTAATTTCAATCCCACAGCCGCTTCAAATCGGTACAGCCATGCTTCCGAAATCCTCATTTAAAACCAGAGGGCGTATTGATGTTTCCGGAAAGCTCACATCGCCGGTTTTAAAGGGATTTTTTGAGGTAAAAGAGGCCGATATCCCTGAATATTTGACAAAAATTGATCTTGTTAACGTGAATTTCAACGATTCTTTGATAAGCGCGGATATTCAAAACCTCAAAATAAACGGCAGCCCGCTGAATATAAAAGCCGACGCTTCTCCGAAGTTTAACAAGATTTTTGTTATAAATAATATGGAAATTACGTCAAACGGGCTTGACGCAGAAAAAATGCTCAAAGCAATGGAAACCCCCGAGGCCAAAAAGGCGGCTGCGCAGGGCTCAAGTACAAACGCAAAATCTTCGCCGGTTTTTCCCGTTAAAATTTTGAAAGGCCATGGCGTTATTGAAAAATTTGTGATGGGCGAAATCAAAGCCAACAACATATCTTCGGATTTTACAATGAATAATGACGTAATTTATTTGAAAAATCTTAAGGGCGGGGCATATAACGGCGAATTTTCCGCAAATGTTTCATACAACCTTGCAACAACTGCGCTAAAAGCGAAAGCTGACGGAAAATCCATGGATGCAAATGCCGTTGTGACCGCTTTTGCAGCGATGAAAGACCAGGTTAAGGGCAAACTGTCGTTCAATGCCGATGTTTCATTAAAAGGTGCGGCTTATGAGGAACAAATGAAAACCCTGAAAGGCAAAGCAAGCTTTAATATTGACGATGGGCAGCTCGGAAGCATCGGGCGGATTGAAACTTTTCTTCAGGCAAACAATTTGTTGTCCCAAAAGTTCATTCAAACCCAGGTTGGTGCGCTTGTGAACACAATTGCGCCCTATAATACCGGGAAATTTGATTATCTGAAAGGCGATATGAGTTTTTCGGGCGGCTGGGTTAATTTGAACCCTGTTAAATCTTCGGGGCCGCACATGTCGCTTGCGATTACCGGAAAAATGAATCTTCTCAACAATAGTGCGGATATGCAGCTTTTGGGCACCCTTTCGCCCGAGGTTGTTAAGGCGCTCGGGCCTGTTGCTGAGCTTTCTGTGGACAAAATTACCGCGTTGATTCCGAATTTTGGCAATGCTATTTCGTCAATGCTGAATTCATACAACGTTACCGCCTCAAAGTCGCTTCTGGAAACGATTCCGGCGCTCACACCGGCTAAAGAGGGCACAAAATCTTTCAAAGTGCTCATAAACGGCAGCCTTTTGAACCCTCCTAAGGCTGTAAAGTCGTTCCAGTGGCTGAATACTGAAGAATCTATGCAGCAGTCGCAAAAATCGATTCTGGATTTGTTCAAAACGCAGGAAACTCCGGAAAATGAGCCGGAATCAACAACCGCGCCCCTTACAAAAGAGGAGGTAAAACAAGAGGTTAAAAATCAGGTACAAAACGCCATAGACAGCAATGAAAAAGTCCAAAAACTAAAGCAAAATGAAACTTTAAAGAACCTCGGCGCGCTTTACAACTTTTATAAGGAACAAAAAACAACAAAAGAGGCTCAATAATTGATTTTAAAGGAAAAAGTTCAAACTGCGATAAGAATATGCATGGCTTGTGATGAAAATTATGCAATCCATTGCGCTGCTGCGGTTGCGTCGATAATTGACAATCATAAATCGCCAGAAAACCTGGAATTTTATATTTTGAATCGTGAAATTTCGCAAAAAAGTAAAAAACGTCTTGAAAATTTGGGAAATACTGAAAAATCCTCTTTAAAGCTTGTAGATGTTGATCCGAGCGAATTTAAGACTTGCCCTATTCCGAAAAATACACATTTTACTTTGGAAACGTATTTCCGTTTAAAACTTCCTGATTTTTTTCCTGATTTTGATAAAATTTTGTATTTGGATTCTGATATTACCGTTTTGGGTGATATAAAAGAATTATGGAAATTTGATGTTGATGACGTTTTTGCAGGAGTTTGTGCTGATATTGTTTCTGTTGAGCATATTCGTGAATTTATCGGTGATTATCAAAATTTTAACGCTGGTGTGATGGTAATAAATCTGAAAAAATGGCGGGAAGAAAATATTTCTCAAAAGTGTTTTGATTTTATTAATATGCATACTGAAAAGATATTTTTTGTTGACCAGGATGTTCTAAATTCGGTGCTTATACCTAAAATTAAGTATTTTCCGAGATTTTGGAATTTGGAATATATGCCTTTGAATGATGTTGTTTCAAAACTTTATCCAGAGGAAGAAATTCGTCTGATTCATCATATAAGCAGGATGAAACCTTGGAATACTCCATTTATACATATTTATGCTGATAAATATTTTAAATATCTGCGTAAGACCCCGTGGCGTCATCATATTTTTAGGTTGAAAGCAGACATGTTGATAAAAAGTATGAAAAAATCGCTTTTTATTTATTTTCAAAATTTGGGTTGTAAAAAAAGAATTGAAAAAGCAGTAAAAAATCGCAGAGTCATTCTTTGGGGTGCAAGTGTTTTTATTTCTAAAATAATCAATGAATACGGATTGAGTAGTGATAATATTATTGGTATTATTGATAGAGATGAAAAAAAATCCGGTCAAAAAATAGGAATTTATGAAATTTTTTCACCGAATGAATTGAAAAAGCTGAGGCCTGATCTTATTATTTCTGCTGTGCTTTTTCAGACAGAAATGAAAAAATATATAGAAGAAGAACTCAAAAGAGCACAAATTAATGCACAGATTATTGATGATTTATTTACAGAAATAAAGGATTATTAAAGATTGCTGTCACTGAGGTTAAAATGGAGATAGAAGTAAAAAAATGTAATTCTTCAATAAGAATCTGTCTTGCATGCAATGATGAGTATACAAAGCATTGTGCTCAGGTAATAGCATCGGTTATTGCAAATCATAAAACCTGTGAAAAGCTTGAATTTTACATATTGCACAGTAGAATAAGCAAAAATAATTTAAAAAAATTAAAAAAAATGGAAAAACAACAAATTGCAGAGATTTTTCCGTTGAAAATTGATTCATCTATATTTAGAAAATGTCCCGTGCCTGATGATATGTATTATTCATTGGAGGCTTATTACAGGCTTTGCATTCCTGAAATTTTCCCTGATTTTGAGAAAATTATCTATCTTGATTCGGATGTGAGCGTGCTGGGTGATATTAAAGAACTATGGGATTTGGATATTTCTGATTATTATGCTGCTGCTTGCCTGGAGTTTTCTAAAACGGTTCATTTGAGCAAGTTTATGAATTCTGAGCTTTACTTTAACAGCGGAGTGATGGTCATAAATTGCAATAAATGGAGAGAGGACAATATTTTTAATAAAAGCCTCGAGTTTGTTAAGACTAATGCTTCTTCAATTATTTATGTTGAGCAGGATGTATTGAATTCTCTGCTTTCTGAAAAGATTTTTCACATAAATCGCAGATGGAATTTTGAATATATGCCTTTTAACAGTGCGATTTTTGATTTATGTGCTGAAAACGAAATAAGTTTGGTTCATTATGTTTCCCGCTGGAAACCATGGAACAAATACGGGCACCATTTTGCTTCTTTTTATTTTCGATATCTTTCCAAAACCCCGTGGTTTGCTGATGTTGTGCTGATTCGATTGAAACTTTTTATAAATCATGTTTTCAGGCCGGTTATTTTGTTAAAATATAAAAAAGAACTGGAAAAAACTGTGAAAAACAGAAAAGCAGTGCTTTGGGGTGCAAGTCTTTTTATTACAAAAATGATAGAAAAATTAGGATTAAAAACAGATGATATTTTGGGTATAATTGATGTAAACCCTGAAAAATCAGGTCAAAAAATAGGAAAATATAAAATTTTTCCGCCCAAAGAACTTAAAAAATTGAATCCTGATTTGATTATTTCTGCTGTTGTCGGGCGGCCTAAAATGAAAGAAAGCATTGGCAAAGAACTTGAAAATCAGGGGCTATGTGTCGAAATCAATGACAGCTTGTTCTGCGAAGTAGGAGAATATTAATGAATAATGGTAAAAATTATTGGGATTTGAAAATAGAAGAAACTAAGGAGCTTTTTAAAAGACGTCCGAATTGGATGGGTGCATACGATAATGATTTTCCATCAGCAGCTTTTATTAAGGGTATTATTAGTGAATTTAGACCCGAAACTCTACTTGAGGCAGGAACTGCTGCCGGCTGGGCAGCATATTATATGCTTGAGGAGGCTCATAAATACAGTAAAACCGCTACGTTAACTTCTATTGATATTGCAGAATATATTTATCATTCGTCAGGGCGAAAAATTGGGGCTGCTTTTGCTCAAATGTCGTCCGAATTGATGAAATTTTGGGATTTGCATACAAAAACAACTCTTGTTGATTATGCTCAAAATTGCAGCCGTAAATTTGACTTTGTTTTTATTGATGCCGATCATTTTCATCCGCATGCCGTTTTTGATTTGTTGGCAGCAATGCCTATTTTGTCGGATAACGCTGTTATTATTTTTCATGACGTGTTTTTGAACAAAATTGTAAAAGGAGAAATGCCAGCTGACAGACATCCTTATCCGGTTGTGGATAAAAATGAAAAATTTTGGGGGCCAAACAGCATTTATGAAGCATTTAAAGAGAAAATGATGCTTTCGTATGATGAGATTGCACCGAATTGTGCGGCAATGATGAAAAAAGAGATAACTTTTGATGGAATTCTGGTTGCTCTAAATAAAAATTGGGAAAAAGAAATTTGGCAAAATGTATCATCCAAAGATTTGATGCATACAGTGTTAAAAATTGAAAAACTTGTTAAAAATACTTTTGGCGAGCGTAATGCGGTTGAATTTATTAAAATTTGTCAAAAACGTATGAAAGAAGACGGACAGAATGCTGAAAATTTCTACAATAAACAATATAGTGCAAGGTCAGATTATCTTAATAAGTTGTTAAATAATAAAAAAACTGTTTTGTGGGGTGCAAGCAGATTTTTGTGCAGGTTAATTGAGGAAAATAAACTGGAAAAAGCGAATGTTCTCGGTATTGTCGATATAAATCCATCTTTGCAAGGTAAAGTTTTTGGCGGAGTGACTGTTTATTCGCCGGAAATGCTAACGGAATTGAAACCGCAGCAAATCTGTTCTACTGTTGTGACAACACCGGAAATGAAAGCTAAGATTGAAAATATTCTTGAACATAAAGGGATTTATGGTGATTTTGAGATTATTGATGATTTATTCGAACGCTTTCAAAATCTTGAAAATTAGCTTTTTATTTTCCGGCGTTTGAGATTTGTAAATCTGGAGAATTTGTGATTCAAGAATGTCTTCGTCTTTGTGATGCTCAAATTCAAACAACTCAAATTCTTTTACCCCGAATGCGGCGGCTATTTTTTCAAGAGTTGCAGCACTCGGATAATTTTGTCCCGTTTCTATTTTACCTATATTTTTGTAATCTATCTCGACCAGCTCCGCCAGACGCTCCTGCGTCATTTTTCTGTGTTTGCGCAGCTCACGGATTCGTTTACCCAGCAATATTTTGAGTTGCATATTATCTCCAGTAAATTAATTATAAGTGGATTTTAGCCAATAAAATACCATCTGCCGAGCAACCAATGGATTGATTTATTATCTTTTAGATATTAAAATGTAAAATATCGGCTATTTGCCGGTATAAGAGCTCTATTTGAGACGTAATGTCCGGCGGGGATGATTCCCCGCCTTTATTTTTGTCTTTTTCTTATCCGTATGAGGTTGACGGCTTGTCGAACGTACAAAATTGCGCCATTTGTAAAACAGTCTGAAAATTGCTGTCCGGAAATTGGTTGTAAATATAAAATATGCTCAAAGTTGGCCGTTAGGCGTTCGTGCTTATGAGCGTTTCTTGTTCTTCGAGGTATTTTGTTGCGAAAAATCCGGCAACGGCCCCATCAGCAGCTGCTGTTATGACTTGTCTTAACGGCGTTGTGCGGACATCGCCTATCGCATAAACCCCGGGAATTGAGGTTTGCATTCTGTCGTCGGTTATTATAAATCCGGCTTCGTCCTGCTTCAGTTGGCCGGAAAAAAGCTCAACATTCGGCGTAAATCCGATATACGGGAACACTCCGTCAACTTTGAGGTTGGAAATTTCGCCGGTTTTCACGTTTTTTACCACAAAATTTTCAACACATTCGGAGCCCTGAATCTCAACAGGGATGGTGTCATATACAAATTCAACTTTTTCATTCTTAAAAGCGCGTTCCTGAACGATTTTGTCCGCTCTGAGCGTGTCACGTCTGTGGATTATGTAAACTTTTTGTGCAAATTTTGTAAGATACATTCCCTCCTCAACGGCCGCATTTCCGCCTCCGACAACGGCCACGGTTTTGTCCCTGTAAAACGCTCCGTCGCAAACCGCGCAATAGCTCACTCCGCGTCCGGCAAATTCTTTTTCGCCTTTGATTCCGAGTTTTTTTGCCTGCGCTCCGGTTGCGATTATTATTGTTTTTGCAAGAAAAATTGAATCAAGCGTTTCGATTTTTTTGATTTCTGAGGTTAAATCGACATTTTGAATCTCTTGCATGGGGAATTTTTCAATATTGAACATGTCTGCATGTTCTTCAAATTTTTCCATCAGGTCATATCCGCCGATATGCCCGAATCCGGGGTAATTTTCGAGTTCAAGATAGTTTGAGGGCTGTCCGCCGAACATTGAAATGTCAACAATAGCGGTTTTTGCGGCCCCTCTTGCCGCATAAAGCCCGGCCGAAAGCCCGGCAGGCCCGCCGCCTAATATAAGTACGTCATATTCGTGTAATTTCTTCTCTTTCATTGATTGCCAAATCCTTTATTCCGATACTACATCTTAGAAAATATTTCTCCGGCCGAACTTCCCGAAACACGCTGTGCCGTAATCCTGTATTCAACAATGTCTGTCCTTATATGTTCACCGTATTTATATTTTTCTATAACTATTTTATCAGTTCCATAGAAATTTTCACCATCCAATGTCAAAATAGGAGTTTCACGGACTTTTTCGTCGTTTTTATCCTGCTTTCTGACGAATTTTATTGTGTTTCCTTCAACTTCTTCCAGCGTGACCGAGGCCTCGGCCCCTGAAACCGGGTTTGATAATGTTATGACGTCATTTTCTTTTGATAAGTTCCAATAATCAATGCTTTTTCCGGTAAAAAGCGACGGGTTGTTTGTGTAAATTTGCACGGAGGTGACTTTCCAGGTGCCGAAAAAGCCCTTGGGTACCTGATTTGAGAGAGAAATTCCACCTTTTATTACCGTCCCCTCGGCAAGTACGGTTTTTGCGGGCAAAATTAGGGCAAAAACTGTAAAAACAGCGCATATTAATATTGTTTTGAACTTTGATGTGTACATAATTTATTTTAATTAATTAAATTTTTTGAAAAATCAAAAAATCAAGGCTAATTCTTTTTTGTTTATGTTATCATTTTAGATATGTACAACAGTTATAAAATTACCGTAAAGAACATAGACGAGACGGCTAAGCTCGCTCAAGCGCTGGGAGATTTGATAAAGGTTAAAGGCGCTTTTATCTGCTTATACGGCGATATCGGCGCGGGTAAGACTGCTTTTGCACGGCAAATCGCAAAGCATTTGAACGTTCGTGAAAAAGTTACGAGCCCGAGCTTCGTTATTATTAACGAATACCTTTCCGGGGATATTCCCGTGTATCATTTTGATCTTTACAGGCTGGAAAAAGAGGGCGTAAAGACTGTTGTGGACGAGCTTTTGGAATATTCAAAGCCGGGAATTATTACGATTGTTGAGTGGGCTGAATTTTCCGATATTGAGCTGCCTTATGACCGTATTGAGGTGAAAATTGAAGTTACGGGTGAAACCGAAAGAACTTTTGAGTTCAAGGGCATCGGTGCGGAAAATATCGCAGTTATAGAGGGGCTGAAATCTTGAAAACTCTTGTTTTTGACACTTGTTTGAACAAAACCTACGTAGCGCTCTCAATAAACGGCGAAGTTGAATCAAAAATCATTGAAAATAAGAACGAAAAATACCATTCGGCCTTTTTGATTTCAACGATTGTTGAGTTTTTAAAAAAGCATTCCTTAAGAGTGCAGGATATTGACGTTTTTGGCGTGAATATCGGCCCGGGTAGCTTTACCGGGATAAGGGCATGCATTACAGTTGCAAGGGTTTTTGCTCAACAGGCTGAAAAACCGCTTGTCGGCGTTTCTTCGCTGGAAATTCTTTCAAAAATCAACAAAACGCCGAAAAATTCGCTCATTCTGCTCGATGCAAGAAGAAAACAGCTCTATGCGGCAATGTATTCAAAAGATGGGCTGGAAATTGCCGCTCCGGCTTTGATAGATATGGAAAAGGCTGATTCTTTGCCGTTGAAAGAGGCTTTTGTGATTTCTGATGCTTCGACTATCCCTTTTTTGCAGGAAAAAGGCATCGAGGCAATCGATTTTGCTGAAGTTGACGACGATTTGGGCGTTTATTTGAACGAACTCGTGATTGAAAAATATTTAAAGGAGCCAAATGGCTTTTTCTGGGCAAAAACAAAACCTTTGTACCTCCAGAGCCCGCCTGTTTCGTGCAAAATGTCGTCAAAATAGCGTATTTTGTTTTTTTTATGTATAATGGATTTACTTATTCATCGCTGAGGGCTGAAAACGCTTTTGAATAGCGGTATTTTGGCTCAAAGTTACAGGTTTCCCTAAAAGATGGATTTTTAGAATAAAAATTGAAAGGTTTTTCTAATGCACGATATTTTACACTCTTTTTTGAAATACTTTTCGGCGCTTTTTGTGACGCTTGACAGTATCGGGCTGGCTCCGGTTTTTATTGCGCTGACCGGCACCGCTCCGAGAAGATGGCGCAAAATAATGATGAACAAAAGTATTATAATTGCGTTTATAATACTTATATTTTTCGGATTTGCCGGAACAATCGTTCTTGATTTGCTCGGAATAAGCCTGAACGCGCTAAGAATCGCGGGCGGAATTTTGCTTTTGTTAATGGCGATTGATTTGGTGCTGGCAAAGTCAAATAACGGCATGAACCAGGAAACAAACGAAGAACGCCGAGAATCGCTGAAAAGAACGGATATTTCGGTCTTTCCGCTGGCGATTCCGCTGCTTTCCGGGCCTGCGACGATTACGATGCTTGCTTTGTTTATGAAAAAAGCTCAGGGTGATATTTTGCAGACAAGCCTTGTTATCATTGCGTTGATTTTGAACCTTGGTATTTGCTGGCTGATTCTTAATTTTGCTTCAAAAGTCAGCAAAATTCTCGGAAAAACCGGCGTGAACGTCATAAACAGGATTTTTGGCATACTTTTGACCGCGATGTCGTGCGAATTTTTTATTGATGCGGTTTTGGATATAGTTAAAAATATGAACTAATTGCCAAAGAATTTCAAATTACCATTTTCAAAAATTCAAAAGCTATTATGAACAAAATTGGGAAAAAATTTTTTCCAACCTTGATTAATTCCGCTTGAACAGCTCTGAAAAAAGAAATTTTCCCATTTCTACCGTTTAATCATTAAGTTTTTAAAATTTAATTTACATTCTTGCTAAAAGTTGAATTTGTTATAAAATAGACCTAAGGGTTATAAAAAGCTATTTAAACGGATAGTTTAGAAGGAGAAGAAAATGGCTTATTTAGGAAAATGGTCCGGCTGGAAAGCATGTGCGCTTTCAATCTTCGCAATGCTTGCTTCGGCCGCTTCTGCGTTCGCAGGAGAAGCGGATTTGGTCGTTCCGAATCTGCAAGCCAATGCCACAAGCTTTAATCTCTTGCTTGTCGGTATTGGTATTTCGGTTTTGGGCCTGATTTTTGGTCTTATTGAGTTTATTAAGGTCAAAAATTACCGGGTTCACCCCGCAATGGCTGAAATCGGAAACACAATTTTTGAAACTTGCAAAACTTACCTCATTCAGCAGGGTAAATTCTTGCTTGTTCTTGAAACTTTGATTGCAATCTGTATTGCATTCTATTTTGGCTACCTTCAGGCTATGCCTGTTAAGAGCGTATTGATTATTTTGGCTTGGTCGGTAATCGGTATTTTGGGTTCTTACGGCGTTGCTTGGTTCGGTATCAGAATGAACACTCTTGCTAACGCAAGAACTGCATTTGCATCTTTAGAGGGCAAACCGCTTAACGTTTTGAACATTCCGCTCAAAGCCGGTATGTCAATCGGCGTTTTGCTGGTAAGCGTTGAGCTGATTATGATGCTGGTTATCCTTTTGTTTATCCCCGGCGAAATTGCGGGCGCTTGCTTCATCGGTTTTGCTATCGGTGAATCTCTCGGTGCTTCTGCGCTTCGTGTTGCGGGCGGTATTTTTACAAAAATCGCTGATATCGGCTCTGACCTGATGAAAATTCAGTTCAAAATCAAAGAAGATGACCCGAGAAACCCCGGTGTTATTGC
>CALUPP010000088.1 GCA_944322685.1 Candidatus Gastranaerophilales bacterium
TTACAAATTTTAAAATTTATATTATAAATAAATAGTATCAAATTATTCATTTAGGCACAACAGGAAAAGGAGATTAAGAATGAATTATTACATTGGCGAAGCAGCTGGAAAAGTTTACGAATTTTTGTTTTTTTTTAAAAACAGCGAAGCAACTATTTCTAAAATTCAAAAAGAATTAGACCTCAGCGAAAACTTCGTAAACATGGGTATCGGCTGGTTGTCTCACGAAGGAAAAGCTGATTTGTCAGGTAAAGGAGCAAGAACAAAAGTTAGACTTACTGACGGTTCTAACAACTAGTTTCTGTTAAAATAGTTTTTCAAAAAAAGAGAGCCTGCAACGGGCTCTCTTTTTTTGTGATAAATCGCGAATTAATTGAATTTTTGTAATACGCCAATAAATAATTTTTTGCTACAATAAATTTAAAACAGAAAAACAAAGGAAAAGGGATAAATGGAAGAAAAATTTGTAATAAAACCTGAATTTATAAAACAGGCACAGGAAATTTCGCGCGGAGCAGAACTTTTGCCGGGCGGAGTGAATGAACTCGCGATAAAACTGCAAAAATCAGCAGAATCCGGAAAGCCCATCCGCGTAAAACTCGGAATGGATCCGACACGACCGGATTTGCACCTTGGGCACACGGTTGTAATGAAAAAACTCAAAAAATTTCAGGAACTTGGGCACAAAATTGTTCTTTTGGTCGGCGGAGCAACAGCAATGGTCGGCGACCCATCCGGAAAATCGGAAACTCGCCCTGCTTTAACAAAAGAACAGGTCGAAGAAAACGCAAAAACGTATTTTGAGCAAATGTCAAAGGTTCTCGATACCTCAAAAGCCGAAGTTGTGAACAACGCTGACTGGCTCCACCCGATGCAGCTTACGGATTTGTTGAAATTGGCATCAAATGTTACGGTTGCTCAGATGATGACGCGCGATGATTTTGCGAAAAGGTACGCTGAGGGCAAACCGATTGCAATTCATGAATTTTTCTACCCGCTTATGCAGGCTTATGACTCGGTTGCGATTAATGCGGACATAGAACTGGGCGGAACCGACCAGCGATTTAACGTTCTTCTTGGCAGGGAAATTCAAACGGCCTACGGAAAGCCGAATCCGCAAATGGTTATGCTGCTGCCGTTGATTGAGGGGACGGACGGGCTTGTAAAAATGTCCAAAACCCACCCCGAGCACTGCATTTCGCTTACAGACAGCGCAAAAGACATGTACGGAAAGCTCATGTCCATTCCAGATACGCTTATTATCAAATATTTCAGCCTTTTGACGGACATTTCGGATGAAGAACTGAAAAAAATCGAAGAAAGATTGAAAACCGAAAATCCGCGCGACATAAAAATGCAGCTGGCATACACAATTACGAACGAATATCACACAGATGAAGAAACGAAAAAAGCGCAGGACGAATTCATAAATGTCGTTCAAAATAAGGGCATTCCCGAGGATATTCCGAGCTTTGTTCTGAAATCTGAAATAAATATTTTGGATTTGCTGTTGGAAATCGGTTTTGTTGCCAGCAAGGGCGAGGCCAAAAGGCTAATTGCGCAAGGCGGAGTAAAAATTGATAATGAAAAAATATCGGATGCGGGACTTTTCGTAAAACCCGCAGAAAAACCGCAAATTTTGCAAGCGGGCAAGCGAAAATTTATGGAGTTGAAAAATGCCTAAAATTTACGGCAGCATTCTTGAGCTCATCGGGAATACACCGATGGTAAAATTGAACAAAATAAACGACAGCGAGGCGGAAATTTATCTGAAATTGGAATATTTTAATCCCGCACATTCAATAAAAGACCGTGCAGCGCTGAGAATGATTGAGCAAGCCGAAAACCAGGGAAAAATCAACAAAAATACCGTAATAATTGAACCAACAAGCGGAAATACCGGAATCGGACTCGCGCTGGTCTGCGCGGTAAAGGGCTACAAAATAATAATGACAATGCCCGAAAATATGAGCCTGGAAAGAAGAAAAATGCTCAAAGGCTACGGGGCCGAATTGGTTTTAACGCCAAAAGAGCTCGGAATGCAAGGAGCTGTTGATAAAGCCGAAGAACTTGCAAAAAAATATGAAAACAGCTTCATTCCGGCTCAGTTTAACAACCCGGAAAACCCGAAATCCCACGAATTGACCACAGCCGAAGAAATATGGGCAGATACTCAGGGAAATATTGACATTTTTGTCGCATCTTTCGGTACGGGAGGGACTATTTCCGGGACTGGAAGACGGCTAAAGCAGCTGAATCCTAATATAAAAATAATCGGCATTGAACCCGAGGACAGCCCGCTCGTCACAAAAGGACAAGCAGGGCCGCACGGAATTCAGGGCATCGGAGCAAATTTTGTGCCGAAAAATCTTGATTTAAGCACGATTGACGAAATAATAACCGCTTCAGAAAACGAATCAATTGAAACAGCAAAAATGCTTGCAAAACAAGAGGGGATTTTGTGCGGAATTTCTTCTGGTGCGAACGTTTCATGCGCATTAAAAATAGCAAAACGCCCCGAAAATAAAGGAAAACGAATTGTTACGGTTATTACGGACTATGGCGAAAGATATTTATCAACAAAATTGTTCGACTAGCTGATTATATGAAAATTTTACCGGAAAACAGGAGAAAAAATGCTTTTAAAAAGGGCAATTGAACAAATAAAAGAGGATATTAAAACAATTTACGAAAAAGACCCGGCAGCGAGCAATATCGTTGAAGTTTTTCTCTGCTACCCGGGACTGCATGCGCTGATTGCGCACAGAATCGCTCATAAGCTCAGATATTGGGGCATTCCGGTCATTCCAAGGCTGATATCTTACTGGAGCAGGATTTTCACGGGAATTGAAATCCATCCGGGCGCAAGAATCGGCAGGAGATTCTTCATCGACCACGGAATGGGGGTTGTAATCGGCGAAACGACCTATATAGGCGACGATGTACTTCTTTATCAGGGCGTAACGCTCGGCGGAACCGGAAAAGAGCACGGAAAACGCCACCCGACGCTTGAAGATAACGTAATTGTCGGCGCAGGCGCCAAAGTTCTCGGAAATTTAACAATCGGCAAAAACAGCAGAATCGGAGCCGGCTCCGTAGTAATAGACAATGTGCCGCCGGATTGCACAGTAGTCGGTATTCCGGGCAGAATTGTGCACCAAAGGGTCCTTGTTGACGGACAGCTTATGCACAACAGGATGCCCGACCCCGTAAAATGCCAGCTGAACAGGCTCACGTACGAGGTTCAGGAAATAAAAGAACAATTAAACATAACCACTTCCGGAAAATCAGACTGCTAGTTTTAATAATTTGCAAAAATTGCGGTAAAACGTTAAATTGAGATGAAAAATTTAAACAGTTTTCGCATAATGCCGTCTGATTTTTTCTTTACGTAGTTAAAAACAACATTTTTATTGTCCAGCATGTAATTTCTGATGGCAAGCGTTCTTGGATAATAAAAAACAAGCTTGCGCTCAAATACATCATTTGCTTTTTTGACTTTTGGATCTTTTAAAATTTGTTTTAAATGCGCCTCATAGAATCCGGGATAATTAATCGATTTTTTTTGCTCGCTGCGAACAAGCATCCCCATCGCTGGATTGTCAATGCAATCTCTCAAATGAGTAAGCATTTTTGAACCCGCTGAGTCTGAAAGCAGGTTAGTTGTATCAAGCTCTGCCCTGAGAATTTTTGCATTAGCAGAAATTTGTGAATATAAATTCAAAACTTTTAATGTTTTCATGCCAGTTCCTTAAAAATAACTAAAAACTTTTCAACATATAACTAAAAACACAAATATTTACTAAAAACAAGAAAAAAAACGGACGAATTATTTACACTTCTTAATTGAGTGATGTATGTATTTTTTTATATTTTTATGTATAATAAAATTTGTGAACAAGTTTCACTTTTATAAATTATGGTAAAGGAGAACAAAATGAAAGTAAAAATTAATGACGGATGCATAGCTTGCGGCGCTTGCGAATCAGTTTGCGATGCAGTATTTTCTATCGAAGATACAGCAGTAGTTAACGAAGCAGCAGTTGCAGGAAACGAAGATTGCGTTAAAGAAGCAGCAGAATCCTGCCCCGTTGGCGTTATCGAAGTTGAAGAATAATCGATAAACAAATATAAAAAAGCACCTCCGATTCATTGATTCGGGGGTGTTTTTTTGTATTAATAATTTTATGAATAAAAGCATAAAAAATATCGATAAAATCATAAACGGTATAAAAAACGCAAATCTTCCCCAGCGAGATTTTGTGAAAATGATGGAAACGTTTCATGATCCGTTCAAAGTTTTGATTTGCTGCATTTTGAGCCTGAGAACGAACGATTTGACCACATATCCCTGCTCATTGAGGATGCTTGAACTCGGAACAAAGCCGGAGGATTTCTTGAATATAGATGCTGAAACATTGGCGAATGCTATTTATCCGGTAGGGTTTTACAAAAATAAGGCACAGCAGATTCTTGATATTTCAAGGGAACTTGTCGAAAAATACGACAGCAAGGTGCCGGATTCAATCGAAGAACTGGTAAAATTCAAAGGAGTCGGGCGAAAAACGGCTAATCTTGTCCTTGCAAAGGGGTTCGGCATACCGGCGATTTGCGTGGATGTGCATGTTCACAGAATTTCGAACAGGCTCGGCTGGGTAAAAACAAAAACACCCGAAGAAACCGAAATGGCACTCAGAAAACTTTTACCGAAAAAATATTGGCTCGATATCAACACAATTCTCGTTACTTTCGGGCAAAATCTATGCCGCCCGACAAAGCCTATGTGCGCAAAATGCCCGATTGGCGAATATTGCCGGAGTTTTATGCCATAAAAACGAATAATTTCCCAAACACGGCAAAAGCATGTTTGACAACAAGGCAAAATTACAAAATTATAAATAAAATCGCGGCAAAATGTGTAATTGCACTCACCGTACGTTCATAATAAAATAGTTTTATAACTCAGTATTAGGGAGCCGAAACTATGACATACGATAAAAAACCCTCAAGCGCACTCGAAAAAGAACTTTTCGACGCAGTGGACTCAAAAACACCTGATTATATAAAAAACAACAAACTTATTGACCTGAACAATAAAAATGAGTTCGTTTTTACGCTGAAAAAAGAACATCTTGCACCGTATGACGAAAATCAGAACCCGGAAGGGCTGAATCTTGAAGAATGGCTTGCTTCTTATGCAAAAGAAGCGGAAGTTTCGACAGCAGGCATCAGAGGCCCGCAAAACATCCTTTATCCGCACGATACGAGGTTCCCGATAAACTTAATCGGCATTATGCTCGCAACAGAAGCCAAAGCGCTCGTTGCAAACGAACAATATCAGGACGCAGAGCTCATAAAACTCGCAGGAAGCGAAGTCCGCTACAATTCTGACAAATTTCTTGAGCTTATCGCAAGAATTCAGGCTGCTCACGGCATAAAAACGCTTGTTCCCGAGCACCGCGCAACAATTCCCATCTGGATGGCCTCATTTTTAGCGTTTAAACTGGATTTGCTAGGCGGAGAATACATTACCTCGAGCCACGGAATATCGGTTAAAAACGCAACAAAGGATTTGAATTCCCAAGGAAGCCAATATTTGCCCGAAGAATCAATGCTTTTTGTCAACAAAATCAGAGAAATTTTTGAAAAAGTAAAAAAAGATGGAAAATATGAAATAAAAATCGCAGCGAATTCAAGCCCGCTGATTGACGAAAGTATTATGCAAAAACTCAATGACGGCGTGGTTTTATACGAAAAATACCTCAAAGACGGGGTCGCAAAAGACGCAAATCTTGAACTTATTAAAAATTTAAAGGAAAAAATCATAATCGAAAACGTCGGAGGCTCCGCATATCGAACTTTGAGCAGAATTTTGAAAGTTTTGGGAATTGAGGATAAATTCGCCTGGCTGAACACGGAAGAAGACCCGTTTTTCCATTCAATCGGAAAATATGACCGCGACCCGAAAGGAAACAAAACTTTCTACGATTATTCCGTGGATGCAACGGTTATTTCCAAGGATAAAGACGGAAATTCTTATTTCCCCGTAATAAAATCGATGAATTACACAGAAAAGCTCAAAAATTGCCCGCTTTCAACCGTAGTTTTAATCACCGATCCGGATCATGACCGTCTAACTGTCACCCAAATCGAAAGCGCAGAGAGAATTTCCGCTCTCGAGGAGCTCGGAGTCGATTATGTAAGGCTCGATGAGGACAGAATTTTGACCGTGTTCACTGCAAATCAGTCATTCTTAATGATTATGGATTTTTGGGCAAACAGGCTCAAAAAAGAGGGCGTTTTTAACAAACATCCGAGATTTATCATAAAAACGACCGCTTCAGCGCGTTCTTGGGACGAGTGGGCAAAGAAAAACGGAATAAAAGTCGTAAATGTGCCCGTCGGCTTTAAAGAAATCGCAAACATCATGAAAAAAGTCGAAAAACAGATAATTGAACACCCGGAAAATGACGTTGTAATAACAGATATTTTCAACAACGACGTAAATCTCGGCAAAAATCCCAAACTTGTGTTCGGTGGAGAAGAATCCGGCGGGATGATTATCGGCTCCGAGTCAATTATTGAGTCGCTTGGCGGAAGAAAAGCAATCGCAATGAGAGAAAAAAGCGCAACAGAAGCCATTATCGTCGCGTCAGCGCTCACTTCTTATCTTGAAAATGAGGGAATTTCATTGAGCGAGCATCTTGCAAGGGTTTTTGATGAAAACGAAATAATTTCACGCTTTGATATCCGCGAAGATATTTCATATTACAACGAAAGCGAGCCGGATATTGAAAAACTCAAGGCCGACAAAAAAGCCGGCGAAGCAAAACGCACAAAAAATGACCTTTTTTACCTTGCGCTCGCAGTTGCAAAGGCCGAAAACAAAATTTCGCTTGAACAAATCAAAGAAATTCTTTCTTCAACGTTTGCAGGGCTTGATTTTTCAAACCTCAGGGACGTAAAATTCGTAGGCGACGGAACATACCTTGAATTTGACGACAAATTCATAGAAATCCGCCCCTCCGGAACCGACGCAAAGACAAAAGCCTACGGCGCCGGCTCAAATAAAGAAAATATCAAAAATTTTGCAAAAATCATGGGCAACTATTCGGGAGATTTGAACGAAATTTACGAAAAATACGTAGAAAAATCATTCTATGAAAGCGCAAAAGAAGATTCTCTGGGCGCTTATGCAAAATTCACCGACAAAGACGCAAACAACACGCCGTTCAAGGTTCCCGACTACAAAACAACTTTAAATTTTTAAATATTTAACGCAAAAAATATAACATTGCGCGCTAAAGAGGAAAACTGCGCAAATTTTTACAAAAAATTCGGAGAAAAAAGACAATATGATTAATTTTAAGAATATAAAAGGGAATATCTACGGCGGTATAACCTCAGGCATAATCGCACTGCCTCTTGCACTGGCTTTCGGGGTCGCAAGCGGCCTGGGAGCATCGGCTGGGTTGTGGGGCTCGATACTTTTGTGCCTTTTTGCATCAATATTCGGCGGAACACCTACCCAAATTTCCGGCCCAACCGGCCCTATTATCGTCGTAATCGCGGCAATCGCCACAACACACGGGCACAACCCGAATCTCGTTTTTATGACGGTACTTTTAGCCGGCGTATTTCAAATTATATTCGGGCTTCTTAAAATTGGGAAATTTGTCAATTTTGTCCCTTATCCGGTAATTTCCGGATTTATGAGCGGCGTCGGGGCAATAATCATTCTTTTGCAGCTAAATTCACTTGCCGGAATAACTTTTGACGGTTCTCCGGCACAAAGTCTGCTTCATTTTGTCACATCATTGAATTCTATTCACTTTCAAAGCCTTTTGTTGGGGTTAATAACGCTTGGAATTGTATTTTTTACGCCAAAAGCAATCGATTCCAAGATTCCTGCGCCTTTGATTGCGCTTATTTGCGGGACTTTTCTTTCAATCTCGCTAAATATGAATGTCGCGACAATCGGAAACATCCCCGCATCGTTTCCGGCGTTCTCTTTGCCGATGATAAGCTTTTCACAGCTCAAAATAGTAATTCCGCTGGCGCTCACATTGGCTGTTCTTGGCGCAATCGACTCGCTTTTGACCTCGATTGTTGCGGATTCGCTCACAAAAACCAAACACAACTCAAATAAAGAGCTTATCGGCCAGGGAATTGGCAATATAATTGTTTCGCTTTTCGGCGGTCTTGCAGGCTCCGGAGCAACGATGAGAACTGTCACAAATATCCGCTCGGGCGGAAATTCAAGGATGAGCGGAATCATTCATGCGATATTTTTAATATTTGTTGTATTATGTTTCGCGCCCATCGCCTCAAAAATACCGCTCGCAGTGCTTGCAGGCATTTTGATAAAGGTCGGAGTCAGCATAATTGACTACAAATTCCTCAAAATTCTGCGCGCAGCACCGAAAAGCGACCTTGCCGTAATGTTTTTTGTATTTTTAATTACGGTTCTGGATGATTTGATTCTTGCGGTCGGGGTCGGAATCGTGCTTTCGTCGCTGCTTTTTGCGCATAACATATCAAATCAGATGAACGTCAAAATCAAAGAAATTGAACCGGAAGAAAAACCGGTCGAAGATGATGAAACATCGATTGATGAAGATGCGGTCAATCATATTATGGTAATGCACATAAAAGGCGTGTTCTTTTTCGGCTCGGCATCACAGGTATTGGCGAGGGTTGAGCACCTTTTTGACACAAAACACGTTATTATCGACTGTCAGAGCATAAAATCGTTTGATATTTCAGCAGTTTTTGCGCTTGAGGAAATGATTTTGCGGCTTCAAGACGACGATATAAAGGTTTCCGTGGTATTTAACAACAGAAAACTTGCCGTAAACCTGCTCAGAATGGGGCTTATCAAGTTTATAACAAAAGACAACATCTTTTTCAGCGTTGAAACAGCCGTAGAAAAAGCAAAACTCAAAATGGCACAGGAATGATGGAAATATTAAACAAAACGGGCAAATATAAAAAATATTTTACTGAATTGTTGTCATTGTCGGCACCGTTGGTCGTCGGGAACCTCGGTCAGATTCTTATCGGGGCAACGGACGTATTTATTGCGGCAAAACATGCGACAAACACGCTGGCCGCAATTAGCATCGCAAATTCCATCATTTTTTGCATACTTGTTGTCGGGCTGGGCTTGATGTCGGCAATTTCTATTGTACTTTCAAATTATCGCGGCAACAGAAAGCCCACAAAACGCTTTTTGGCTTCGATTTTGAACTATTCAATGCTTCTTGCGGTCATTTTTTGCCTGATTTGCCTCGGAACGCTTCCGTTTATTGAAAATATGGGCTTTGAAGCGGTGCTCGTACCGATGATAAAGGAATATATCTTTATCTGCTCGTTTTCATTGTTCGGGATGTACCTTTACAGCGCGCTAAAAGAGTTTTTGCTTGCGCATGAAATCGTAAATTTCCCGAATTTAATACTTGTCGCAGCGCTGATTTTGAATTTTGTGCTTGCATATTCGCTTGTTTTCGGGTTTTGGTTTATCCCGGCGCTTGGTGTAATCGGGCTTGCGCTGGCAGCATTGATTGTCAGAACGCTTATGGGGCTGGTTTTGCTGCTTTATTGCATAAAACTGGTAAGATTTAACAACCTTTTTGACACGCCATTCATAAAACAGCTTTTAAAAATCGGCTCGCCCATAGGAATTGCAATGCTTTTGGAGTTTTTAGGGTTTAATATCATAACAATTATGGTCGGTCGAGAATCCGGGCTGCTTGCGGCAACGCACAACATAATTGTGACAATCACCTCGAGCGCATATATGGTTCCGCTTTCGATTTCGAGCGCAATTGCGATAAAAGTCGGTTTTTACAACGGGGCGCAGATTTTGAGCGAAATAAAACGGTACTCTTTTGCCGGAACATTGATTTCCGTGACATTTATGGGCGCATGTGCGCTGATTTTGTCGGCTTTTCCGAACCAGATTTTTGATGTTTTCACAACAAACCCGCAGATGATAAAAATCGGAATCCCAATTTTGCACATAGCCTCATTGTACCTGATGTTTGACGGTTTTCAGGTTTGTTTGAGCGGCATTTTGAAAGGTTTAAAAATGACAAAAACCGCTTCCGTTGCCGTAATTTCTGGCTATTGGCTGTTCGGGCTGCCGTTCGGGTTCGTTTTGGCATATCATTACCACATGTCGCTAATGGGCTTCTGGATAGGGCTTGCGGTTTCTTTCCTATTTATGAGCGCTATTTTGTCAACCATTATTTTATTAAAATTCAAAGCGCTAAAACGTGCTTTTTCGGAAAAATAATGAATATTGCCCGATTTTTTCATAATTTTTTTATTATACCGGCCAAACGACTTAAAACTTTTAATATTGTTGACATGAAGCAAAAAATATTTTAAAAATGTATAAGTAAGCGAACGCTACAAAATCAACGCTCAAAGGACATTACGAATGGCAAAAAGAACAAAGCTTTATGACGAACATCTGAAACTCGGCGCAAAAATTGTTGAATTTGCGGGCTGGGAAATGCCTGTGCAATACTCGGGCATCATCGACGAGCACAATAATGTACGAAATAATGCGGGATTGTTTGATGTTTCGCACATGGGCGAGTTTTTTGTTTCAGGAAAGGACGCATTAAAGCTGCTTCAGAAGCTCGTTCCGCAGAATATTGAAAAATTAACGGACGGAAAGGCGGTTTATTGCCAGCTGCCCAACGAAAACGGCGGATTGATTGACGATTTAATCATTTACAGGCTGAAAAACGAAGAATATCTCGTTATTGTCAACGCATCCGGTATTGAAAAGGATTATGAGTGGTTTAAGCAAAACGCAGACGGCTTTGATGTCAAAATCGAGGATAAATCGGACGAATATTCGCTTTTAGCGCTTCAGGGCCCAAAAGCAAAGAAAATCATCGCAAAATTGGGCATATCAGAAGACGAACAGCCCAAATTTTTCCATATAAAATACGCAAAGTTAAACGGAGCCGACATACTTCTTGCCAGAACGGGCTACACGGGCGAAGACGGGTTCGAAATCTTAACAAAAAATGAAAATATCGTTGAATTATGGAATTTAATTCTCGAAAAAGGCGCGGAATTCGGCGTAAAACCAATCGGCCTGGGAGCGCGCGACACGCTAAGGCTTGAGGCGGCGCTTCCCTTGTACGGAAACGATTTGAACGAAGAAACTACACCTGTTGAATCGGGATTAAGCTGGTTTATCCCGAAAGACAAGGATGCTGACTACAACGGAAAAGCAAAAATCATTGAACAGCTAAAAAACGGGGTAAAAAAACACCTCATCGGCTTCAAAATGACGGACAGAGCGATTCCCAGGCATGAATATGAACTTTATATTCATGGCGAAAAGGCCGGAATCGTCACAAGCGGCGGATTTGCTCCTACTTTAAACGAAAATATCGGGCTTGGTTATATTGAAGAAGAACTTCCGCCCGGCTCAGAAATTCAGGTTATGGTGAGAAACAAGCTCTACAACGCAAAAATCGTAAAAACGCCTTTTGTAGAGAAAAAAAGTAAAAAAATGGATAATATTTAATAAGGAGAAAAACTATGATGGTGCCAGAAGGTATCTTATGCAGCAAAACTCACGAATATTTGCTTGAAGAGAACGATTTGTACACAATCGGGCTGACAGATTATGCAGTTGAGCAGCTCGGGGATATTGTTTTTGTCGAGCTTCCTGAAATCGGCACGGAATTCGCAAAAGGCGAAGTTTTTGCGACAGTTGAATCCGTTAAAGCCGCATCAGAAATTTATATGCCTGTTGGCGGAAAAATTGTCGAAATTAACGAAAAAATTGTTGAATCACCCGAAGTTTTGAACGAAAGCCCCTATGAAAACGGCTGGCTGGTTAAAGTTGAAAGCTCAACCGCGCAGGAGGATTCGGGCGATTTACTTGATTACGACGATTACAAAGAAGAATTGTAATTAATTTACGCAAAAAGGGGCAAAAGCAACCGGCAAATTGAAATATTGCCGCGATTTTGGGCATAAAAGGAGAATAAATGAAAAATTTTGAAGCACACACTGACGAAACAAGAAAAGAAATGCTCAAAGAGCTCGGGCTGCAAAAACTTGAAGACATTTATTCTCAAATTCCGCAAAATATAAGGCTAAACGGGCTCGAACTTCCGGACGGAATGTCGGAAATGGCGCTCCAAAGCGAAATAAAAGAGCTTTCCGCAAAAAATAAGGTCAATTATGCTTCGTTTGCGGGCGGCGGTGCGTATAAAAGGTACATTCCGGCTGCGGTATCAGCCGTTTCCTCGAGATTTGAGTTCAATACGGCCTACACGCCCTATCAGCCCGAAATCTCGCAGGGAACATTGCAGGTCATTTATGAATACCAATCAATGATTTGCAATATTACCGGCCAAGATGTGTCAAATGCCTGCGTTTATGATGCAGCAACGGCCTGCGCAGAGGCGGTTTTGATGGCTTCAAGAATAAACAACCGCAAAAAATGCCTGATTTCTAAGGGATTAAACCCGCAATATATTGAAGTTTTGAAAACCTACTGCGAAGCAGCGGACATTGAAATCGAGTTCATTGAACTTTCGGGCTTAAAAACACCAAAAACCGAAGTTGACGAGGATTTTGCCTGCGTAATTTACCAGTTTCCCAACTTCTACGGCGAAATCGAAGATGCAGACAACATAAAAACAAAGGATTCAAAAACATTGAAAATCTGCTGCGCAGATATCACGTCACTAGCGCTTCTTGAGCCGCCGGAATGCGACATAACGGTCGGCGAACTGCAAAGTTTGGGCAACTCGCTTTCATTCGGCGGGGCTTATGGCGGATATATGGCCTGTCAGGAGAGATACAAACGCCAGCTTCCCGGAAGAATCGTCGGAAGAACGGTCGATGCGGACGGGAAACAGGCTTTCACGCTCACACTGCAAACAAGAGAGCAGCACATAAGGCGCGAAAAAGCAACAAGCAACATCTGCTCAAATCAGGCGCTGATTGCACTGCAAGCAACGGTTTATTTAACGCTTTTGGGTAAAAACGGGCTAAAAGAAGCGGCCTTTTTAAGCGCAAAAAATGCGCACAATCTGGCCAAAAAGCTTTCTGACAAAGGAATAACCGTCCTTAACGAAGATTTCTTCAACGAATTTGTAATTGAAACAGAAAATGCAAAACAACAGCTCAAAAAGCTTAAAGATTGCGGAATTTTGGGCGGAATTGCGATTGATGATAAAAAAATCCTGATTTCAGCAACAGAAACCAACACTGAAGCAGAAATCGACAAATATTCGGAATGTTTTTAGTTCTTTATCCTCAAAAACCCGCCACCGCAAGCAAAAATCATACCAAAACAATTTATTAAACCTAAAATTCAAAACTTTGACTTGAATTGGCCGCAAAATTTTGCAAAAAAGAAAATTTATGTACAAATGTAAAAAACATAAACCAAATAGGCAAAACTATTTTTTTAGCGGTCTTATATTTGCATAAACAACGAGAATTGAGGCAGTAATATGGAAATTTCTCCATACAGAAGCAATATTTTACCCTTATATACGGCGCAAAAGAAAATATCCGCAAAATCCGCCTGCCAAAAGCAATTCCAACTGGAACATTTCGACACACAAATTTACAACATGAGTTTTTACGGGCTCTGGAGCCGTAAAAAGCCTCAAAATGCGCCTCAAACCGAAGAAATTCCCGCAAATACACAAAATCCGCAAGATTTGCCGGAAAAAACAGAAGAAATACCGCCCAAAATCCCGCTGGCATTAAAAGATGAAATGATTTCATATAAACTGGCGAACACGCTGCACAAACTCGACGAAAAATCGTTGATTGTTATCGGAGATCCGCAGTCAGAGTATATGAAAACAATTGTAGAAACCCAGCTCAACCGCAGCGACTCGTTTTTGGCGTCACCAAGAGCGATAGAAACCGTTTACGTCATAGATGACCGCAACCCTGAGCCGTTGATAATCGCAAAGGGCGAAAATGAGCAATTTCTTATCTTCGGACGCTCCGAAAACCTCTCAAAAAAGAAAGATTACCGCATTTATCCTTATTCACATGCTCCCGTAAACCTCGGGGAAGTTATTGAAAAGGAAAACGGCGTAAGAATAAGGTTCGAAAAAACGCCAGACGTGAAAGAAGCTGACTTTTTCGATGAAAAATTTCAAACAGAGCCCGCAATTGGGCAAAAACACCACATTGACGGCGAATTGCATTTGAAATCACAAAAACCGCCCGAAGAACCGCCGCAAAAACCGAACAACAATAACAAAATCCCTTTCAGAACATTCGACGACATAGCCGGAATGGACAAAACAATCGAAAAAGTGAAGCGGAAAGTTCTTTATCCGATTTTATACCCCGAGGCGTTTGAAAACAGCAAAAACATCGGCACAATTCTAACCGGCCCGCCCGGAACGGGAAAAACGCTGCTCGCCCTTGCCATAATCGGAGAAGCAAAAAAACGCCGGGACAAAAATGTATTTTGCATACAGGTGGACGGAAGTGAACTTGCTCGCAGCCATGTCGGCGAAACCGAAAAAATGTGGCGAAAAGTCTTTGATGAGCTTAGAAACAACCAACCCGCGCTCCTTTTTGTCGATGAAATTGATTCAGTGCTCGGAAAGCGCGAATCCGGCGAAAATTTTGTCCATAATAACGGAGTTGTTTCCCAGTTTTTAACGTTGACTGAAAATTTGGAAAAAAACAACGACAAAGTATGGATAATCGGCGCAACAAACCGCCCTGAAAACATCGACCGGGCAATAAAAAGAAACGGCCGGTTCGGAACGCTTATTGAAGTACTTCCGCCGGACGAAAAAGGATGTTTTGATATTTTAAATTTGTATTTAAAAGACAAAAAAGTCAGCAAAAACTTTGACAGAAAAGATTTTGCAGCAAAATTGCACAAAAGGGGAGCGACAGGCGCAGATATTGCGGCAATGGTCACAGAAGCAAGGGAAAATCTCTACGAAAGGTGTGGGATTTTCAAAAAAATGGAAGATGGAACGTTCGAAAACGCAGATTTAGAGGGTTTGGAATACACTGAAGAAGATTTTAAACCCATAAAAATTCATTAGGCCCGCAAAGAATCGATTGCATCTTCAATATCCTCTGCGCCAAAGACATAAGAGCCGGCCACGAGCGAATTCGCGCCCAAATCGCGGCAAATTTTTCCGGTTTCGGCGTTGATTCCCCCATCAACCTGAATAATAAGATTTTCCGGGGCATTTTGACGAATAACTGGTATTTTTTCCGCACAATCATGCATAAAACTCTGCCCCCCAAACCCGGGCTCAACTGTCATCACAAGAACCATATCCACCATCAAAAGATTCTTTAAAATCTCCTGAGGCGGCGTTTTCGGCTTGATAGATAGGCCCGCAAGCACGTCATGCGATTTTATATGCGAAATAATGTCCTCAGTCATATCCTGCGCAGCCTCATAGTGAATCGTAATCACATCAGCACCCGCTTTCACAAAATCATCAACGTAATTTTGCGGATTTTCAATCATCAAATGCACGTCCAGAGGCACTTTTGCGTAAGGTTTCAAAGCTTTTACCACAGGCGCACCGATTGTGATGTTCGGGACAAAATGACCGTCCATAACATCAACATGTATCCAATCAGCACCGCATTCCTGGATAATTTCCACATCACGCGCCAAATTTGCGAAATCAGCCGACAAAATCGATGGTGAAACAATAACTTTTTCCATATATTATGATTGCTCCTTTGTTTTTAAAAGATTCAGCTTTTTACAAGCAATAAGCGCAGCCTCCTGCTGGGCCGCTTTTTTGGATTTTCCGCATCCGGACGCAAGAACCTCGCCCTCGTATATCACATCTATGCAGAATTCTCTTGCATGAGCGGCTCCTGATACTTTCGTTATTTTATAAACGGGAAGATTTTTGTTTTTGGACTGCGTATATTCCTGCAAAATCGCTTTTGGATTGATTATCAGCTCACCGCTTGCTATATTTTGCACAAGTTCGGCAAAATTGTCAGCAAAAAACGATTTAATTTCATTATTTTTCCCGCAAAGATAAAGCGCGCCCAAAAACGCCTCAAAAGCGCAAGCAAGAATAGATTCATTGCAGTTTAGCGACTTATCCGTTGCAGAAAGCCTAATTTCACAATCAATTCCAAGTTTTAATGCAATTTTTGCAAGAACTTCGTCGCTGACAACATATGAGCGAATTTTCGAAAGCTCGCCTTCATGGTAATTCGGAAATTTTCTGTAAAGATAATCGCTGGCAGTAAGTTTTAAAACGGCATCACCGAGAAATTCCAGGCGCTCATAGCATTTTTCATACGGAACACCGCCATCCGAACACAATGATGGATGTGAAAATGCAATTTCAAGAAGCTCCTTAGCCTCAGCGCTCTCCAATCCGTCAACAGAATCCAAAAATTCTCTCAAACTAGAACAGCCCGACTGCATGAACCGCCTTTCTTGCAAAATCAAGCACATCCAGCGTAAGCTGATTGTTAATCACAAAATATTTAAAATAAAAATACGCAACTGGCGTGCTGAAAAGATAGCTGTCAGCCCTGTCAAGAAAACCGCCATGCCCCGGCAAAGAATTCCCCGAATCTTTCACGCCGGCATCTCTTTTTATCAAAGATTCAGCCAAATCGCCTATTTGTGCGAAAAATGTAATCAAAATTCCGGCAATTAAGGACTGATACCAAAGCAAATGCAAAAAATACCCGATAAGCATTGATACAGCAACGCCAGCAACAGTACCGCCAATAGCACCTTCGACTGTTTTTTTAGGGCTGATTACCTGTGCAAGCGGGGTTTTGCCGAATTTTGAGCCGAAAAAGTAGGCGCCAACGTCCGTGAGCAGTATTGTGAAGAACAAAAGGAAGATAAAGCCAAGCCCGGGGTTCAGTTTTATCGTGATAAGTCCCAGAGAGTTCATCTCAAGCTGCCTCAAAAGTATCAAAAAGCAAGGCAAAAAACCGCCGTAAATAAAACCGAGCACGGTAGTCGCAACATTTGCGATATAAGGCTGACGGCCTTTGAAAAGCACTGCCATAAATGCCCCGATTGTGCCAAAAGTCAGCGCCATCGGCACCAAATCAAAACGATGAAGCGTCGTCAAAATAACAAACGCAATGTCAACAGCAATTATAAGTCTTAAAAACGGTCGAAAACCCTTGTTGCGCAGGATTGCAACATATTCCTTTGAGCCGACGTACACAATATACATCACAACCAGCATCAAAAGAAAACCGCCTGCAAAAACAGCCCCAAGAACCGTAAAACCTATAATTAAGCCCGTAATCAGCCTCAATTTATTTTTATTAATTGAATCAAGAAGCCCCACTATACGGTTAAAACCTCTTTTTCCTTTTCAGAAGCAACGCCGTCGATGATTTTTACGTATTTATCAGTAAGTTTCTGAATTTCATCCTGTCCGTCTTTCACAACATCTTCAGGAAGATTTTCTGATTTTTCAAGTTTTTTTACGTCATCCGTCAAATCACGTCTGATATTTCTGATAGCCACTTTTGCTTCTTCCGCAATCTTTTTGACGTCCTTTGAAATTTCTTTTCTTCTTTCTTCGGTCAAAGGCGGGAAAGTGAGCCTGATAACCAAACCGTCAGAGTTCGGAGTGATGCCGAGTTCTGCTTTTATCATCGCCTTTTCAATTTCTTTGATTATTGTCTTGTCATAAGGGGTAATTACGAGAGTTTGCCCATCCTGAACCCCTACTTGAGATATCTGGCGCAAGGGAGTCGGCACTCCGTAATAATCAACAACTACTTTGTCGAGAATAAGCGGATTTGCACGTCCGGTTCGGATAGATGCGAACTCTTTTTTTAAAGCTGTGACAGCTTTTTCCATTTTTTCCTCTCCGGAAACCAGTAATTCATCAATTGCCATTTTTATTCTCCTACAAAAGTACCTAACGTTTCTCCGGCCAAAAGTCTTGCAATACTTCCCTTTGCAGCAAAATCAAATACGATAATCGGTATATGATTTTGTTTGCACAAAGCACAAGATGCAGTATCCATTACTTTTAAACCTTTAACTATTATATCATCATATGATATTTTGTCATATTTTTTTGCATTTTTGTTAACTCTCGGGTCGTCAGAATAAACTCCGTCAACCCCGTTTTTAGCCATAAGCATTACCTGCGCATCAATTTCAGAAGCACGAAGCGCCGCAGCCGTATCTGTTGTGAAAAACGGATTTCCTGTTCCGGCCGCAAAAATAACCACTCTGTTTTTTTCAAGATGTCGAATTGCCTTAAATCTGATGTACGGCTCAGCAATTTTATCCATATCAATCGCAGACTGAACCCGGCAGGACACATTTAGCTTTCTCAGGGCACTTTGGAGGGCAATCGCATTCATTACGGTAGCAAGCATCCCGACATAATCACCGCTGGCTTGATCCATGCCGAGTTTTGCACTGTTTTTCATTCCGCGGAAAATATTTCCGCCGCCTACAACAACAGCAATCTCTGCGCCCATGTCATGCGCAATTTTTATTTCATTTGCAATCATTTCGACCGGTTTTTGGTCAATTCCGAACTGCTGCTCGCCAAGAAGCGCTTCTCCGCTAATTTTTAATAAAACTCTTTTATATTTTAAATCATTACTCATAATTAACCCTGCTTGTTTAATTAACTTATTACTCATCCAAAACCTTAATTCCTGGGCCAACCGAAGTAGGAGCAAGAGAATCCTTAAATACCAAGTTCTCATTAAAGATTTCTGGGCCGTACTGTATTGATTTATCGACTCTGCCCGAATCAGATGTCAGCTGAAACGCAATAGAACTACCATTAACCAATATTTCCATCTGTGGAACATCAGGAACTTCCGAAATATTGCCAAGTACTCTGTCCATAACCATAAAACGACGAACAATACCGTTATTTGCTGGTTTGTAGATATAAAATTCTTCAACAATCGGCTTTCCTGTTTGCGGTTTCAAGTTTATGAAAGAATATACTGCATAATTTTTTTCATTATACTTAAACGGTTTTACCAGTCTAAAGACATAATTTTCAGGCGGCAAAGATGAATTGTATACGGGAGCATATGGATTTTTTTGCACTTTTCCGTTCTCCAATATGTTAATCGGATAAGCACCTATACCATTTTTCTGGCTAAAGTAAATTTTTAAATTTTTCGAAATAAAAGTTAACAATCTAACATTTGGAGCCTGCATTCTTTCATATTTCAAAATTTTTTGCCAAACTATCTCATTATTTTTATCAACTTTAACAATAGCACCAAGAATGCCTCTGCCCTTTGTGGCAGGAACAAAATAATATTTGCTACCCTGGGAATCATGCGCAGAATATTTCACCG
>CALUPP010000089.1 GCA_944322685.1 Candidatus Gastranaerophilales bacterium
TGGCACAGCAGCTTGAACAATATCAAGCAGCAAGAAGACAACAGCTCGAAAATTCATACAAACAACAGGCAGCGTTCAACCCGATGAACATATTTGCGGGATTGAATATGGGAACAAACTCCCTCTCATATCTTCCCCCGCTTTTTCCGGAAATAATATAAGTACACCCGTATAATGCCATATACACGCCAAAAGGTAAGAAAGCAATTTCTTACTTTTTTGGTATTTTGCAAAGTTAATGTCTTAGAATCGTAAAAAAACACGCAATTAAAAGGCCGCGCCAACTTTGCAGCTAATTCCGCTTGCTCATTTCGACAGAGTTGGCCAATCTGGGCAAATTTCCCTCTCCGATGGGAGAGGGAGGGGGTGAGGGTTGCTCCGCAAGGGCAAGCATAAAGAATCAAGCGATATTTCAATGACAAATAATAAAAAATTAACGCACTTCCGCCCAAAAGCGAAAATTCATCTTCTCCGTTCCGATTCCCCCGCCGGATTTTTCATTTTTTTGCAAAAAACGCGTTCCCAGCCGGCTCCTCCATAGTCACTGCGAAGATAAATTTTCGCTTATGCACAAAATCGTACTCGTTATTGAGATAAAATACCGAATTAAGTCATATATCCTCTCGCCCCTTAACGAGAGAGGACAGAAACGAGGGGGATTTATGCGATTAGAGGTAAATTTGGTAAAATATATGAACGTTTGAAAAAACAAGTATTTTTTCAACGAAAAATAATAAAAAAATAACGCTCTGCTGCCCAAAAGCGAAAATTCATCTTCTCCGTTCCGATTCCCCCGCCGGATTTTTCATTTTTTTGCAAAAAACGTGTTCCCAGCCGGCTCCTCCATAGTCACTGTGAAGATAAATTTTCGCTTTTCGTCAAAAATCATCCTGTTTGTCAAAATAAAATATCGATTAAATTCATATACTCCCTCTCCTTGGGAGAGGGCTGGGGTGAGGGTTATCCCGCTAGGGCGAATTTCCATCTCTGACGGGAAAGGGCGGGGGAGAGGGGGGAAATTAGGATAAACTGCATTTTTACGATGGATTTTCGTAATTGTAGGGTGGGAAAAGCTTAAACAAGAACTGTGAAACGTGTTTTTCAGGATAATTGGGCGATTCCCTCCTCCAAAACAAAATCTCGCGGTGAGAACCGCTCCGCTTTTCCCATCCTACGTTCTACAAAGGTAAATTTGCACTTTGACTTAAGGTTTTGGGTGCTTTTTATTATTGGGTAAGAAAAAATGGAAAAAGAATAAAAAAGCGGGCAAAATTGCCCGCCCTTTGCTAATATTACATCAATTAACTAATTATAAGCAGTTAATGACTCAGTATAAATAGCCTCAACAACTTCCTTGGTCGCATTATTAGGCGCAATGCTCAAAAGTGCATCCAAAGACGGGGTTGTGAAGCAAAGATTTACAAGCTTCGGCACATCATCCTTGCAGAATCCGTCATCAGCGAGTTTTTGAGTTACACCAACGCTTTGAAGCCATTTTTCAACAAGTTTTGCAGCCTTTTCTGCTTCATCCGGATTACCGGTTAAACCGGGCGCGATAGGCTCGAGAATATCAGCCAATGTAGCTGCTTTATCTTTGTAAATGTACTTAATTACTGCCGGCAAAAGCATTGCCAGACCCAAACCATGCGAAAGTTCAGGTTTTACTGCACTCAGCGGATGTTCAAGCGCATGAGTATAGTGCAGCATGCCGTTATCAAAGCCAACGCCGCCCAAAAGTGAAGCATAAAGCAAGAAATATCTCGGTTCAGGGTCCTCAAGGTTTTCAATTGCCTTGGGCAGGTATTTTGCAACAAGCCTGATGGTCTCTTTTGCCAATGAAATCGAATATGGCGACGCTACTTTCGATGTAGCCGCCTCAACAACGTGATTTACCGCGTCAATCGAGGTGTAAAGCGTCTGATTTTTAGAAAGTTTCGTCATCAACTGCGGATCATCAATTGCATAGGACGGATAAATGCAGTCATAAGCGATTGCGGGCTTAAACTCTTTTTCAGGATAAGTAGCAACCGCGAATCTATTTACTTCTGTACCTGTGCCGTGCGTAAGGTTGATAGCGACAATCGGAGCGGCCTTTTCCGGGGTAAATTCAAACTCATATAGCTGTGAAGCGGTTTTTCCGGGATTTTCCATTAAAATTGCAACACTTTTACCCGTATCAATAGGCGAACCGCCGCCAATAGCGATTACAGCCTTTGCACCGAACTCAGACGCCATTTGATTTGCCTCATCAATGTTGTGCGTAGTCGGGTTCGGGGTGACTTTTGCGTAATTTACATAGCCGATGCCGTGTTTTTGGAGAGCTTTTTCAACATAATCCCATGCTCCGGTGATTTTGTAAGCGCCTTTTCCCGAAACGACGATTACTTTATCCACGCCCTTTTTCTTGAGGTCAGCAGCGATATCATCGATTTTTTCAATGGCGCCCACGCCGAAATAAACGTTAGGTTTTACGCGTAATTCTTTAACTTCGCGGATGTTAATGTCTTTTTCCCACATAATTTGCTCCTTTTCTATCCAAATAAGGAATTATCTGTATTTTTCATAAAAAGTATCTTCCGGACGTGCAGAATTCGAAAGAACAATTTCTCTATACTCGTTTTTGTCGATATCCACGCCCATATTTTTGATTTTTATTTCGGGGATTTTTTTATTTTTTCTCGTTTGTTCATTCATGATGAAATCCTTTTTACAGGAATATTATAGTATAAATTTAGCAAGATAGATATTAATTTTATCAGTTTTTCTTATATTGTACAGGTGTAAATGAAGTTATTTTTCTTTTACGTTCGGATTCCTCCGGACACGCAGAACTTTATGTTGAAAATTCTTGATTTTTGAGCCCTCCCTCATACTCTCTCCAAAGAAAAACAACTCCATTTACTTATCAGAATCGTGAAACGGGGCTGTGCCCCTAAACAACCGTTACAATCGTTATAAAAGCGCAAATATCTTCCGCCCAATATAAAAATATTGTGTTTTTTGAGGGATAATATTACAATAAAGAGAGGGAAGACTAAGGAGAAAGATATGAAAAGTTATAGAGTAGAGGAAATTAGTGAAATCGTCGGCGGAATTTTGACAAAAGTCGGAGAAACATCGATAACAAAGCTTATGCCTCCGCTGCTTGCCGATGAAAACACTCTCGCACTGGCACTTTCGGAAGAAGAAATTGATAATCTTGCAAAAACAAAGGCAAAAGCTGCACTTGTGCCTCTGGGCGTGAATATGGAACATATTTCAACGATTGAAGTCGAAAGACCCAGACTTGCGATGATGAAATTGCTTCATCTTTTCTACTCTGCACCTGATGCACCCGTTGGCGTGCATCCGACAGCATATATTCACCCCGAAGCTGAAATCGGCGAGAATGTTTCTATCGGGCCGAACGTTTTTGTGGGCAGAAACTCAAAAATCGGCAACAATTCAAAACTCCTCGCAAACTGCTACGTAGGCAAAAACTGCACAATCGGTGAAAATTGCCTTTTCCACGCAGGATGCAGCATCGGCGACAACTCTCACATCGGAAACCGCGTAATATTTCAGCACCACGTGAGCATCGGCGCTGACGGATTCAGCTTTGTAACGGAAAATCCCGATGTTATCGAACAGGCTCGCAAAGAAGGACAGGTTGTCGAGCAAAATGTAAACCAAAAAGTTTACAAAATCCCCTCAATCGGCGGCGTAGTAATCGGCGACGACGTAGAAATCGGCGCAAACTCCTGCGTTGACCGCGGCACCATCGAAAACACCGAAGTCGGCGCCCAAACAAAAATCGATGACCTCGTAATGATAGGCCACAACTGCAAAATCGGCAAAGCTTGCATGCTGGTATCCCAGTGCGGTATCGCAGGAAGCTGCAAAATCGGCGACAGAGTGGTTATTGCAGGTCAGGCGGGGCTTGCTGACCACATCGAAATCGGAAGCGACTCAATTGTGATGGCAAAAGCCGGCGTAACAAAAAGCTTCCCTGAAAAATCAATAATCATAGGTGCTCCGGCCGTTCCAAGAAAAGATTTTATCAAACAACTGAAAGCAATGAAAGCAGCAGAAGAAATCGCTTCAAAATTCAAAAAATATGAGCATCTTCTTGCGCAATTTGAACAGGACGCAGAATAATGACAAGAACAATACCGCAAAAAAGAGAAATATCGTCTTTAGGCCTGATGACGGGCGCTCCGTCAACAGCTGTGCTGATTCCGTCCGAAGAAAAGGGAATTCGTTTCCATTTTAACGGAAAAACCGTCACAGCGTCGGTTGACAATGTTGTTTCGACCGAACATTGCACTGTAATCGGCAATCAGGACGTTCAAATTATGCTTATTGAGCATTTTATGGCGGCTTGCGCAATTTGCGCGATAGATGCGATTGATGTTGAGCTTTCGCATTTTGAAATGCCGATTTTGGACGGCGGCTCTAAAAAATGGGTCGAATTGCTCGGCGGAGCATACAAATCAAATGAATCTTACACCGTAACCGAGCCGGTTACGTATCTGAACGGCAAAACCCACCTTGTTGTTTTACCGTCGGATGAGCTGAGAATCACTTACGGCGTAAATTTCAACCATCCTGAGCTGAATCATCGCTGGGTAAGCTTTGACGGGTCAAATCTTGACGAAATCATTGAAGCAAGGACTTTCGGCTACTTAAAAGAGCTGGAAATGCTTCAGGCGGCCGGATATGCCCGCGGAGTCAGCATTGAAAACACGGTTGGCATGACTGATGACGGCTATACAACAGAGCTTTACAGCGATTTTGAGCCTGCAAAGCACAAAATCCTTGATTTAATCGGCGATTTTTATTTGACCGGTTACAATCCGATGAATTTAAAAGCTGAAATCATCGTAAAAGAAGCAGGGCACGCTGTTCACGTCAAAACAGCAAAAATTTTGAAAGATAAGATTAGATAAGGAGTTATAGATGACAGAAGAAGTATTAAGTTTCGATATTATGGAAATCATGAACATGATTCCGCACAGATATCCGTTTCTTCTCATAGATAGAATTACGGAATGCGTACCCGGCAAGTATTCAAAAGGATACAAAAACCTCACGATGAACGAACCTTTCTTTCAGGGACATTTTCCGGGAAATCCGATTATGCCGGGCGTTCTTCAGGCAGAAGCACTGGCTCAAATGGGCGCAGGAATCCTTATGACAACAGAAGAATACAAAGGAAAGCTCGTTGTTTATGCAGGAATCGACAATTGCCGTTTCAAAAGCATTGTCCGCCCGGGCGACAGGCTGGATATGCATGTTGAACTTACAAAAGTCAGAGGCCCCATCATAAAAGCCCACGGAAAAGCTACTGTTGACGGAAAAACAGCGGTTGAAGCAGACATGATTTTTTCTGTAATATAGCAAAATAACAAAGAGAGTGGAAAATGATTGATAAAAGAGCAATAATTGCCGATGATGCACAAATCGGACAAAACGTAACAATCGGTGCAAACGCTGTTATCGGCGAAAACGTAAAAATTGGCGACAATGTAATAATCATGCCGAATGCGTACCTTGAACACTGCGAAATCGGCGACGGAACGTTAATTTCACCGTTTGCAAGCATAGGCACGGCGCCGCAGGATTTGGGCTACAAAGGCCAGCCGACAAAATCCATTATCGGCAAAAACTGCATAATAAAAGAATACGCGACCGTAAACCGCGCGGCAACAGAGGGAGATGCAACGATTGTCGGCGATAAATGTTTGCTGATGACATCGAGCCATGTTGCGCACAACTGCGTGCTTGAAAATGAGGTAATAATGGCAAATCTCGCGACAATCGGCGGACATTGCCATGTCGGATTCGGAGCTTTCATCGGAGGAATGAGCGTTTTCCATCAAAATGTGAGAATCGGCGAGATGTGCATAGTAAGCGGTTTTTCTGCGGCAAGAATGGATGTTTTGCCATATTGCAAAGGTGAAGGCAGACCCCCAATCCCTCACGGAATCAACGCTATCGGGCTAAAACGCCGTGGTATTCCGCTCGAAACAAGAGAAAATCTCAAACATGCGCTCAAAATTCTTAAATCAGGACAATATTTGATTTCTAAGGCGTGCGATGTCATTGAACAAGAGGTTCCGCAAGACGAATATGTTAAAAAATTCGTCAAGTTCATCAGAGAATCAAAACGCGGCATCACCCTTAGAAAAGCGGAAAACACAATGTGCTAAAAAAGAAGCTTCGGCTTCTTTTTTTAATCAGAAAAAGGGAAATTAATGAAAATTAACAGTATAATTAATTTTAAAACCCGGGAGCGCTTTTTGACGCCAAAAATGCAGAATAATCTCAAAACAGTGCTCACAAAAATGAACGACCTCACTGAATATCAAGGAACACAAAACACTTTCAGCACAAAAATCGTAAAATTGCTGGAAACAGATAAAAATGTCAGGCTCTGGGATGACAGGATGTTTGTGGTTAAGGTTCCGCCCGAAAGACAAATGGAACACACAACAATTTTTACAATCGGGCGAACAAAACTGATGATAAACAACGCAAACGGCAAAATTATTCACCACAAAAAGCCGTTTTTCCAACCATGGAAAAGTGTGATGAAAAAAGCGGAAAAATTTTTACAAATTTTCGCGCAGAACTTTGATAACCAGCAAATTGTCCGTCGAAAAAGCATTCAGTTTTCGGGTTTTACCCAAAAGGGTGTCGAATATCTGGAGAAGCTTGCAAAATCGCAAAATTAACGCATATAAAACAAAAAAGCAGCCCGAAAGCTGCTTTTTTGATAAAAATTTAGCGATTCTATTATACAGCGCGTTGAACTTTGCCCGCTCTGATGCAGGAAGTGCAAACACTTATTCTTTTTACAGTGCCGTTTTGGTTCACTTTTACAGTTTGGAGGTTAGGTTCTTGTCTGTGAACATTTTGTTTATGTGAAAAAGAAATTTTTGCTGCTTTAATAGCTGTTTTACCGCATATTTCACAATGTTTAGCCATGTGCTCGTCCTTTCAATATCGATAGTAATTTAAGAATACCGTGAAAAGGTTGTAAAATCAAGCACCCTCAAAAATGGGCTTAAAATTACTTAATCAGCGATTTCATTTCCTTAACAGCGCTCTCTAGTCCGTCAAATACGGCTTTTGCAATGATATTGTGGCCGATATTCAGCTCAATAAGCCCCTCAATTTCATGCATACGATGAACATTCTCATAAGTAAGCCCATGGCCGGCATTGACTTTCAGACCTAAAGATTGCGCCAATTTAGCAGCATTTTTGAGTTTTTGGAACTCAATTTCTTCCTTTTCAGAGCCAAAAGCCTCGGAATATGCGCCCGTGTGGAGCTCAATAAACTGAGCACCGGTTTTTGCGGCCGCTTTTACCTGTTCTTCGGACGGATCAATGAAAAGGCTGACAATAATGCCCGCGTCGACGAGTTTTTTGACAAATTGTGTGATTTTTTCAAGCTGACCGGCAACATCAAGTCCGCCTTCAGTGGTTAATTCCTGCCTTTTTTCCGGCACGAGGCAGCAATTGTCCGGCAAAACATCCAGCGCAATTTTACCCATTTCTTCTGTCACGGCCATTTCGAGGTTCAGGCGGACTTTTAAGATTTTTTTCAAATTATAGACATCTTCATCTTTAATATGCCGTCTGTCCTCGCGAAGATGCGTAGTTATGCCGTCTGCACCTGCGATTTCACATATTTGAGCAGCTTTGATAACCGCAGGGTCATTTCCGCCTCTGGCATTTCTCAAAGTGGCCACATGATCAATATTTACACCTAATAACATCTTAATTCCTCTTTTTTATTATATTTCACAGTAATTATAGCCCAAAAATTCCGGAAGCGATAAACAGTATTGAAAATAATTTGTTGGTGATATAATAATTTCAGAAAAAACGATTGAGTATCGTTTTTTGAGAGGGCGGTAGCTGCTACCACCGGCACCTTTCTTTGAAAATTTAATACTTTGATGTGGGCGCGTGGCACTCTGCCGAAAAAAACGATTAAGTATCGTTTTTTGAGAGGACGGTAGCTGCTACCACCGGCACCTTTATTTGAAAACTTAATACTTTGATGTGGGCGCGTGGCGCAGTGGTAGCGCAGTTGACTCTTAATCAATTGGTCGTGGGTTCGAATCCCACTGCGCCCATATTTTACAACAAGAGCCGAAAAGGCTCTTTTTTAGTGGCTTTTTAAGTTCCAATCTGCGTTTCAGACGGTTGCAAAAATTTTTGATTAAATTTTCAAAAACCGCCAAAAGCCTTATATACTAACTATTTTTCGAGTTCGAGTCCATTTTGGAATCTAATTTTTTACAAAAATCGGGCGAAAGCACCTTCTGTATATACTCTGCTGGTATTTCTTTTTCTGCAATTCTTGCTA
>CALUPP010000090.1 GCA_944322685.1 Candidatus Gastranaerophilales bacterium
TTTGTAATGGGATTCGATTTATTGTAGCTGGAAAAACTTATATTATGTTTTGCTTTAACATTATTTATAATCATATTTGACATAAAAAATAAACAAAAAAATTTTTTGTCAGCGAATTTGTTATATATCAAAATCATTTAGAAAAAATGCACTCTTGTGCGAAAATAGCGGGAATTTTTATTTTCCGTTCCGATTCCCCCGGCCATTCCCTTTCAAATGAATGATTTCAACGATTTTTGAGGCCTCCTCCATAGTCACTCCAAATAAAAATTCCCGCTATTTTCGGAGTTTGAATACCCGCCTAAGCATCTCGTCACTTAATCTGCTTGTTTTTATTACTTTTTTGGGGCCTGATTGCGTTTTTTAATGAATTCGAATTAACAAACTTTCAAAAAATGCGCAATTAATCGGCATTTTGAGCATTAATCCGCTTTAGCATAAATATTGCGCTATTTTTTCAGCAAACCCGTTTTTTCTCCGAACTTTTTATACAAATTTTGAGCCATATTTTTTATTGATTTTTTCTTTTTAATTGCGCCTCTTTCTTCCATCAGCTTAACTTGCTCGCTTAAAGGCATGTTAAAAAGCTCATCTTTGGTGAGTTTTGTCGATTTTGAGATATTTTGAACAACTTTTTCGCTAAGTTTGTATTTTGCGCCGAAAAAGCTTACAGGTTTGCATTTCATTTAATAATACCGCCTTTACTTTAATAATTGTATTTGCTTTAGCATATTTTGGAGTTTTATTGCCGTCCTGGGCATAGGTTCCGCGATTGTAAGGCCGACAACATCGTATTTTTGAGAAATATCATTGATAATCCTTGCCGCCTCGGAGGTTTTCATCCCGTTAGGAACAACGCCGACCGCTGCGATGATTTCTTCGGGCTCCAAAACGTCCATATCAAAATGGATAACGACATGTTTTGCGCCGGTCGAGCCAATCCAATCCAAAATTTTTGAGCTGTCAGCCGCAACATCTTCGCAGGTCAGATGTTTTATTCCGTATTCGCGCTGCCTGTCCTCGATTTGCTGCCTTTCCCAGTCGCGCAGGCCGACAAAAAGGATTTTTTCAGCGCCAATATTCGCAGGGAGCTCGGAAACTATCCCCCTGTCGCCTTTTCCCATAATTGCCGTAACCGCCATCGCGTGATAACCGTTGTATGTCTTGTCCTCAGGCAAAGTTATATCCGGATGCGCATCAATCCAAACCATCGCAACGTCATTGTTGTATTTTTTTGCCAAATAAGTAAACGGAACAACGCTCACAGAGCATTCTCCGCCGAGAATGACGATTTTTTCCGGATTTTCTTTGTTGAGAATTTCCATCGCCTCGCGTGTTTGCGCCAAAATCGGCTCGTAGCCTAATATTCCATTTTTTTCAACGCGGTTTATGTCCTCTGAAACAGGTACGGTGACAGTTTTTGCTGAAGTTTGCGGCGCAAGAAAATTTAATAGCTGCGCCCCAAGAATATATCCTCTCGAAGCATCGTCCGGAGCGAGTTCAGGCAAAATCCCGGCTACATTTCCGCCCTGCCATTGCGGATAGATTAATCTTATAGTTTTTGAGTCAGTTTTGTCCATATTTTTTACCTCTTTTGCGCTTATCGGAGCAACGCCAAGCAAAATTGCCAATAAAACCGCGAAAAATCTCATAAAATTCCTTTCACATATTAAAAATAAACCATATTTGCTTTATTTGCAAAGATTTTCTTTCAATTTATCCAAAAACATCTTCGTTGCGGGTGAAAAAACCTGATATTTTTTCCAAACAATGTCAAGCCCCGATTCCAGCTTCGGGGTCAACGGCCGAAAGCAGAGTTCGCTTTCTTTTGAGGTATCAGCGAGCTTGTCCAGCGTAACAGCAATGCCGACGCCGGCCTTGACCATAACTGCCGCATTGTAAACAAGGTTGTAAGTTGCGGTAATATTCAAACTTTCGTATTTTTCGCCGAACCAATCCAAAAAACCGCTTTCTTTTGAGTATTTCGGGGTCAGCTGCCTGGAGGCAAGAATGGGATAATTCAACAAATCATCAAGTTCTATCGCATTTTTTTGCGAAAGCGGGCAATCTTTCCTCATAATTACGCCCCAGAGGTCTTTTTCCGGGAGCGGAATATGGTCGTATTTTGAAAAATCCACCGGTTGAATCAAAATCCCGAAATCCAAAAGCCCCTTATCGAGTTTTTCAATAACATCCTCCGCGTTCCCCGAATAAATGTGAAATTTTATGTCAGGATATTCGGTTTGGGTTTCTTTTATAGTATTTGCGACATATTTCATCGCATCGGACTCCCCGCCTCCGATATAAATATCACCGCTGAGGGTGTCCGATATGGATAAAAATTCCGCCTCGGTTTTTTCAACCAAATCAACGATTTCTTCGGCTCTTTTTCGCAGAATCATGCCCTCCGGCGTGAGCGTAACCCTTTGTTTGCCGCGAATCAGCAGTTTTTGTTTTAATTCTTTTTCCAATTCTTGCAGCTGGCGCGTCAAAGTCGGCTGGGTAAGGTGAAGCGAGTTTGCCGCGCCCGTAATGCTCCCCTCTCGGGCAAACGCAAAAAAATATTTCAAAACTCTGATATCCATAAAAGAAGATTAGCGTTTTGAACCATACCTGTCAAGTATTGTTCATTTTTAATCATAAATATTTTCTATGCAGGCACATTTTTGCCCATATTCTGCGAGTTTACAGAATTTTCAATCGAAAATCCGGAATTTTGCGCAATTTTTCAATGCGCAAGAAGCTTCAAACCCGTTATTCCGCTCAATATCAGCAAAATACAAAACAATCTGAGCACTGTTGCGGGTTCTTTAAAAAAGATTATGCCGAAAATAACCGTTCCCAAAGTACCTATCCCCGTCCAAACAGCGTAAGCCGTGCCCAGAGGCAAATTTTTGAGCGAAAGAGCCAAAAAATAAAAGCTTAAAATCATACAAATCACAGTAATAACAGACGGCATCAGCTGAGAAAAGCCATGCGAAAACTTCAGCCCCACAGCCCAGCTTATCTCTAATAATCCGGCGATAAACAAATAAATCCAATGCATTTTTTCAAAAATCCTCCTTTTTTGCTAAAAAGCCCGGGAGATATCATAATAAATATCTCCCGGGCTTTTATCCTTCCGTGTACACGGTTATTTCCGTGCGTTTTCTCTCGGACCAGACCGGATTTTCCGCGGAACCCTAGAAAACTTCTTTATTTTATTTTTATGTGTAGTAATATTATATATGCCCCCATTTTTTATATCAACAGGCAGTTTCCGCAATAAAAAGATGTAAAGATTTATTATTTTACTTAAAGTTAAGTAACAATATCCCGCAAAACCGGCTTTTTGAAGTGTTTTTTCCGAGAATTTATGGGTTCAAAAGCCAATAATAAATTAAAAACAAGAAATTTGCGCACATATTTTCCGTTTTACTCAACTTTTACATTGCTTCACAAACTATATTAGTCCTGCTTTTTAGTTGATATAACGTTAATAGTGAATTTTTTGTTATATTTCTTTAATTTTATTGCCTAAAGAGCAAGAAAGGATCGTAATGAATACTTGGACGTGTGAATCAAAACAGGGACAAAAATGCAGTGAAACGATTAAAATGGAAATCAACCTTGAAAGACTGCTCAGTACCGTCACTCTTGAATGCAACAAAGCAGAAAGAGAAGTGCTGGACAATATCAACAAAATAGAACTTATGCAGTTTTTAGGGCTGAAAGACAAATTCGGGCGGATTATTCACTTTGGGGATATACTTGTGGATGAATATTACAACTTTCTAACGCCTGTTTGCGAGGTTTCCAACGACGAACATATACTGTTTTTTAAACCGATACAACATCTTAACAAACCATTCAGCATAGGTTGCAAATCGACTTATAGCAATACTCTCGCTGTTGTGGGAAATATCTACAAAAATTCAGAACTTTTCTGCGGAATGAAAGCCAAAAATACACTGAACAGCTTTATAAAACTTTCGCAGCACCCGGAAATTTTGAAAACAACCATACAAATTGAACTAAACAGAGTAATTTGCAGCTAAAAACGGTTAATTGCAGCCTTTTTTGCATACAGGGGCGCACGGGCAGTCATTTTCAATGGTTTTTCCGAGAAAAATCCTCAAACCGCCAAATCTTGTTTTTAGTTTGTTTTTTATACCGCAGGTTATGTCGTTCAGATTTCTCAAAAGGCAGGTTGTTTCGGTTATAGCCGTTTCCACCTGGGGCATTGCGGCGTTTAGCGAGGCGGAAAGCTGCTCAACATTCGTTGTTATTGCCTGCAAATTAGCAGTACCGCCGCCCAAATTCACCGTAGCCGCATCAAGTCCCGCAAACATGCTGTTCAAACGCTGTCTTGTCATTGCATCGTTCAAATTTGCGGTAGTTTGGCGCAGATTTTCCGTGCTGAGGCTCAAATTTTTCAGCGTTGAATTGATATTTGGGCGGTTTTCGTTCAATATTTCCTGCACGCTCACAAAAATTCCGCTCAATGCCCCGAGCATTCCGTTGAGGTTGTCGACAGTATTTTCGATTTTTTGCTTCAAGCCGTCCAAACTCCCCTTATCAAGGCTCGCAAAGAACGATTCTGCATCAACAGTCGCGGTTCCGGGGATGACGTCGTTGTTTTTCAGGTACGAATCGGCAGGCTTTTTCGGATAAATAAGCTCCAAATAGTCAATTTTTGTGCGCAAATGCTTTTCTTTCTTCAAAATTGCCGTTGTATTTGAGGGAAGTTTCAAATTTTTTTCAAAAATGGCAATTTTGACCAGCGTGCTTTGATAATCGTCGGACGGCCTGATTTTACAGGTTTTTCCGACCTTAAAACCCTTGTAATACACGTTAATATGCTTGTGAAACGGCCGCAAATCTTCAAATTTTACAGTCAAATGCGGCAAAAAATGACACCGCACCGCGCTATAAACCCAAAATGCGACAGCAGCTAACAGTATCAGCAGAAAAATCAGCCTGTATTTTACAATAAACCCTTTGATAGCATGGAACATATCTCGAATTTATGCCGAAATTTGCATTTTCGTTACGGACAGTTGTTCAGGACAAAGGAATTATTTTGGATTATAATAAAATCAATTCGGAGGTATTCATGAAATTAAAACATTTGTTGGCTTTATTTTTGATAATTGCGGGGATGGGCTTTTTTACGTGCGGATTTTGCGCTCAGCCCAAAGAAAAGGCAAAATTGACAAAAATCGAAAAAACCGCAAAAAAATATAACGAAAAACGCCTGAAAATAAAGGCCCAAATCGAAAATACCGACAAATTATTACAAGACGCGGACTCGGCCATCCTCGTTAATAACGCGGAAATCCAAACCTCCCAATCGGTTATAGATTCAAGAAACAACAACCTGAAAAAGCTCGAAAATGCAATGAAAAACCTCGGAACAAAGGCTTTAACCGAAGATGAAGTAAAATTATTGAAAGAAATCACGAATTCCGGGCTGGATGAGGAAAGCGCCAAGGAATGCGAAGCTTTTTTGAAAAATACGACCCAAAAATTAACCCCTGCGCGCAAAGCAATGTTCACCGAAGCCGCAGACCTATACACACTTGAATCAGAAACCCAGATAAATACGCTGAATGCTTACATAACAGAGCTTCAAGAGGACATTTTTGCAAAACGGGAGGCAAGAAAGAAACTTTCGATACAAAAAGACGAATTGCAAAAAGAATTGCTCGCCTCAGAAGAAAAATGCGATGAAATTGCGCAGCAAATCGCCGAAGAAAAAGAAGAAACCCAAAAATCCGCCCCTAAAAACGAAAACGAAACCCCAAAAATCGCAATGACAATAATAGTTCCGCCGAATGCGTTTAAATTTGTAAAATATGAGCCGGATGTGCAAATGTTTGACATCCAGCTGAGGAACGCACGCATATTCATCCCTCAGCCAGCCTCAGAAAAACAAAACCTCGCGGAAAATACCGTAGATATTGCGCTTGCGGATGATTATACGCTTATGCTTCTTGAAGAAAAGCCGGTTGTATGGCTTGAGGAGGTTATAGTCGCCCCTGCGGAAAAATCTGTTGACAAAAATGACGCAAAAACCGCACAGGAAAATCAAATCCCCGCAGAAAATCCCTCAACGGCCGTGATTTACAGCTTTGAGAGATTATGCGGCTCAAATTTGCCGTCAAAAATCCACAACCCGGCAATGACCGAAGATATTTCCGAGCTAAAAAAATATAAAGAGCTGAATTTGAACACATATTTTACTTTTTCACCGGAAGAAATAATCTGTCCGAACAAAAATTGCAAATAAAACCATGAAAATCCTTTCACAACGCTCTATTTATACGCAAACTACATTATTAAGTACAGCAAAACCGCATAATTCTGCGTAAAGTATATTTTTTCATACACCGTTCATCATTCTTTTATTCTGTCAAGTCTTTATTAAAATTTGTAAAGATTCATAAAAAAATGTTACATTTTTGACAAACATGGTAAATAATACATGTAGGGGCTTTGCTGTATGAATGATATTGTAAACAACAATACCTATAAAGTTTCCTCAAGCTATGCAACTGCGAAAGTTGTAGACATAAACCTGCGCAGAGAAGAGAAACTTGCCTTTAATAAGTACTCAAAGCTCACATCAATCGACTCGGGAACATATTCCGACGTCGAAAAACTTGAAAATTACTACGCCCCGACAGCCTCTGCAAACAGGGCAAAATACAGCAGCAATACCGAACTATACAATCATTTATACAACAAATACTTCAACGAAAACGCAAAAGAATACATAGGCGACAGCTACTCAAAAGAAGAAATCGTCGCAATGTATAATAATGAAAAAAATATGACGCTATACGGCTCGCTCCAGCATGACGCGTCATTTGAAGATCCGATTTTGAAAGAAAAATCGGCTGTTGACGATGCAAAAATCTTCGCCCAAAAAGAACACAGCAAAGAATCGGTCAGCAAACAGATTGACAATGTGCTGAAATACAACGGAGTCAACCTCGACAAAAACGAATTTGTGCTTTTCAGCATTGAGCCGATTGATTTTAAGCTCAGCGCCGCAGGAATTGACAATCCGCCAAAGGTTTCGATGCTTATTGACGCGTTGAACTTCGAAAACAATGCGGAAGAACTGTTTTATTACCTGCTCCACTCCGGATTCCCAGTCCCTGAGGATGTTATGGCAAAATTTGAAGCCGCCCGCGAAATCAAAAACACAACCGGTGAAAATCTCAACAATCTCAAGTTTGAAGACGGAAAATACCTGACCCAAAACGGTGAAGATATCGCAGAACTCTACAAAAGCTCGATTGGAAAATCGGACATTCCTGACGAATTCAAATCCAAAGCCTATGAAGAATTTAGCGCAAATCTTGATATTGTGACAGAAAAAGGACGCGACAATATCCCGGATTTGACCATGGTTGCCGGATTTCGCAACAGCAAACTCGTCAGCATGAACGTAAATTACGAAGTATAACCCTCTTTTTCCATATTTCCGACCATTTCTTGAACCTTTAGCACAAATTCCGGTTCGGAAATTTTTTTTGCCCGCTTTTTGGCGGGTTCGTTGTTGTATTTCCGGCATTTTTGCGAAAATTTCCCGCATCGCAACGATTTTTGCAAACCAAAATAAAAAAAAACCTAACTTTTTGAGTTAGGTTTGGAATGAAATTTCTTTGCATTCCTCGATGTGTGAAGTGAAAGTATGAAAGTAAATGAAGTATGTAAGAAGTAAGTAAAGTCCTCGTTTTTAGTGGTTTTTAATTCTCTCTGTGGTAGGTTTAACCGTTTTGGTTTTTGTTTTCTCTCGTACTTATATAAAGTAATTTTGATATAAAAAATTGCTCTTTTTTATTCATAAAATATATAATTTCGCAACATAACTTAACATAAAACAAAAAAAATAAAGCCCAAAAGCGCACACAGCGCGACATTTAGACAAAATCGGCCTTTGCTCTGAGCAAAATTCATATTATGGCGCAAAAACCAGAAATTTAGCGGGCAACTCGGCCCCACCAGCAAACTTCTCCGATTATTCCGAAGTCAAAATCCAAATCCTGAGAAAAATTAATCTCAAAACTGCGGTATTTTTCGTTGTCAGAAACAACGCGAATGATATTCGGCGGGATTTTTTGCAGCCTTTTTGCATAAAGCTGGCCGTCAATCCGCACACAATAGATTTTTCCGTCATGAACCTCTTTTTTCGACAAATCCACAAGCAAACTGTCGCCGCCCTCAATCGTAGGCATCATGCTGTCGCCCTGGGCAAAAATCATCTCGGTTTGGCTCATATTTACGCCCAAATCGCATGCCAGTTTTTTGCTTATTGAATAAGTTGCGGTCTGCGACTCGTTATAAACCGTGACGCCATAGCCGAGGCTGGCCGTAACACCGCCGCGCACGGGGATTACGATACAATCTTCGTCAGAAATCTCGATTTGGTTTAAAAATTTTGCACCGACACCTGTCAGAAACCAATTTACGTTAATATGTAATTTTTGAACCAAGGCATTAAGAAATTTTTGGCTTGGCGGAGCCTCATCACGTTCGTAGCCGCCGATTGTTCTTACCGGGATATCCAGTTTTTTCCCGAGTTCGGCAGCAGTGAGATTAAGTTCTTTTTTTATTTCTTTCAGCCTTTGTCCGGTAGTCATTTATGCCTCTTTGTTAACAAATATTACATATTATTGTAATTTTTCTTGACTTAAATTACATCATTATGTAATATGATATTTGGAATAGTTACTTTTCTAACAATAATATCATGAGCTTTGATAAATTTTACATTTATACGTGAAAATGTAAAAAATCTTTGCGAAAAATTTTGTTATGCTTCAAAATCCTGCGGGAAACAACAAAAAACGGTAATGGTGTAATTTTAAGCGCGGTAATTTGTAAAAAATACCGCCCGGAATAGCAGCGAGGGGATAAAATCATTATGTTGGGCTACATCAAGAAATTTATTGACGAAAAGCGCGAAATCGAAGCCAAAATTGCGTTTAGAAACAAAATGGAAATCATTGACAAGATGGAGGAATATTATATTGCCGTCCAAAACGGCGATGTTGACTTTTATCCGAGATATCTGGCCATTCAGGACTTTTGGAATGCAAAAAAGAGCGGGCGGCTTGACAGGCTAAACAGGATTAAGGGCAGAAAATACGAATAATCGGAATTTGCCTTTACTGGCCGCGAAAAATTACACAAAACCCGCTCCGAATATATATACTGGGTACTTGGAAAAGATTTGCCGGCGGCTGGAGTGCATTTAGCGGATTTTTGCCATTTAATTTGGACATTTATTGCATACTTTTGACAAAAAATCGGGGAAATTTGAAAAAACTAATGAAAAATGAGGAAAAAGTCGTTTTGCTTGAAAAAATGCTCGGGGAAAGTATTGATATTCTCGTTGAAAACGAGATATGCACGGGCTGCTGTATTTTTCACGGGCGGGATTACCGGTGCAAAAGCAGAAATTTTTGCGCAGATTTGATTTATGAGGGATTGTTCGAAAAAGTGAGGAGAAATCAAGAAAAATGAAAATTGATGCGGTTGAAAAAAGAAAAATCATAGAAATGGTGCTAAAGGGCTACACAAATGTCGAAATTTCAGCGCACATGGGTTACAGCCCGGCGAGCGTAAAGCGGCGATTGAAAGAAATTTACAAAAGCTACAACGTCGAGAACAGGATAGGATTGGTTACAAAGCAAATTACGGGGGTGGTGGCACAGGAACTTTTATTTAACGGCTAAACAAGGTTTGCCGGAAAAAATGGCCGGCAATTGATGTGCGGGGGCGTTTTTTGCAGCCCCTTGCATATTTTTTAATATGGCGGCCTGCCGGGTTCAGCTTTGTCACGCTTCTTGCGACTGTTTAGTGGCACAGCCACGTTGCACGTTTGTTGTCGTCTTCACACGGGCGGCTCGCCGGGTTCGGCTTTGTCACGCCGGTTTCATCTGTTTAGTGGCACAGCCACGTCACACCACTGTTGTATTGTTTTCATGGGCGGCTCGCCAGGTTCGGCTTTGTCACGCCGGTTTCATCTGTTTAGTGGCACAGCCATGTTTCACGATTGTTGTCTTGTTTGCTTGGGCGGCCCGTCGGGTTCGGATGTTTAGCGAAGCCTTAGCGGCGGGCATCGATGCGCTATTCAAACCCTGATTTTCGGGGATAAAGACAAAAATCCCTCCCCCAAAAAGCCCAAAGTAGGTCAGGCACCGCCTGACAATGCCTTTATTGTCAAAAATTTCGCAACGAAGATTGTTGGGGTAAAAACCCCAACCTAATCTTCAATAGGAAGCGTAATTATATATTTTCCTTTTACTTTTTCTTTGGTTACGGCTTTTGTATTGATTTTTTCGGGCAGAACAAAGCTTTGCGAAAATGCATAATCGCTCTGAGAATTGGACTTTTTGACATTTTTCTCGCCCCAAATTTTTATTCTGTCCGATTTTATGTCGGTTTTTATATTTGAAGGCTCGCCGTTGAAGGGTTTTAGGTCAATAACGACCTTATAAGCATCATCTTTTTTGAATGTCTGCACGATTGGTGCATTTGGCGGGAGCATATTTGACAGGTCGACGGCCTCCATCTCGTCAAACATCCTGTCCTGCTCTTTTATGACATCGTCAATGTTATGAATCGGCCGGATTGACCCGTAGAATCTGTGATGAGCCCTGTCAAGAAGATAGTAGCTTGCCAGATAGCAGCCCAAAAACACAACAAGAAGCAAAAGCCCGAATTTTAGCCAATCTTCACCGGTATTACGGCAGCGCGGCAGTTTTTTTTCTTCATTTTCGTCCATTTGAACCTCCTTTTTTGACAGGATAATTTGTATAAAAAAAATTTTTATCCTCCGTTTGTATGTAATAGAGGCTGATTTTTAACCGGAAGATGGTTCGTTCAAAGGATTCAAAAAAAGGCATAAAAAATTATAATGTAATAAAATTGGGGAGAAAATATTTATGAACACCATTCAAACAGGCTCGGAAAACTTATTGGATAAGCTCGCCTCAAGCGCGCAGCGTTATATTTCCAAAATGCAAAACGAGGATGACGCGGCTTTTGCGTCGTTTTTAAAGGATAATTTTGATTCAATTGATGCGGACAAAAACAGCCTTTTGTCAAAGCAGGAAATAACAACATCAATCACAAAAGAAAACCAAAATCCGGCAATTCAAAATATTTTGCAAAATAAAAACATAGAAAGCATAATTTCCAACATTGACGCGAACGATGACGGCTCGATTTCGAAAAAAGAGGTCGATCCGGATTCAAATTTGGGCGATATTTTTAAATCCGCATATAAAGATTTAAAAAACGACGTCGGACTGAAAAATACAGCGCTAAACCTTACAAACAGGGTTGCGCAGGCGTATTTCTTGAACGATTCGTTTCGTTCTGCCGCAACATCGGCAATAAATTTGGTATTGTAGGAACAAATCGGCAAAATCCCCGTGTTTTTACGGAATTTTGCAACGGCGGAATAAACATTCAAGAGAGGAAATAAAAAGCGGAGCGATGCTCTGCTTTTTTGTCCCATGCGGTTAACTCTGCGGGGCAATCTTTAATTTCTCAGTTTCAAATATGCTTTCAAATATGAAACGTTTCATGACAATCGTATTTGCGGGCATATTTGCATGCATTTTAGGCGCTTCGTTTGCTATTGCAGATGACGGGCTGATTTGGAATTACAAAAACGACGATTTTCTTGATTATTTAAAAACAGACGACGAAAAAAAACTGCTGGAGCGACAAAAAAAGCTGGATGATGAGATAAAAAGAGCGCTGGATGTGAATCTTCTGCCCGTAAACCTTGAAGATTGCATCACAATCATGCTGAAAAACAGCTCCACGCTTAAAATCGCAAAGGAAAACAAGGAAGAAGCAAAGTGGACTTATGCGAATTCAATGACATTTTTGCTTCCGGATTTTTATTACCGCTACCAGCTTCAGGATGTTCGCGGTGAAATCCTTGTAGGCAGCGTTTTGCCGGTCAGACTGCATGTAAATCCGGTTTACAGCGGATTTAGCTTAACTTATCCGATTTTAGGCGATTGGAGGCAGTTTTTTCAGGCCGCAAGCAGCCGCAACTTATACAAAGCCGCCGAACATAACTTCAACAGAACGCGCGAGGAGCTGCTAAAGACGGTTGCAACGAATTATTACGAGCTTTTATCCTCAAAATTGAACATTGAAGTCTTGATAATCAACTTGCGCGACCGTCAGGAACAGCTGCGGCTTATGCAGGCGCGCCACAAAATAGGCGTAGGCACAAAATATGACGTTTTGAGGGCGCAGGCCGAACTTGCAAAAGCAAAAACCGAACTCATAATGTCATTAAATAATTTGAGATTAAAGCAGGCGGCTCTGGCTGATTCAATGGGGCTGGATGTTATGATTGCGGTCTATCCGATTGAGGGGCAAGTCAAACCGGTTGAGCTTGTTGAAAAAAAATACGACGTTGAAAACCTTTACAAGGTAGCGCTCTCGCTAAGGCAGGACGTAAAGGCAAAAGAACGTGAAATAAGGTCGTTAAACTATCTGAAAAAAATGAATTATGCTGATTTTGCGCCGCAAATTGCGCTTACGTATGATTACGCGCGCCAGGGAACGCTCCAGCTGGGGAATTTGCGCCCCAGTACAACCTGGGGAATAGCAGCCGTATGGCCTTTGGGCCAAAAACTGGGCGTTGGCACAATGACAAAGGAAAAAGCCGACGCCGCAAAACTAAAGGCCGCAGAATATGACCTTCGCAGACTAAAGGGCGACGTAAAACAGTACATTTTAAGCTCATACTACGATTCAGCATCAGCTCTGCAAAAAATAGAATCAAACAAAAAGGAAGTCGAAGCCGCAGACGAAGGTTTGAGGTTCGCTCTGGTTGGTTTTGAGGTCGGAACTAACGATTTTCTTGATGTTTTGGACTCGCAAACAACAAAAACCCAGGCCCGCGTCCAGCTTATCAACTCAACAATCGAATATAACAAAGCGCAGGTCAATCTGCTTTATGAAACAGGCATAATTTCGCCAAAAACGCTTCTTCGCTGCTACAACACGCCCTCCGTGCTTAACCAGAAGTACCGGTATGAAGAATAACTGACCAAATAATTAACTTTTAGCTAATTGTGAAAAAAATGTAACGAAAAATTCTTAATTTCTTTAAATTAATTGCCTTTTAAAATATAATGTATATCAAATATAAATCATTTTATGCAATAATGGTAAAAAAGGGAATGACGTTGGCTAACGCAGTGAATGAACAGGAAAAACTACAACAAAATTTCTCCGTAGAAACAGTAAGAAATTTTTTAAAACTGGATAATAAAGGAATCGCAAAACTTTGTGCGGAAGTTTCTTTGATGCCGAAAAAAGACCGTCACGGACGCACATATTTTTCAAAAGATGACGTGGATATCTTGAAAAGAATGCACAGCCTGCACCAAAAAGCGGCAGCGAGCAAGGTTTCCGTGCCGGTAAAACCCGCTGTGCCGATAAAACAGGCAAAAGCAGCAAAACAGCCCGAACTTTCACAAAAATTGCCCGCGCTTCAGGAAGCGGTCGCAAAAAAAATTGAAAAATTGGCCGTAAACTCGCCGATGTTCCCGCCTATGCCCAAACCCTCGGCCAATACCGAACGGATTTTGACCTCAATCGACCGGCTGGAAGAAAATTTAACCCAAAAATTGACAAAAATCATCGATGAAAAGCTCGACGGAATGGACGAGGTCGTTGTTGAGCTTGTGCGCTGCAAAACAGAAAACGAAACCCTGCGCTACAAGCTGAACGAGCTCAACAAAGAGAATTACAACCTGAAAAACGAGCTTTCTCAATACAAAGAGGTCGGTTTTGGCTTCTATTTGAAAAAATCCGGAGGCTCGATTCTTTAAAATCAACGGATTTACGGTGGGAGAAGAAATGGAGAACTACAAAACGGCTCTGGGGCTTTTGACTTCGGCTCAAAAGTTCAAAATTAAGCTCGGGCTGGAAAGAATAAACGCGCTGCTGGGGATTTTGGGCAATCCGCACAAAAATCTCAAATGCATTCACGTCGCAGGAACGAACGGAAAAGGCTCCGTATGCGCGATTTTGGCCTCCGTGCTCAAGGAGGCGGGGTACAAAACCGGACTTTACACCAGCCCGCACCTTGTGAGCTACACGGAGCGCATAAAAATCAACAACAAGCCCATTGAGGAAGAAAAATTCGCAAAAATCGTCTTTGAAATCCTAAAAATTGCAGAAAAAAACGCAATTGACCCTACCGAGTTTGAGATTTTGACCGCAGCGATGTTTAAATATTTCAGCGACGAAAATGCGGAGGTTTGCGTTATTGAAACAGGCCTCGGGGGGCGGTTTGACGCGACGAATGTCATTGAAACACCCCTGTGCTCGGTGATAACGTCGATTTCCAAGGATCACACCGAACGACTGGGCGATACTATCGAAAAAATTGCGTTTGAAAAGGCAGGAATCATAAAAACGGGTTCAAAAGTTGTCTGCCTTAAAGAAAACGCGGGTTTTGAGGTAATAAAAAACGCAGCGGAGCAAAAAAATGCAAAAATATTCATACCGGCGGAAAAAGCGCTCATAAAATACGAAAACGGAACGAATTTTGCGAAAATCAACGGAAAAACTTATGAATTTTCGCTTCTCGGGCATTTTCAGGAGGAAAATTTAACGCTCACAATCGAGGCGCTGAATCAAATCGGCTTAAAAATACCGGAGGAAGCGCTGAAATCAGGGCTGAAAAACGTTTTTCATCCTTGCAGAATCCAATTTTTCAAAGAAAAAAACCTCATAATTGACGGCGCGCACAATCCCGACGGAGCTCGCAAACTGCGTGAAAGCCTGGATTTTTACTTTCCGGACAGCCCAAGACTCTGGATTTTCGGGGCTTTGCGCAACAAAGATTTTGCAAAAATCGCCCAAACCCTTTTTAAACAGGAAGATGAGGTTTATTTTTACGAGTTTTCGCATAAAAATCATGCAAATTTCGACGAAATCGCCGCAGTTTCGCCGGTTGGTATAAAAAAAATCCCGCCGGACGGGCTGAAATCGCTGATTGACAGACCCAAAACGCTGAAAATCATTGCGGGCTCCATATATATGGCGGGCGAAATCATTGCTGCGGACGAAAATTTGAAGAAATTAGTTTTTGGAGAAAATATATGATTATTGACAGCTTAAAAAACGCAAAATTTTACTACGGACTGGGCGAAAGAGTCGAAAAAGGCCTGAAATTCCTTGAAAACACAGACCTTTCGGAATACAAAAACGGAAAATACGAAATCGACGGCGAAAAAATCTACGTTTCCGTGCAGGACTACGAAACAAAACTGCTCGAACAGGGCAAATTCGAGGCACACAGAAAATATCTGGACATCCAGTACATCATAAAAGGCTCAGAACGGCTCGGTTTCGGGAAAATCGGGGAGTTTTCGCCCGCAGTTGATTACGATGAAGAAAAAGATATTGTTTTTTTGAACGGACAGGGAGATTTTGCCGGGGCAAAAGAGGGCGATTTTCTGATTTTTATGCCCCAGGACGCCCACATGCCCTGCATTTCAATCAAAGAGCCGGCTTATGTCAAAAAAGCTGTCGTAAAAGTGCTTTTGTAAAAGGTTTCGGACGATATTCGGATTTTTATTAAAGATTTTGTAACAAATTATTAACAAAAGCGGTTTAATCCTAAATTTTTCTGCCCGTATGCCGATAAATATATCAGATACGGAAGGAAAGTAATGACCGTTGTAAATAAATCCGAAATAGCAAAGCAAATCGCCGCAGCCGAGGGGCTTTCCGGGGCTGCGCTGGAAGAACGCGCAAAAAAACTCGAAACTCTCAGCGAAAAAGCCCTGAGCGAAAAACTGCAAGCGATTTTGAACGGAACCGCCGCAAAAACAGCCGGAATTGAGGACGACAGCTGGAATTTTATGGGGGTCAACGTCGGTTCAGCGCAGAATTCCGCACCTTCGAACGAAATTTTAACACCTTTGACCTATGAAGAATCAAAAGATTTTGCGGTTCAATCTTTGAACCAAAACGTTGAAACCGGTTTTGCAATAATAACAAAAAGCGTCGACAACGGCAAAATCGGAGAACTTTACGACAAATGGAAAGAAAAAAATGCGTCGTTTTTATCGCTTCCGTCGACGGTGCGGGCGCTGCATCTTCAGGCGAAATCCAACGAGCTCCTTGAGCTTGCAAATAACAACAATCTGACAAAAGCAAAATACTACGAAATGCTAAAAGGCACGCTGCTGGAGATTTTTCCGGGAGTTGAAACAATGTCGGAGCAAGAAAAGCAAAATCTTGCGCAAAAAATCAACACGCTCACTCCTGAGCAGGTAAAACGCTGGCAGGACAACATTTTGAGGCTTCCGCAGGAGGGAAGTGCAAATTTTGACGACGCAATTGAGAATTTTAACGCACTTTTTGAGATGGAAACCTCAAATGAAACCTCAAAAATCGTACAAAACGGCGACGGCCAAACGCTCGTCAACGAAACCAAAAGAACCCCGAAATCCGCTTACGAAATCACTGCGGGCGACGAATTAATGACATTTGAGCAGGTTTTTAAGTTCGAACGCGGCGTGGAATTTGACAAAGACAAGATTTTCACGCACAACACAAAAAGCGCTCAATACCAGCTGATTGAATCAAGCGGAATTCGGCTGGATACAATCAAAAATACGCTTTTCGAGCCGCTTGCGCTCGTAAAAGGCAACAATCAGTCCGCAGTTTCGCCGCAACTCGCAGAAAATTCAAACCGGAGGCTCGAAACCGCGCTTTACCAATCCTTAAAATCCCTCTACGGCGATGATGAAGCCGCTTTGAACAAAGGTTTGCAGGATTTGTCAGGGTTTGAGGGGCTGGTTTTTGAAAACGGGCGGCTAAAAAATAAATTAAACGTCAAACAGGGCTCAAATTTCAGCGAATATGCACCCGTACCTTACGCGCAGGCCGCAGAAAACGTCATAAAAAGCCTGGAAAGCAACTATGAAAAGCTTCTCGACGGAAAAACACGCGAACAATACGCCGAAGAATACGCAGAAAGCTACGTAGAGGCCTACGGCGAGGCAAATTCCGAAAAACTCGCCAGAGCGTACTTAAAAGACCAGCAGGAGGGCGTAGAATCAATACGAGGAACCGTTGAAACGGCCGGATTGGTAATTATGGCGGGCTCTATGCTGGTTTTTCCGCCCGCAGCGTTTGCAGGAGCGGGAATTTCGGCTTTTGGCGGCGTCGGAACCGAGCTTTACGACGAAATGACAAAAAATCACAAAGATTCCGAAAAAATCATCGGATTAACCAAAGAATTAGCCGTAAATGCCGCATTAACGGGCATTGGCGCGGGCGGAGGCGCAATTGCAAGCAAAACCGGGCTCGCAGCCAAAAAAAGCCTGCAAAAAACGCTTTCACCAAGGCTGGCGTCCTTTGCTGGCAGCGTCGCAGATATGGGAACCGACGCTGCAATCAGCCTTGCGGGCGATTTGGCGCTCACGGGGCAGATTAGCCTTGAGGGCGAGGGATTTTCGCAAGTAATGTCGCTGGTTTTGGGGCATAAATCAAAAATTTCGGCTTTCGCAAAGAAAAAATTTCATTCAATATCTCCAAAATCCGCAAATTCAGCTTCAAATCAGGCAGCTGCTTTCAAAAATCAGATGTCAAAGTACCTTGATGCGTCCGGAAAGCAGATTTTCACGGATTTTGAAATTAAACAGATGGAAAAATCGTATAATCCCGAAAATCTCGCAAAAATTCCGGGGATTTACAAAAAAATCACTGAAACGAACAATGTTGAGCTTTTCCGCACGGTAATTTCCAATCCTGCGCTGATAAAGAGCCAAAATCTCGGGCTGGTTGAGGACATTTTGGACATAAAAGCCGATAATTTCAGCCACAGAGAGCTTTCCTACCTACTCAGAAACATAAAAGAAGACAACATAAGCCATTATGAAACGGTAATCGATGCCGTAAAAGACCGCGGAAACGAGCTGGACGGGCTTTACAAAATAAAAGAAGCCGTTGCATATATGAACGACGAGAGCCTGCCCGCGCTGAAAAAAGCGCTGAAAGAGCAAAACGCCGACGGAAAATACTTGTTTATGATGTCGGATATCCCGTCTTTTGTCCAAAAAGGCTATATTGCTTATCAAAGCGACAAGCTGCCGGAAGATGTAAAGCAAATTTTGACGCTAAATGCCGCATCATACGAACAAAACGTGTTCACCGCAATAGAAATCGTGCCGAAAGGTTCAAAATTCTTTGACGAATTGACACAAACCATGCGCGACTCGTCAGGTTTTAACTATGAAAAAATCGCAAAATTAGCCGATGATGCGGTGGAAGAAGCAACTTTGAACCTCACGACCAATAAAAAGCTCAAAAGCCGCATTTCGGAATACAACAGGCTTACGAATAAGCCAATGTCTTCATCTGAGCTTTATCACGGCATTTCCAAGATAAAAAATATTGAAGATAAGGATTTGCAAATCGCAGCGTACAGAAAACTCGACGAATTTTTTGAAAATCCGCACAAATACGGCCTTAGTGAAGAAACTCTTGATTCAATTGATTACATTTACGGGCTGGACCGTGTTTTAGCCGGAAAACAGAAGCCATACGGCCAGGTGGAAAAATATTTGACCGAGCTTTCGAAAAAAAATCCCCAAAAAGCCCAGGAAATGCTTGATATTCTCGAAAATACAAAACCCGAGCAAAAATCGCTTTATCAAAGCATCAGAAACAAATTTTTCAAGCCCAAAAGTCAGGTCAGCCTGGCAGAAGAGCGCGATTTGCTGATGGATAAAGAAATAGCGCCGATAAAAGAATACATAGAGGACACCGCCGACCCGAAAACAGCCTCGCGTATATATGAAACAAGGTATTTGAGCAAACTTTCGCCCGCAGCAAGGGAAATTGCCGCAAAAATCGACAAAGATTTCGGCGTAAAGGTCTTTATGAGCAACACAAACAACCCCGAATCGCTCCAGCTGATTTATAACGAGCTTCTCGAATGGAAAAAAGCGGGAAAACAGGAGGCAAAATTCCCGAAAGTAATCGATTTTACGTCAATTGACAGCCGTTATGTAAAATCCCCGGATGCCGTCGCATACCAATATTCAGCCCAAAGAAAAATCGGATTTAAGGAAAACTCACCGGATGCAATTTTATACGCTTTGCGCCACGAAATGATGCATGAAAACGATTTGTATCCTGATTTTGAATTTGGCTCGTTCAATGGCGAAAATTCAGAATTTATTATAAGAAACAAAAAATATTACGACGAAATCAAAGCCGGGCTGGAAGCAAACGGAATCAGCACGGGACATACGGATTATGCCTACACAAACCGCTTAGAATTTCTGGCAGTAGCGGCCGAGGGAGATTTTTCGGCTTATTCGGACGAATTTAAAGATGTTCTGGTGAAGCTCGGCATGCCAAAATGGGTGCTAAAGATGGAAAACAAGCAGAAAATCGGCACAAAAACGCAGGTCTATGACCATCCCGACTATTCCGGCAAATATACACCCCTGCAAAACGCCAGAATCTCCGCAAGCGCAAGAAATATGTACATAGAGGCGGTAAACTCCATAGAACAGGTCAAACGGGAATACTTGGGCATCTTCACGTCGGTTCAAGATGCGCAGTTCATGTCGCGCGTAAAAGATATGGAAAAAATCTTTGAAAAACATTACAGAAGGCTCGAATCCTTTGACAAACAGATAGCAAAAGCCCAAAAATCAATGAATTTAAGCCCCGAAGAAATCGCAGCCGGCAAAAAACCCCGCACACAAGAACAGGTAAACGCGGAAATTGAACGTCTGCAAACTCTGAAAGCCCAGGCGCTGGATGATTTGCAAAAAATCCGCGACGACATCCAGGATACCATCGGAGCGAGGATGGTTTTGGACGACTGTTCCGAAGAAGCCACGGACAGGCTCGTTTACGACCTTATAAACGCGATAGACAGGGGCGAAATTGAGATTTTGTCGCTCGAAAACTACTGCGGTGACGGGCTGAAACCTTATTTTTCAAGCAAACAAATCAAAAAAATCCGCCAGCACTGCCGCGCACAAGGCTATGACCCGGTTATCACCTCGGTCGTAAACAAATCAAATACCGCAAACATGGATTATGAAGCATTTTTCAACTCAAAAGGCGCGCTGAAAGCTTCGGGCTACACAACCGCGCAGATGAACATAAAACACAAAAACGGCGCGGTAAGCGAGCTTCAAATCCGCGGAAAAGCAATCAACGAACTGGCGGAGAGCGAACATATTATCTATGATTTGCGCGAAGGCAAGGATTTGATTAACGGGAACCCCGAAAAAGCCGCAATTCTTGGTGATTTACCGGAAATTATCAAAAATATTTACAAAGACAAGGACAATCCGCAGCAAAAACTGCTCTCGCAATACCTGACCGAGTGCTACGCCTACGCAAGAAAGACAGAACTCAAAGAACCGGTTAAAAAGCCGGTTTTGCCGGCCGGCCTGGACAAACAGCTCGACATCGACAACATAATCAGGATTCACCATGAACTCGGGCAGATAAAATAGCTTGTTTACAATCAAAAAAGAGGTAAAATTGTTTTATGAAGATAAATAAATTTCAAAATATAGAAAAAACCCCAAAAACAACCTACACAACGATGCCAAAAGGAGAACCAACGGACAAAATGCTGGAATTTTTGGATAATTTTACAAACAGGGCCGAGTTTGAGCTGTCTGATGTCGGATATTTTCGTGAAATCAGCGAAGAATACCTGAATGACAATCCTCTGCGCTACGTAGGGCGGGTCGGATTGAGGCTCAGTCCGGAAAACACCTCCACAAAATGCACAGAACGCCTGCTTGAGGCCATTGTAACCGATGAAACCGGCAAATATGAAACCGCAAAGCTCCTTAAAAAAGGCGGACGGGAAGAAATTTTGGCATATTTGAAGTCAAAAGACGCATGGGACGACCTGGACAATTATATCACGGAATCTAGCGACCGATTTTTTGCGGATGAGAACATTTAGCAGCTCTTTTTCATTCCTCTTGGGTTGTTGTAAAATTAAATAATCAAAACAGAGGGAAAAATGAACAGTTCTGAGCAAAAAATGGCCGAAATGCTTTTCAGCCTGAAAGAAAATCACCATGCAGCCGCGCTGAAAGCGGAATTTGAGGCGGAAGGCGCGAGTTTTGAGGACGCTGCGCTGCTAAAAAAGCTGGCGGATGAAGCTGGGCTTGATTTTATCGTAAAAATCGGCGGCTGCGCGTCTGTCCGCGACCTTTTTGACCTAAAATCTCTCGGCGTGAACTCCGTTGTTGCTCCGATGATTGAAACAGAATATGCTTTGGAAAAATTTGTCCGCTCGGCCGGGTCGGTTTTCGGGGCTGATTTTACACAAAATTTGTATATAAACATAGAAACGGCCGCTGGCGTTGAAAATGCGTCAAAAATCATTAATTCGGAATATTTTGCCCGAATAAAAGGGGTCGTTTTCGGCCGAAATGACCTTTGCGAATCGCTGGGCAACACAGAAGACGTTGAATCTGAAAAAATTCTCAAAACGGCCTGCGATATCGCCGAAAAGACCCATGCCGCCGGCAAAAAATTCGTTCTGGGCGGAAAAATATCGACAAATTCAGTGCCATTTTTGGAAAAAATGCAAGAACACGGCTTGGACGCGTTTGAAACAAGAAAAATCAAATTTGATGTCCAAAAACAGCAATCAACCGCCCGCACGGCCGACGGAATCAAAGCTGCGCTGGATTTTGAGCTTTTTTGGCTGCAAAGCCGCCTCAAAACAACGAATTCGCCCCATTATACCGAAAGATACCGGATTTTGGAAGAACGGCTCAAATTTATGGGCCGCTAAGGTTTATTTTCAGCCGTTCCAAGATGGAATGCCCCTCTAAAAGCTTTTTCCAGCGCATCAATTCTTCCCCTCCAAGCCTCAAATATGACATTGCAGCCTCCAGAGCCAGTATTCTTCGGACTTTTGTCCGCTCAATAATCTCTTTGCATTTCTGAAGATTGGCATTTGCAATGGTTTTGTTAATATCTATATAAAATTTTCCGTCCTTTTGAACCACAATGGGGACAAATTTCTCAAGCGGTATGCTTTTTCTATAAGAATTAAATTCTTTTTTGACAAAATCATCAAGATTATCACCGTCTCTTAGCTCCACAAGCCTGTTTTCTACGGGCAAAAAGCCCATTTTTGTATGATAGAGTGTTGCTTTTGCAGTTGCATCACGCGGAATTGCAGAAATATTGAGCATAAGAGCTCTTTCTATTTGGATTTGGTCAAGCCGAAAGCCCACCCCGGAAAAATCCCTGCTGTAATTAACCATTTCACCGGGCAGCATCCTATATGTGCCGTCATTATTGCGTTTTACGATAAAAGTTTTTTCTCCTATCAGCCTGTTATAGTCATCTTTCAACGAATAGGTTTCTTGCATTGCTCCGGGGAAATTTGCGATGTATTGGCGGTCAACAACCAGTTTTGCTTCAACCGGACGGCCGTTTTTTGCGTTTTTTATATAGATTATGCCGGGTCTTTTGCCCTTGTATTCAAATTTATCAGAAAGCATCTCACTGATTGTCTTTGATTTGAATGCATTTTCTTTGTATTTTTGCATAATTCGGCGCGATTTTTCCGCAGCCTCGGCGAGTTTTGAGTTTAGCGACAATGTGATTGTATTTTTTACGGAAAGCATGATGTTTCTATTAAAAAATGAACAAAAACTTTTTTGCCATAGCGTTTTTATAGATAATTTTATTCAAAACAACAATTATGCTAATATAAATTTTGAAAGCCTGGTAATTCTAAAAAAGAGTATGAAAATGATAAAAAATATCTTGATAATAATGGCTGCGCTCTGCTTGTTTCAAAACATCAGCGCCGCAATTGAAAACACTCCCGAGCAAATAAACTCAATCCAAACGAGAATCGATTCAATCGGATTTGATATCCTTAATCGCAACAAAATCCCCCAAAGGATTGTTTTTGTTTACGATGAACAGGACAAAAAAAATATTTTGACGTCGGATAAAACGCTCACAAAGCGCCAGGTTGTTATTTATGACGAAATGTACAAATCCGCCGAAAGCGACGACGAGCTTGCGGCGATGATAGCGAGAGAAATTTCATTAGCCATAAGGTCTTTTGACGGGGTTTGCAACGGTTTTTTAAGGTCAATTCAGGTAAAGGCCGCCCCGAAGAAATTTGAGATAGTTGCGGACAAAAGAGCGGTTGATTTTATGGTGAATGCCGGCTATGACCCAGTAGCGCTGATTATTTACATCCAAAAAACAGCCCCGCAGCAGAGATTTGACATGATTTCGAATCACAATCTCACATCAAAAAGATTGGCCGTAATTTACGAATATATTTACACAAAATACCCCTATTTTCTTAAAAACAACAAATATATCAACAACAAATACTACCAAAATTTCCTTTTGACCTCCGCAAGCAACAGAAAAATGCTTGAAGAAAAAATAAGGACGAATTCCAATGAAAAACTCAAATATGAATAAAATATTTTCCGTCTTATGTTCAATTTTGATTTTCTGCGGCACTGCTTTCGCGGTTGAGGATGATTTTGTCAATAAAACCCTTGCACAAAAAGCGATAGAACGTCCTCAATACCTGGAAAATTACAATTTTGAAGACACAACGGCCATTCCGATAAAACTTTCCATCGCTTCTGAAGTGGATTCCGAAAAAGACCTTTATGAGGGGCAAATTTTGGAATTTATCACGGTTGAAAGAGTTAAATATGACGGCAAAACCCTTATTCGCAAAGGAACTCCGGTTACTGCGAGGGTAGAAACCATTATTGCTAACGGAATGAACGGAATTCCGGCCAGCGTAATCATCGGAAATTTTAATATACCGGGAATAGAAAGCAGCCGGCTCACCGCAGAATACGAAAAATACGGTTTTGATTTAAGCCTGCTGGTTTTTCCGTTAAAATGGGCGCTGACGCCGCTTCCGCCGACCGGTTCTTTGACAAATTTCATCAAAGGCGGCCATGTAAAACTCAAACCGGATAATATAATCACGATTTATTACCATCCCAACTGGCTGTAAACAAAATTTCACAAAAACTTGTAAATTATACTGATTTATGTAAAAATGCATCATAATGATAATTTATAAGTTTTTTAGGAGCCATGGTTGAAAAAGTTCGGAATTTTATTAATTATTTTAACTATTTTTATTTCCCAAAGTTTGCTTTTAGCTGAGGAAAGTTCAATAAAAACGGAAATACCAAAATGGGAAGACTACGTTCCCGAAAAATATCAAAATCCAAGGCAAGATTTTTCCAGAGGCGGTGCATTGGGCGAAATGATTACGGGAATTGTTTTGACTGATCTTTTGATTACAGCGCCTATTGGAATTCCAATGATTTGCCACGGCGCAACAAAATTCAAGCATGTTTCTTATAGGGATAAAAAAGAAAAATTTGAACAAGGTCTTAAATATGCAGAAACACTAACCACCGAAGAAGAAAAACGCGAATATTACAAAAAGTTGCCCCAGCAGTGCGGTCTGAAAGAATCAACAAAAATGAAAAACCTCAGAAAAAGAGCAAAACAAGAAGCAAAAGAAGCTAGAAAAGCCCAAAAATCCACAGAAAAAGAAGAAAAACAAGATAAATCGAATTTATAATTCACAGATTGGAAATTCTCCATATTTCATAAGCGGTATTTATATATAATTTATGCCGGATTTAATTAAAACAAGGTCATTGTGACTTTGTTTCAAAAATCTAATCATTTCTAAGAAATTAAAACAACTTGAGAGCACCAATTTTAGCCGTTATTAAACGAATTTGATATATAATATCATGCTTGACTTAGAGTTAGCTCCAGCCTGTAAAATATGATATGTTTGTAAAACATAATGCAAAAAGGCCCGCTGAATGAAAAAAATATGGTATTTTTTGGCAATTATAATAATTATCGTAGCATTTTGCGGTTTTTATGCTTATCATGTTTCATCTCAACAAAATGAACAGGTCAATATGAGCGGGAAAAAGGTTCTTGTGGCATATTATTCTTACTCGGGCAACACAAAAGCCGTTGCGCAAAAGATTCAGAATGTTACGGGCGGAGATTTGTTTGAAATAA
>CALUPP010000091.1 GCA_944322685.1 Candidatus Gastranaerophilales bacterium
TTTATTAAAACGCGGGATTTCGGTTAATATCGGTGAAAACAATGGCGGGCTTTTGCGAGCGCTGTTCTTCCTGAATCTTTTTGTAATAATCCTTGACCATCACAATCCGGTTTTTTAGCCCGCTAAAACCGTTTTTTGAAAGATAATCTTCAAATTTTGCGCCGGAAATCTGGTATTTTTTGTTCAGGACGTAAAAATTGAACTCTTTTTTTCTCATTAGAATCTGGCCGATTGCAAAATTTATTATGTCGGAAAAACAATCGTCATAGCCTTGCACCAAGTCAATTTCAAGCACAAAATTAAAGTTATCTTCCGTCTGGAGCTTGAAATAGCCCTTGATTTTCCCGTTATCTTCAAAAATATACTTAAATGAAGACGTTGCGCTCAAACCCGGTAAAATTACGTCGTAAAATTCCTGCTGTTTTCGGGCAAGCGAGTAGCGAAAATGCGGAAAAATGCAATCATTGTGAAGATTCGCCGCCTCTTGTGCGTCAGAATTTTTAAAAGGCCTGAAAAATCCTTTGTCCAGCGTGCTTTTGACGAGCTTTACTTCATCCATTTTCCAAAGATGCTCTGATGAGCACATCCTGAACCCGCATCCTTTGGAAAAAAGCTCCATCAGCTCATCCAAATCCTCATCAATCCGCACAGTGAACGTATTTGCGCCCATAGCACCGTATTTTGCCGTGGCATAGCCGACTAGCTGGCGTCCTGTATCATAAGAATTCTCTCCGAGGAAAAGATTGCAAATATTCCAGCTGTGCGGGTTTCCGCGCTGCGGTTTTAGGGAAATCATCCCCTTAATTTGCCCGTTTTCCGTTGCGACAAACGATTCTGTGAGCTTTCTGAGGTTCAGCGGCAAAAGATTGTTTATAAAATTGACCGGAAACGGGATAAAAGAACGGTAGCCGAAAGCGATTTCTCCGTTTTGGGCGTCAGAAATCATTGAAATCATTTTTTTTAGCTTGGGAATGTCATGAAATGTCAAATTTCTAATCTTTGCCATGCCGTCAATATTATCATATTTTGAGAAAATTTTCGAGGGTCGGAAGCAGGATTTTTTACGGGAAAAGTTCAAGATTTTTTCTTTGAAGCAACTCTGACGGGCTTTGCTCGATGCGAAAACGGACGCTGCTTTGCCGGAGCGCCGGCATTTCAAAATATCGGCACAAAAAAGGAAAAATTTTAAATTTTTTTCGCAAAATTCAACCGCTGTACTTTAAAAATGATTTTGGATAAAATTACTTTAAGAAAGTTGAGTATTATGAAGAAATTATTATTAGTATTTTTTGTTTTGTTGGGAGTTTTGCTTCAAATCGCTCCGGACGCCGAGGCTGTTCAGGCAAAGGGCGGAAAAATGGTTAAAGTGGGCATAAGCGACAATAATTTTGCCAATTATTACTTCCAAACCGCGGAAATCTCGGCTACGGACGACTTTGAACTGATAGATAAATCGACGGGAAGCGTGATTTGCGAGTTTTTGGCCAATACAATCGCCACAATTGAAATGAAAGACGGGCTTTTTGACGTTTATATGAACGGAAAAGAGGTTGCGAACGGCTTAACGGGGCCGATTGCAGCGAATTCCGAAAACGGCTTTCTTTATGTGCCAAATCTCAAAAGAGCAGGAAAACCCGCGATTTACCGCGGTACTTTTGAGCTTACAAAAACCCAGAAAGAGGACAAATTCAGCATAATCAACGTTCTTGACCTTGAATCGTACCTCAGGGGCGTGGTTCCCAACGAAATGCCGGTGGCTTTCGGGCTTGAGGCGCTTAAGGCGCAGACAATAACCGCCAGAAATTACGTTTTGAAGCCCAGGGAACGCAATTATCACAATTTTGATGTGTGCGATTCTGTTGCATGTCAGGTTTATTTTGGCGCAGGGACAGAGCAGACGCTTTCTGACCGGGCAATTGTTGAAACGGAAAATATCGTCGCCATGTACAACGGCGAGCTGATTTTGGCTCTTTACAGCTCCACTGCGGGCGGGCATACCGAAAGCTATGAAAACGCTTTTTCCGACCCGAACGCAAAAACGTTCCCTGCGGTTCAAATCCCTTACTTAAAAGGCGTTCCGGACAACGATAAAATCGGCAAGCTTGAAAAAGAAGGCGATGTAATTGCATTTTACAAGGATACTCCGGCGACTTTTGACAACAAATCACCGTATTTCCGCTGGAGCCGCGAATGGAGCGGGCAGGAGCTTGAAAATGTGCTGAAAAAAACGCTCAAAGCCAATTCCTCGACGGGATTTGTAAGGCCTGCGCTGCAAAATGAAAATGATTTCGGAAAACTTAAAAATATAAAGGTCATCCGCCGCGGTGTTTCCGGAAAAGCCATGGCCGTGCAGATTGAAACGGACAAAAACACTTTTGTCGTGCAAAAAGAGCTGGTAATCCGGCGCGTTTTCAAAAAATCCGAAAAAGCGCTGCCCTCTGCGAATATTATTTTTGAAATCAGCAGCGATGCGCAAGGTTATCCCGAAAAAATTGTCGTCACGGGCGGAGGTTTCGGGCATGGCGTCGGAATGAGCCAGTGGGGCGCAGGAATGATGGCTTCTATGGGATATTCTTACGATGAAATCCTAAAACATTATTACACGGGCATTCAAACGACCACAGTTCCGGTTACGCTCACGAATGAGCCAAATCAGGACATCGAAACACAGGTTTTTTACACAAAAAACAAAAATACCGTCTTAAAAATTGAAAATAAATTCCAATTCACAAACCTGACGGTCGTAATCAACAGAAAACAGCTCAATCTTGAGATTGCGCCGCATCCGTTCAAGCTTGTTGAGGTGGATATTTCGCCTTATATACAAAAAGGGCGGAATCAGATTACTTTTATGCTCCCGTATACGGACAATCATAAAAAATCAGTAAAAATTTACGCAGAACTCAACTGCGACAAGAGGAACAGCCAATGACACGCACCCAAAGCCTTTTAAAAGCAGCATGGATAATCGCTTTCGTAACGGTAATAAGCAAAATAATCGGTTTTTTGCGTGATATTGTCATAGCGAATTATTACGGCGCGGGCATGGTTTCTGACGCGTATTTTTACGCATACCAGATTCCGGCGCTCGCAATCGTTCTTCTTGGCGGAATCGGGGGGCCTTTTCACAGCGCGGTTGTTGCTGTTTTTTCAAAACTCATTCCAAATCTCGACGAAAAGGCCCCACCGCAGGTTAACAAGCTTTTTAACACGTTTTTGACCTCATCTTTTATTGTTTTTATGATTTTGGGCGTTCTTTGTTTTGTTTTTTCGGATGTCATCATGCAAATCATCATCTCAAACGGCAGTCCGCAGCTTATTCACCTTGCGAGCCTGCATTTGAAAATCATGACGCCGGTTTTGGTCGTTGGCGGCGTCGTGGGGATTTATTACGGGATTTTGATTACGTACAAGGAATTTCTCATCCCGAATATTTCGCCGATGATTATGAGCATTGCGATTATCGCGATAATTTCGCTCGTCCGGCATGACAATTCCGGCTATATGCTCGCTCTGGCGACCACAATCGGCGCTTTGTGCCAGTTTGTTTACCAGCTGCCGAAATTGAAATCGCTCGGCTTCAGTTTTAAGCCGAATTTTGACATTTTCAACAATCCGCAGTTCAAAAACATCCTCGAATTGCTGTTTCCGGCGATTTTGAGCTCGACTGTTGGCCAAATTTACATTTATGTTGACATGTTTTTCGCTTCTCAGCTCCAAGAGGGCGCCTGGTCCGCAATCGGCTACGCAAACAGGCTTTTTCAGTTCCCTGTGGGCATTTTGGTTACTGCTTTTCTCGTGCCGTTGTTCCCGATTTTTTCAAAGCTCGTCGGCGAAAAAAATTACGACGAAATCCGCTATTATTTCAACAAAGGCGTCGGATTGCTCAATTTTGTTGCGTTTCCGATTCTTGTTTTGATAATTCTGCTCTCAACAAACGCGATTCAGCTGATTTTCCAGCGCGGTGCGTTCAACGAGGTCGCCACGATGATGGTTTCCGAGGCGCTTTGTTACCTTTCTATCGCAATTATCCCCTACGTTTTCAGAGATTCCATCACGAGGGTATTTTATGCGTTTAACGACTCAAAAACGCCTTTTCTGGTTGCGTTTTCGTCGGTTGTGATTAAATTTATCCTTAACTATCTGTTTGTAAAAGAGCTGGGAATCGGCGGTATCACGCTTTCTACGTCATTTGTTACCCTGATAAACGGCTTCTGGCTCGGGCTTTTGATTAAGAAAAAAATGAGCATGGATTACGGAATTTATTTCAAAAATCTGTTCAAAATGGCCGTCGCAGCAACGATTACCTATTTCGGGTGCCTTGAAGTTTACAAAATTTGGGACAAATTCATTGAGCCGACCTGGCTGATGCTGATTTTCAAAATTATAATAATAACAGCCATTTGCGGCGTTTTGTACAGCGTTTTGAGCGCAATTCTCAAAATTCCTTACGTTTTTGAGCTTTACGGACGCCTCAAAAGCAAAATAATCAGGAGATAACGATGTTTGGCGAACTTGAGGACGAGAAATTTCAAAAAAAATTAAACGAAACGCTGAAAAACGGCGGTGTAATTGCTTTTGTGACCGATACGGTCTGGGGAGTGGGCTGTTTGCCTGAAAATGAAGCCGGTGTCGACAAAATCTACTCGCTCAAGGGCCGCGACCGCTCAAAACCCCTGATTTTGATGTCGAATAGCGCTGAAAACCTTTTGCCCTACGTAAAAAACGTTTCCGAAACGGCGAAATCGCTTATGAATAAGCATTTTCCGGGAGCTTTGACCCTGATTTTTGAAAAATCCGATAAAACTCCCGATACAATAACTTCCGGCAAAAATACAGTCGGGATAAGGGTTCCAAACAACGCTACGTACAAAAAATTGTGCGAAATAATCGACGGAAACGTCCTCGCGACAACGAGCGCGAACCTCTCGAACCATCCCTCGGCAAAAAATTACGACGAGGCGGTAAAATTCATCGGTGATTCGGTTGATTTGGTGATAAAAAGTTACGGAAACGAAGCAAAAGGGCTTGAGTCAACGGTTGCGCTGGCCGTCGACGAAATAAAAGTCCTCAGGCAGGGGGAAGTTGCGGTTTGTGAAACAACAAATTGATTTTGCAGTGACTATGGAGGAGGGCTCAAAGATTGTGATATTCAATAATTTAGCTGCGAGCGCCCGGGGGAATCGGAACGGAAAAATCAATTTGTTGTTTCGCAGGTGTCATGCTCAAAATCGCGCAAAAAACAATTTTTTGCAGAATTGTTAAGTAATATTACAAAATCGTTTTAAATTTGAACGTTTTTGTAACATTGCTTTACAAAACACTTGACTTTTGTATATACTCGGTGATATATTTAAGATATACAAATGATATTCCTCGTTTAGGTTAAAACACTAGTCTTTCAGGTCTTACACCCGGCAGAAAGAGTCTATCTTTGCTGCTAATTCTCATGCAAAAAATTTGATAAATCCCCGGCGTTTAGCCCGAACGAACAATTCCCGAAAAATTAAACAAGTTAGGATATGTCACAAGGAGTTAATCGTATGAAAAACACAGTCTCATCAACAAAACCCGCCAAAAACAGAGTAATGCCGCTGACAAACGACGACACACTTAACATTTATTTGCGTTCAATCGCAAAAACCCCCTCGCTAAACGCCGAACAGGAACGCGAACTGGCAAAAATCGCTAAAGAAGGCTCAAAAGAAGAAGCGCTCGCTGCAAAAAAAGAGCTTGTTCGGGCAAATTTAAAGCTGGTTGTTAACATTGTAAGAAAAACCATCCAGGTTGCTGCGCTTCCGATGGTGGATTTGATTCAGGAGGGCAACCTCGGGCTTATGATTGCCGTTGAAAAATTCGATTATAAGCTTGGCTACCGTTTTTCGACTTATGCTGCATGGTGGATTAAGCAATCCGTGTTCAAAGCGATTTCCGAACAGTCGCACTGCATAAAAATCCCCGTTTACATTCAGGAAACTCTTTCAAAATTCTCAAAAGTCAAGGCTGAGCTTGAAAGAAAGTACAATACTTCAGTGAAAAATGAAGTTGTGGCAAAAGAAATGAACATTGAACCCGACAAAATCGACAGATTTCTCGGTGCTTATAACAAATCGCTCTCAATCGACGCGCCGTATGAGCTTTCTTCCGGCAGCGAGGTTACGTTGTCCGACGTTTTGGAAGATGAAACGGCAAATGTCTTTTCCTCGCTGGAATCTGACGCGCTAAAGCATGATTTGGAATTCGTTATTTCTCAGCTCAAAGAACGTGAGCAGGCTGTTGTCAGAATGCGTTACGGCTTGGGCGAATGGGGCAGAAAAACCCTTGAAGAAATCGGAAAAATCTACGGCGTTACCAAAGAATGCATTCGCCAGACCGAAAACAGAGCGCTTCGCAAGCTGCGCGAGATGAAATTTACCGACGAATCTTTAGCAGCATACATACAATAACTCCAATACTCTTAACTCCATAATCTCAACGATTTACTCAATACATACGCAATGACACCATCAATCAGGCGGCACCGCATTTTTCAAATCTCTCGCGTGCCGCTTTTCCTTTGCACAAATCCCTGTTTTTTATTGATTTAAAAAGCGGCGAGCCGGTGATTGCTTGATTTTATAAATAAAACAGCTTGTTT
>CALUPP010000092.1 GCA_944322685.1 Candidatus Gastranaerophilales bacterium
TTACCGCTACTCAAACACCATCGTGTACAACAATTTCCCCTGGTGCGAGGCAACGGACGAACAAAAAGCCAAAATCGAAAAAACCGCGCAGGCCGTTTTGGACGCAAGAGAATTGTACCCCGAATGCAGCCTTGCCGACCTTTATGACGAGCTGACAATGCCGCCAGAGCTGCGAAAAGCCCATCAGGAGAACGACAAAGCGGTCATGGAAGCCTACGGATTCAAGAAAAAAGACGAAAACGGCAAAACACGCTGGCTTTCCGAGTCAGAAACAGTTGCCGAGCTGATGAAAATGTACCAAAAATTGACAAAACAAGAAAAAACAAAAAATCAACCGCAAATGTAAAAATGTCTTAAACATGCTTGACTTTCACCCCCGAATTAGGCCTATAATGGTAAAAATCAAACAGGTTACATAAATGACTATTAAATTTAAAAAATATAATAATTTTAACACATACTGAAAAGAAAAAGTTTTTCGCTTTTTCTTTTTTTTTATTTTTAAACGAAAAAACGGAAAACGGGAGCAAAAATGCAGGTTGCAAAACTGAAAAAACACCACAAAGCCAAAATAATCAGCATAAAACAGGTTTCGCTGACACAATATTTCATGAAATTCGTACCGTTGGACGATTTCAGCTCAAAACCCGGCCAATTCGTGTCCATCCTATGCGGCGGGCTGACTTTGCGCCGCCCGTTCAGCATTGCGAGCTTTGACGGAAACGAAATCGGCGTGCTTTTTAAACTAAAAGGCAAAGGCACGGAATTTCTCTCAAATCTTCGCGTCGGAGATGAGATAGATTTTGTCGGTGCGGTCGGAAACGGGTTCAAAATCGAAAATAAAAGGTCTTTGTTGATAGGAGCGGGCGTCGGCGTTGCTCCTGTTTTTTATCTGAAAACCGAGCTCGAAAAAATGCAGATTCCGTCGCTTTTGATTTCGGGTTTTCAAACCGAAAAAGAAATCCCCGAAGGAATCGAATGCGATAAAATCTGCACGGACGACGGCACGGCAGGGCTTCACGGGAGCGTGATAAATTACATAAGAAACATGATTGAAGAATTCAAACCCGAAAAAATCTACGCCTGCGGCCCTAAAATCGTGCTCCAAAACACCGCGGAAATCGCCCAAAGGTACAAAATTCCCTGCGAAGTCGCAATGGAGAAAGAAATGGCGTGCTCAATCGGCGTATGCAGAGGCTGCGTGATAAAAATCAAGGACAAAAACGGAGAAAAAACCGCATCCGTCTGCCAGGACGGCCCGGTTTTCAACGGAGAGGCGGTTTTATGGTAGAAATTCAAGATTTGAAAACATCGGTCGATTTGGGACGCGGTTTTGTCATAAAAAACCCGATAATGACCGCTTCAGGCACATTCGGATACTGTTTTGAATACGCAAGATTCTACGACATCAAAAAACTCGGCGCAATCGTCACAAAAGCCATAACCCTCGAACCCAGAGCGGGAAACAGCGGACGGCGGATTTTTGAAACGTGCGGAGGCATGATTAATCGAATCGGGCTCGAAAATGTTGGCGTTGAGCGATTTATGGCGGAAAAATTGCCGCTTTTGAACAAGGGCGGGATGGATTTTGTCATAAATATTGCGGGTTCGTCGCTTGAGGAATACGTTTCGCTCGCAAAAATCTGCGAAAATCACAAAATCAGGGCTACTGAGCTGAATGTGTCTTGTCCGAACGTAAAATCCGGCTGTCTTGAGTTCGGCACGGATGAAAAAACGCTTTACGGGCTTGTTTCGCAGGTGAGGGACGAGTTTTCGGGGTGTTTGATTGTAAAATTGACCCCGAACGTCACATCGGTTGAAAAAATTGCGGAATCCGCCCAAAAAGCCGGCGCCGACGCGGTCAGCGCAATAAATACGCTGAAAGGCACGGGAATAAAGCTCACCTGGGCAAAAAACAGGTTCATAAAAGAAACCGTATCGGGCGGGCTCTCAGGGCGCGCGGTTAAACCGGTTGCGCTGGGCGTTGTGAGCAGAATTTCGCAGGTTCTGGACATTCCGATTATCGGAATCGGCGGAATTTATGATTTGGCGGATGCTTTCGAGTTTTTGAGTGCCGGAGCCTCCGCAGTTCAGGTCGGAACGGCCAATTTTACCCATCCAGAATGCGCGGGCTGCATTGCGGACGATTTGCACGATTTTATGTACGAAAACGGCATCCGCTCGATTGAAGATTTGAAAGAAAAATTGAAAGGTGAATAAAATGAGTGAAGATGTTTTAAAACTTTTGGAAAAGGCTGAGGGCGTTTTGCACGGGCATTTTTGCCTGACGTCGGGGCTGCATTCTGATATTTATTTTCAGTGCGCAAAGCTTTATCAGTACCCCGAAATCACGGAAAAAATCGGAAAAGCGCTCGCTGAAAAGCTCAAAGACGTCGAATTTGACACAATCGTCGCCCCTGCAATCGGCGCGGTGATTATCGGCTACGAAACCGCAAAACAGGCGGGCAAACGCAACCTTTTTGTTGAAAGAAAAGACGGCATAATGCAACTAAGACGCGGATACAAGCTAGAAAAGGGCGAAAAAATCGTCATTATTGAGGACGTAATCACAACCGCGCGCACCATCAAAGAAACCATTGAAGCGACAAAGGATTTCGGCGTTGAAATCGCTGCTGTGGGCTGCATTGTGGACAGAACGTGCGGAAAAACCGGCTTGAACATAAAATCTCTGCTGCAAATCGACCCCGTGACATACGAGCCCGCGGATTGCCCGCTTTGCAAGGAGGGAATTCCGCTCGTGAAGCCGGGAAGCAGGGAAAAAGAAGTGAAAATTTAAGAATTTTCGCAATCGGGCTGAAATGCACTTGTTGCCCTCACCCCGACCCTCTACCAAGGAGATGGAGGAAACAAAAAACTATGCAAAACCTAATCGACATTGAAAGACTGGAAAAAGAAGAAATAGAGCGGCTGATGAATTCGGCGCGAGAATTCGAAAACGGCGCAAAAACCTCCGCAGCGGCCGGAAAAACGGCCTGCATGATGTTTTTTGAAAACTCAACGCGCACGCATTTTTCTTTTGAGCTCGCCGCAAAACGGCTGGGCATGCACGTTTTGAATTTTGACGCGAAAACCTCCTCTTTTTCAAAAGGCGAATCAATGAAAGACACCTTTGAAAACCTGCATTTCATAGGGGTTGACGTTTTTGTAATCCGCCACGGCGAAAACCAAATTATCGACAAAATCCGCTCCCAAATCGCTTATCCGATGCATTTTGTGAACGCAGGCGACGGCAAAAACGCTCATCCGACGCAGGCT